>NZ_JAPCIX010000003.1:0-345995 GCF_027707605.1 Aeromonas sp. QDB31 | reverse complement strand
ATGGCGCGTTAGCAAAGCGGTTATGCAGCGGATTGCAAATCCGTTTAGTCCGGTTCGACTCCGGAACGTGCCTCCATCTTCTTCCTCGTTTTCATCCTTGTTCCATGCCAGGTTTCATTCCAAGAACCTCTTTCGGCATATCCCCTTGCGTTCAATATCCTTGCTGGGCCAATAACAGCTCGCAGCCCTGATGGCGCCACTCTCTTTGCAGATAGTGACTTATGTCGTCGAGAGATTGTCCCCGGTACTGAAGTTGCAATTCGGCGGCGTGGTCGGTCAGATCGGCCATCTTCTGCTTCAGTTGACCGCATTGCCACAGACTGACGACAGGCACTCCCTGGTACGCCAGCGTGATGGCGTCATTCCGATTGAGCTGCCACTCCTGCCACTGTGTCCAGGCGAGCAGACCGAGCACGCTCAGAACCGCGATTTCTGCCAGTTTCATTCCCTTCTCCCTCCATTTACCTGCCCATGTTCTAACTCTTGTCCAGGGAGTGGTTTTTGCCAGTCTTGTTGCTCTTTGGTTAAATAATGTAACCCGGTTTCACTTTCTTGATTTTAGGCGGTTTTTTTATAAAAAAACGGGCTTATTGGTGTAGTAATCCTACAGATTGTGGAGTAATCTTTGCTCGGTGGTCTTACCAGTGAGGCGTTAAATCATGTTTCATCCCTTCTCTCTGACTCAGATAATCCTTCGCCGCATCTTCGTATTGATGGTGGGTCTGCTCGCCTTCCCGGTGATGCTGTTTCGCCGCGATCGCGCCCGCTTCTACAGCTACCTGCACCGGATCTGGAGCAAGACCAGCACCAAGCCGGTGTGGCTCAAGATGAGCGAACGGGGTGAGCGGATCTTCTACTGATCCCTTGCCCACAGTGAAAAAAGACAGCCAAGGCTGTCTTTTTTTATGGCTGGCAACCCGGCATGGGCGTCTTGCCTGCATGGCTGAGGAGCCAGCCCTCGCGATCTTGTCACAGGGTTGACCTCCTCGTTCAAGAGATCCCCCTTCCCGCCATTCCCGTCCGTTCAAACCCGCGACTCTCTTTTGTTCCGCCCCGTCATGCTTCCCGGTTCAGATCGGCCAGCGCCGCGCGCAGGCGGGCGAGACCGATGGGTTTGAACAGGCAGTCGTTCATGCCGGCGGCCAGGCAGAGCTCCCGCTCCCGGGGCAAGGCGTGGGCGGTAAAGCCCCAGACTGGCAGCTCATGGCCACGGGCACGCAGGTTGCGCGCCAGGTCGAAACCATCCATCACCGGCATCTGGCAGTCGGTGATGACGAGATCGAAGGGGTGGCTGCCGACGGCGCGCAGGGCCTCCAACCCGTTGCTGCGCACGCTGACGTCGTGTCCCAAGTGCTTGAGCTGCTGGCGCAGCAGGATCTGGTTGGCATGATTGTCATCCACCACCAGTATCCGCAGCCGGGGCCCCGGCTCCCGGGGAGGGTCGACGGGGGTCGCCATCACCAGCGGGAGACCCGGCGCCGCCAGCGTCAGGGGCAGCCTTATCTCGAGGCGGGTCCCCCGTCCCGGCTCGCTGTCGACACCTATCTCTCCCCCCATCATCTGGCACAGGATCCGGGCGATGTTCAGACCAAGGCCGCTGCCCGGGTACTGCTCGGGGGAGTGCGCCCGGTAGAAGGGGGTGAACAACCGGGGCAGCTTGTCCGCCGCAATGCCGACCCCGGTATCTGCGATGACGAGGTGCAGCACGGGGGCGGGCAGGGGGTCTCCCGCCAGGGTAGCGCTGATGCTCACCTCGCCCTGCTCCGTGAACTTGATGGCGTTGCCGATCAGGTTGAAAAGGATCTGGCGCAGCCGAAGGGCATCGATCATCACGGTCGGCAGGGGGGCGTCGGGCAACTCGACGCGATAGCGCACTCCTTTCTGCCCGGCCATGCCCCGGAATACCCGGGTGACCGATTCCAGCAGCGGCGTGAGTTCGCAGGGGGTCGGGGTCAGGGTCATCTGGCCCGCCTCTATGCTGGCGATATCCAGGGTATCCCCCAGCAGATCCAGCAGACCGTGGGCCGAGTCCGCGGCGATGCGCAGCAGCTCGGCGCTGTGACGACTGAGGGCGGGATCCTCGGTGGCCAGCTCCAGCATGCCGAGGATGGCGTTCATGGGAGTACGAATCTCGTGGCTCATGGTGGCGAGGAAGTCGCTCTTGGCCCGGCTGGCGCTGTCGGCCTGCAGCTTCGCCTGGCGCAGGGCCTCTTCCAGCTGCTTGCGGTCCGTGATGTCGATCCAGCCGTCGATCACCCCGCTGATGGCGCCCTCGGCATCGAAGTAGGGCACCATCCAGTGATAGATGTCGATCTGCCTCCCTTCGCGCTGGAAAATCCGATCGGCGAAGATGGGCTGGCCTTGCTGCAGCACCTTGGCGAAGTCCCGCTCCAGGGCGGTGATGCTCTGGGGGTCGATCTGCCCTTCCAGTCCCCGGGCGAAGGGGTGCCCCATGACGTCTTCCGGACGGGCACCGAGCTGGGCCAGGTATTTGCTGTTGCACAGCAATACCTTGCCGCCCTTGTCCCGCACCACTATGGGGTGGGGCTGGCTCTCCCCCAGCGCCCGGATGAATCTCACCTGGGCCTCCAACTGCTGGCGGGAGGCCTGCTCGGCGCGGGCCAGCCGCTTGAGCATGAGGTTGCGATAGAGCAGCACCAGCGCCAGGGCGAAGAGCACCGCAAACAACAGGTAGAAGGCGTGGGCGTGGCGCTCCATGAAGCCGGGCTTCGGCAGTTTGCGGTTGCGCCACTCGTAGCTCACCATGGCCAGCTCGTTGGGCGGGATGGCGAGCAGGGTCTTGTCGAGGATCCCCATCAGCATCTCGTTGCCGGGCAGGCTGGCAAAGCCCATCCGGATGGATTCCTCATCGGCGGGGCCGGCGATGCGCAGCCGGGTTTGCGGATCGTTGTCCAGGGCATGGCGGGCAAAATAGAGCGGAACTATGGCGGCGTCCAGTCTGCCTCCATCGACGGCCTGCATTGCCTCCTCGGCGCTCTCCATGGTGATGAGCCTGCTGCCCTCGAGCTCATCGGCGAGCGGATTGTAGCGGGTCATCCCTACGCGCCTGCCCGCCAGATCCTGCAGGGAGGCAATGCCCTCCTCGCTCTGATGGGTGAGGATCACGTAGATGTCGTCCGTGGCATAGGGGACCGAGGGGCGCAGGCCATAGCGATCGGCCACGGGCCGGGAGATGGCACCGATGAGATCGAGGCGCCCCGAGCGGATGGCCTCGTCCCGCTGCCGGTCGGAGTCGAAGCGGATGAACTCGAAGGAGAGGCCGGTGCGCTTGCTCACCTTGGCCAGCATGTCGACCGTCATGCCGGTGAGCTGGCCGTCGTGATCCAGGGCGCCATAGGGGTAGAGGTTGTCCATCAGCCACACCATGATGGGGGGCGACTGGTGCATCCAGGCAAGCTCCACGGCGTCATAGCGCTCGCTCGCGCCGTCATTCATGTCACGAATGGGCCCGTTCCACTGACTGAAGATGGCATTGCGGGTTCCCTCGTCGATGGCGTCCAGGCCGTGGTTGATGAGGCCGAGCAGCGCCGGGGAGCGGGTGGAGAGCGCGAAGCGAAAGTCGGCTGGTGCCAGGCTGGGCGGTGCCTCGCCACGTTGCCTGAGGTGGTCGAAGCGCTCGCTGTTGAGGTAGTGCATGGCGTGGGCGTCGCTGAGCAGTATCTCCTGGCGGCCGAAGAAGACGGCGTCGAAAGCCTCCGCATTGGAGGGATGGGTTACCAGGGTGAGAGTGGGGTAGTAGAGCCTGAATCGCTGCTCGTCTATCTGGCCCTTTACGGTGGCGACGCGCTGGCCCGGTGTCAGCAGGGGGCCCTGGTGCGGCTTGGGGGCCGAGAAGACCAGGGGGCTGCTGAAGTAGGGCCTGCTGAGCCGGATCCCGGAGGCCTCCGTGTCCGCCAGGGTCAGGTTGCCGAGGTTGACCAGATCGATCTCTCCCCGGCGCAGGGCGAGCAGGGCGCTCTCCTTGTCGGCGAAGAGGCACAGCGCCAGTGGCTTGTGCAGGATCTTGGCGAGGATGCCGAGGTAATCGGCGGAGATCCCCTCGAATCGACTCTGGGAGACGATTATGCTGAAGGGGCGATAGCCCTGCTCGAGGAGGCCGACTCGTAGCAACTTGGCTTGCCGCAGCCAGTCTTGCTCGGCCTTGGACCAGCGGGGAGGGGCTATCTCGGAGTCGTGACGGCTGTGCAGCGTCAACGCCAGCGCAGGCTGGATGATCAGCAGACAGAGCAGGATCAGTGATCGATAGAGATTCATCATGCCACCAGGAACGGGGCAGCCATCCTTGCCGCATTTCACCCAAAGGCGGTCATTCTACCGGAAAATGGCTATAACGAGTCCCCTGTTTGGACACGGCAAGCATGAAAGGTACAAAAATGGCGGCCTGATCCGCCATCCGTGCCGAGGATCTGCCGCCCTGGGCGGTGCCGGGATCAGCCGAACCGGTAGGCACCCATGTAGAGGCTGCCATAGTCCCAGCTCTGGTGCAGTCGGGTTGGCCTGTCGCTTCCCGCCGCCCCGAGTGCCACGAACAGCGGACGCAGGTGATCGTCGTGGGGATGAGATTCCACCGCGCCCGGAGCGCGGGCCCGATAATCTTCCAGCGCCGCCCTGTCACCCTCATCCATGGTCTGCTCCAGCCAGCTGACGAAGGTGCTCGCCCAGCGGGGCACCGGGCTGTCGTCCGGCCCGAGTGCCCGCAGGTTGTGGGTGATGGCGCCGGAGGCGAGGATGCCTATGCCTTGTGCGCGCAGGCCCTGCAACGCCTCTCCCAGTTGCCACAGCTGGGCCGGGGTGAAGTTGGCCGGGATGGAGAGCTGCACCAGGGGGATCTCGCTTTGGGGATCCATCAGGGAGAGGGGTGACCAGACCCCGTGATCCAGCTCACGATGCACCGGGGTGGCGGGCAGGCCGGCCAGCAGCAGCTGATCGCCCACCGCCTCCTGCAGCCACTGGGGACTCCTCGCTGGCCAGCGGATCTGATAGAGGGGCTCGGGGAAGCCATAGAAGTCGTACATCAATGCCGGGCTCGGCTCGACGTTGATCTGCAGCTCGCTTCGGCTGAACCAGTGAGCCGAGATCACCACCAGTCCCTTGATGCCGCCAAGGCGCAATGTCGCCAGAAATTGGGTAGCAGGCTGATCCCGCAGGACCAGATCCGGGGCGCCGTGGGAGATGAACCAGACGGGGGCGATAGCCATAGCGAGACTCCTATCAATGATGCCGGCACGCAGCGCATGGCCGGGTCAGGGCAAGGGGCCACTGACGATGGGGTCATTATCTGCCTCGGATAGGAAGTTAACAATGTGGCGATATGTATAAGCACTGTTAACTATGAGTTGATAGATGAAGGTGGGAGATGACCCTAAAACAACAGGGCCAGCATCGCCATGCTGGCCCTGTTTTCTTCATGTGCCGGGTATTGCAGGATGCCCGGCGGGAGCTCGTCTGCTGGTGCTCGAGCCAGAAACCTTACTGGATACCCAGCAGCTCCACGTCGAAGATCAGCACCGAGCCCGGCGGTATCTTGCCGGCGGCGCGATCGCCATAGGCCAGGTTGGCGGGAATGTAGAAGCGGGTCTTCTCCCCTTCCACCATCAGTTGCACCCCTTCGGTCCAGCCCTTGATCACCTGATTGAGGCCAAACTCGATGGGCTCGCCGCGGGCGATGGAGCTATCGAACACGGTGCCGTCCAGCAGCTTGCCCTCGTAGTGTACCTTCACCTTGCTGGTGGCGGTGGGGTGAACCGTGCCGCTGCCCTGGGTCAGCACTTCGTACTGCAGGCCGGAGGCCGTGGTGGTCACCAGCGGTTTCTCCTTGTTGCTGGCGAGGAACTCGGCGCCCTTGCGCACGTTCTCTTCGGCCAGTTTTTTGTTATTGCTGCTGGAGTAGAAGTAGTAGGCGGCGCCGGCGATCAGCAGGGCGATCAGAATGAACTTCATCGGGTTTTCCTTAAATGCAATGAAGGCGGCATCTTATCCCAGTCGGGGAGGGAGGGCGAGTCGGGACGCAGGAGGATGTGACGGGGCAGACAGACGACGAGGGGCCAGGATCTGCCCCCTCGTCTCATGAGGGCGGATTACTTCACCGCCACCATCATCAGGGCGGGCAGGGCGAAGAAGAGCCCGCCCACGTAACCCAGCGCCAGCAGCTTGTTCTCGCTGCCGATCCGGGCCAGGGTCTCGGCGGCCTTGATGGGCAGCTCGCGCAGGAAGGGGACCCCGTAGATGAGCACCACTGCAAACAGGTTGAACAGCACGTGGACCAGGGCGATGGTCAGTGCCAGCTGGGCACCGGCACCGCTGATGGCGGTGGCGGCCAGCAGGGCGGTAATGGTGGTGCCGATGTTGGCCCCCAGGGTGAAGGGGTAGAGCTGACGGGTGTTGAACACACCGCCGCCGGCCAGGGGGATCATCAGGCTGGTGGTGGTGGAGGAGGACTGCACCATGACGGTCACCAGGGTGCCGGAGGCGATACCGGTCAGCGGACCACGGCCCAGAGCCTTGTGCAGCAGCTCCTTGGCGCGGCCCACCATGACCCGCTGCAGTACCTTGCCGAGGGTGGTGACGCAACCCAGGATCAGCAGGATGCCGATGCAGATGGTGGCGATGGCGGCGCCCTTGCCCGGCAGGAAGGCGACGGCCCCATCGATGAGATCCAGTGCCGGCGAGATGATGGGCTTCATGAAGTCCATGCCTTTCATCGACATGTCGGCGGAGCCCATCAGCAGGCCGGAGACCCACTCAGCGCTCTGCTGCAGCAGGCCGAACATCAACTCCAGCGGCAGGAAGATGAAGACCGCCAGCAGGTTGAAGAAGTCGTGCACGGTGGCGGCGGCGAAGGCGCGGCGAAACTCCTCTCTGTCCCGGATGTGACCGAGGGAGACGATGGTGTTGGTGATGGTGGTGCCGAGGTTGGCTCCCATCACCATGGGGATGGCCATCTCCATGGGCAGGCCCCCCGCCACCAGGCCGACGATGACCGAGGTGACCGTGCTGGAGGACTGCACCAGGGCGGTGGCCAGGATGCCGAGCAGCAGGGCGACGAAGGGGTTGTTCGCGAAGGCGAAGATCTGGGCCGCGCCCTCGGCGCCGCCGGAGAAGCCCTTGAAGCCGTGGGAGACGGCACCAACGGCGACCAGGATCAGGTAGATCAGCGTGATCACCGCGAGCCAGTTGAACAGGGGGCCGGGACGGCGGGTCTGCTGGAGTGCGGAAGATACGGTGCTGTGCATATGGCCTCTTGGGGTCGTTCTGCGTTGAAATGGACGGGCGCATTACAGCAGCGCTCCATGACAGAAATATGACAACGTGACACTTTTATGATGTTTTGGTGACAGGGCGGCAGGGGGCGCCGCAGACAAAAAGTGTCGGAGCAAACGCCGATATGGCGTCATCCGGATCATAACCGGCTTCTCGTCTTGCACTGGGATCCAAGGGTTATATGCTGCCTCGCTTTCCTGTCTTCAAAATGAGGAAGCGATGATGCGTGCATGGGTTTTGTGTCTCTCCCTGGGATTGTTGTCTGCTGGTGCGCAGGCCAGCGTGTTCAAGTCCGAGTGCAACCTCGACAAGGCGGCCAGAAACGAGGCGATGAATGCGACCCTGGGGGTCAAGGGCAACTGCGATGCCGACAAGCTGGTGCGCCAGCAGAAGGAGAAGGCCAGGGCCGAGGTGAAGAAGAACACCACGGACGTGCTGGACAAGAAGACGGCGGGTCTGAAAGAGGCAAAGCAGAACACCAATGCGACCCTGGGCAAGCAGAGTGCCGAGCTGAAACAGGCGAAAGACAAGGTCAATCAGACCCGCAAGGATGTCAACGCCGTGACCAGGGATCCGGTCAAGGCGGCCGCCACCGCGGTGATCAACCAGGGCTGAGGGATAGCCCGCCACAGGTCTGCATGCAATAAGGGGAGCCCATGGCTCCCCTTCTGTTTGGTTGTCGTCCGGCCGTGCTTACTGACCGTCGGCCGCTTCCTCGTACTGACGGAAGGGAATGCGGAACACCGCCAGGCGCAGGAAGAGGTAGGTGACCCCGATCCCCGCCCAGATGAGACCGAGCTCCAGGGAACTCTGCTCCAGGTTGATCCAGAGCGCCCCTATGGTGGCGGCGCCCAGCAGCGGCAGCACCAGGAACAGCAGGTGCTCCTTGAGGCTCTTGTTGCGCTTCTCACGTACCCAGAACTGGCCGATGACCGACAGGTTGACGAAGGTGAAGGCCACCAGGGCGCCGAAGTTCACCAGCGCCAGCGCCATGTCCAGATCGAACGACACGGCGGAGAGGGCCAGGGCCCCCACCAGCAGCACGTTGATGGCCGGGGTGCGCCAGGTGGGGTGGATGTAGCCGAACACCCGCTCCGGGATCATGCGATCGCGCCCCATCACATAGAGGATGCGCGACACGCCTGCGTGGGCCGCCATGCCGGAGGCGAGCACGGCCGCGGTGGTGCACACCAGTACCACGCTCTGGAACAGGGTGCCGCCGACGTAGAGGGCTATCTCCGGCAGCACGGCGTCCGGCTCCTTGAAGCGGGCCAGATCCGGGAAGAACAGCTGCAGGCTGTAGGAGACGGTGACGAAGATGATGCCGCCGATCAGGGCCGTCAGCACGATGGCGCGGGGGATCACCTTGCCGGCGTTCGGGGTCTCCTCGGAGAGCGAACTCAGGCCGTCGAAGCCGAGGAAGGAGAAGCAGAGGATGGTGGCGCCGGTGAACAGCGGCAGCATGCTGGCGGACTCCACGTGGAATGGCCGGCTGCTCATCAGGGTGCCGGCCCCTTCACCGTGACTCAGGCCCCAGGCGATGAGGCCGAGGAAGGTGAGGATGATGGCGATCTGGATGAACACGATGAAGCCGTTGAGGTTCGCCACCAGCTTGATGCCACGCAGGTTCAGGAAGGTCATCACGGTCACCAGGCCGAAGATGAAGATCCAGGGATCGACGCCGGGGAACATGGCGGTCAGATAGATCTTGGCCAGGAGGATGTTGATCATCGGCATGAACATGTAGTCGAGCAGGGAGGACCAGCCCACCATGAAGCCCACATAGGGGTGGAACACCTTCTGGGCATAGGTGTAGGCCGACCCCGCCGAGGGGAAGCGGCGCACCAGATGGCCGTAGCTGAAGGCGGTCAGCAGGATGCCGCCAAGGGCCAGCAGGTAGGCGGTGGCGACGCGGCCGTCGGTGATGTCGCCGACGATGGCGAAGGTATCGAATACTGCCATGGGGGTGAGGTAGGCCAGACCCATCACCACCACCTGGAACAGGGTGAGCGTCTTGAGCAGCTTGGCACCGGCCATCACGCTTTCTCCTCTGCACGGGCCCCATGGGCGAAATGGGACGGGCTCAGGGACGCGGCAGCGCGTCGCTGGACACAGGGGACGCCACTCTGTTGTACAGATGGATGGCGTACGCCGGCGGGGACCGGCAGAAAAGCAGTGAAATGCCCCATGTTTTTCCTCACAACGTCGGGAGATTGTTTGGCAATCTCGGTATCAATTCCGGCACAAGGTCCGGCCTCTTGGTGAATGGTGGTTTGCCCCACAAAAGCAAAGAACCGATGCTGTAAAAACATCGGCTCTCAAGGGGCGCGATATTGTGCCCTCAGGGGGGGAGGGAGACAAGCTAAAAAGGCCCCCAACGGGGATTTTGTTGCCCGGGTAAGGAGTCATCGAGGCCCGCAGGGCTTGAAAAGGGGGGCGACATCAAGACAGAGCCCGCACGGGGCGGGCTCGGGGGAGAGGTGTCAGGAGGCGTCACCCTCGGGGCGGCGCAGCTGGACCCGGAAGACGGTCAGGCGCAGCAGCAGGTAGAGGGCGCCGAGGGCGGCCCAGATCAGTCCCAGCTCGAAGGAGGCCGGCTCCAGATTGAGCCAGAGCACGCCGATGCAGGCGGCTCCGCACAGGGGGAGTACCAGGAACACCAGGTGCTCCCGCAGGGTCTTGTTGTGACCGAGCCTGACATAGAAGTGGGCAATCACCGCCAGGTTGACGAAGGTAAAGGCCACTAGGGCACCAAAGTTGATGAGCGCCAGCGCCATCTCCAGATCGAATGACACGGCGGAGAGGGCCAGGGCCCCCACCAGCAGCACGTTCAGGGCCGGGGTCTGCCAGGTCGGGTGGATGTAGCCGAAGAAGCGGCTCGGCAGGGCGCGATCCCGCCCCATCACGTAGAGCAGGCGCGACACGCCGGCGTGGGAGGCGAGCCCGGAGGCCAGCACCGCCACCGTGGTGCAGACCAGCACGACGGCCTGGAACAGCTTGCCCCCCACGTAGAGGGCGATCTCCGGCAACACCGCATCCGGCTGCTGGAAGCGGGAGATGTCCGGGAAGAACAGCTGCAGGAAGTAGGAGACGCTGATGAAGAGCACGCCACCGATGAGGGCGGTGAGCAGGATGGCGCGGGGGATCACCCGATCCGCGTTGGGGGTCTCCTCGCACAGGGTGCTGATGGCGTCAAACCCCAGGAACGACAGGCAGAGGATGGAGGCGCCGGTCAGCAGCGGCGTCAGGGCCATCTGATCGGAGAAGAAGGGGCGGCTGCTGGTGACGGTGCCGAGCCCTTCCCCCTGGTGGACGCCCCAGGCGATAAGACCGATGAAGACGGCGATGATGCTGAACTGCATGATGACGATCAGGCTGTTGAAGTTCGCCACCAGCTTGATGCCGCGCAGGTTCAGGAAGGTCATGATGGCGGCCAGCCCCAGGATGTAGATCCAGGGATCAACCCCGGGCAGCAACACCTCCAGATAGATCTTGGCCAGCAGCATGTTGATCATCGGCATGAACATGTAGTCGAGGAGGGAGACCCAGCCCACCATGAAGCCCACATAGGGGTGGAACACCTTCTGGGCATAGGTGTAGGCAGATCCTGCCGAGGGGAACTTGCGCACCAGGTGGCCGTAGCTCATGGCGGTAAACAGCATGCCGATGAGGGCGAACAGGTAGGCGGTCGGCACATGGCCTTCGGTGATCTCGGTGACGATGCCGAAGGTGTCAAACACGGCCATGGGGGTCAGGTAAGCCAGCCCCATGATGACCACGTGCCACAGCTTGAGGCTCTTTTTCAGACCGGCGGGATGAGCATGCATCATGCTGTCTTCTCCATCCGGGCCGAGGGGATCAGGGTGACGGTGATGTCAGCCTGGGCATTGGGGGCGCCAATGTGTAGCACAGACGGCTGGCGCAGACCGGCGCGGGCCGGCAGGAAAGCGGTGATATACCCCATGGTGTTCCTCACTAAGAAGCGGGTGTCGTGAGATGGCTGTCCATCTCGTTATCATTTCCGGTCTGTTCCGGCCTCGTTATGGATTTATTTGACGCAAAAAAAGAACCGGGCTGCGATGAGCGGACGGTCCTTGAATACGGCGGCGCATTGTGCATTCGTGCTGTCCCCTTGACAAGCATATCAAGGGGACAAAAACGCATTTTTTTGCACTTGATAGGCGAACGCTTTCTTCCGGATCAGGTCAATGAGGCCACCAGGGATTGCTCGAGCAAGAGCAGCCCTTCATCGATGATGGCCGCCGGGGCGGTCAGGGGAGCGAGAAAACGGATCACGTTCCCGCGTACGCCGCAGGCCAGCAGCACTAGGCCGCGCTTGCCCGCCTCGGCCACCAGCCGCTTGGTGAGATCCGGGGCTGGCTGACTGGCATCGCGCCCGTTGACCAGCTCCATGGCCACCATGGCCCCGGGGCCGCGGATGTCGCCGATGCAGTCAAACCGCTCCGCCAACTGGTGCAGGCGCGCCTTGATCTGCTCGCCCTGGGCCAGGGCTTGCTGATTGAGCCGCTCCTCCTCGATCACCGTCAGCACCGCCAGGGCGGCGGCGCAGGCGATGGGGGATCCCGCATAGGTGCCACCGAGACCGCCTGGCTTGGCGGCGTTCATGATGGCCGCCTTGCCCACCACGGCGGAGAGGGGGAAACCACCCGCCAGGCTCTTCGCCAGCGTCATGATGTCCGGCTCGACGCCGCTGTATTCGATGGCGAAGGTCTTGCCGGTGCGACAGAAACCGCTCTGGATCTCGTCACAGATGAGCAGGATGCCGTGCTGGTCGCAGATCTTGCGCAGCGCTTGCAGGAAGCTCGGGGAGGCGACATAGAAGCCCCCTTCCCCCTGCACCGGCTCGATGATGATGGCGGCCACCCGGGCCGGTTCGATGTCCGAGCTGAAGCAGAGATCCAGCGCCGCCAGGGCATCCGCCTCGCTCACCCCCAGGTAGTCGGCCGGGAAGGGCAGGTGATAGACCTCTCCCGGGAAGGGGCCGAAGCCGGTCTTGTAGGGCACCACCTTGCCGGTGAGCGCCATCCCCATCATGGTGCGGCCGTGAAAGCCCCCCTTGAAGGCGATGGTGCCGCTGCGACCGGTGTGGGCGCGGGCGATCTTGATGGCATTCTCCACCGCCTCGGCGCCGGTGGAGAGGAACAGGGTACGTTTGGGGGTGGGGCCCGGCATCAGGGCGTTGAGCTTCTCGGCCAGCTCGATATAGCCCGGATAGGGGGTGACCTGGAAGCAGGTGTGACTGAATTTCTCGAGCTGCTCGCGCACGGCGGCGACCACCTTGGGGTGATTGTGGCCGGTGTTGAGCACGGCGATGCCGGAGGCAAAGTCGATGTAGCGGTTGCCCTCCACGTCCCACAGCTCGGCGTTCTGGGCCCGGTCGATGAAGACCGGCAGCAGGGTGCCGACGCCCTGTACCACGGCCGCTTCACGGCGGGCCTGCCAGGATTGGTTACTCATCTCTATTCTCCCTCTGGGGCAAGCCCCTCAATTCACTGTGATGGGCCGGCAGCCTGGCTGCTGACCCTCTCCTTGTGGTGGTGCCATGGGATGGACGACGCGAGACACCCCAGTCACTAAAGATTTTATATTTACAATAAATGAATATTTAAGCAATGGAGCCGAAGCAGAGATACTTGGTCTCCAGATACTCTTCCAGGCCCTCGCTGGCCCCTTCCCGACCGAGCCCCGACTCCTTGATGCCGCCAAAGGGCGCCAATTCGGTCGAGATGATCCCCTCGTTGATGCCGACCATGCCGTATTCCAGCTGCTCGGCCACCCGCCAGACGCGGGCGATGTCGCGGCCATAGAAGTAGGCGGCGAGGCCGTAGGGGGTGTCGTTGGCGATGGCGATGGCCTCGGCCTCGGTCTCGAAGCGCACCAGCGGGGCCACGGGGCCGAAGATCTCCTCCTGCAGGATGGGGTTGTCCGGGGCCACGCCGGTCAGGATGGTGGGGTGGTAGAAGAGCGGGCCGGCGGGATGGGCTTGCCCCCCCACCAGGACCCTGGCACCGGCGGCCTCGGCCTGGTTGACCAGGGAGGCAACCTTGTCGGCGGCGGCGGCATTGATGAGGGGGCCAATCTGGGTACCCTCACCCATGCCATCCCCCACCTTGAAGCTGCGCACCGCGGCGGCCAGCTTCTCGGCGAAGGCGTCATGGACACTGGCCTGCACCAGGATGCGGTTGGCACAGACGCAGGTCTGGCCGGCGTTGCGGTATTTGGAGGCGAGCGCCCCCGCCACGGCGGCGTCGAGATCCGCATCGTCAAACACGATGAAGGGGGCGTTGCCGCCGAGCTCCAGAGAGAGCCGCTTCATGGTGTCGGCGCACTGGCGCATCAAGAGCTTGCCGATGCGGGTGGAGCCGGTGAAGGAGAGCTTGCGCACAGTCTTGTTGCTGCACAGCTCGTTGCCCACGGCGGCCGCCTGATGGGAGGTGACGATGTTGATGACCCCGGCGGGGATGCCCGCCTGCTCGGCCAGGGCTGCGAGCGCCAGCGCGCACAGGGGCGTCTCGGCGGCGGGCTTGATGACGATGGTGCAACCGGCGGCCAGCGCCGGGCCGGCCTTGCGGGTGATCATGGCGATGGGGAAGTTCCAGGGGGTGATGGCGGCCACGACCCCAACCGGCTGCTTGATGGTGGCCAGACGCCTGTCACCGCTGAAACCCGGGATGGTGCGGCCATAGGCGCGCTTGCCCTCTTCCGCGAACCACTGGATGAAGCTGGCGCCGTACGCTACTTCCCCTTTGGCCTCGGCCAGGGGTTTGCCCTGCTCGCAGGTCATGATGCGGGCCAGTTCATCCTGGTTGGCCATGATGAGCTCGAACCAGGCGTAAAGCTTGTTGCTGCGCTCCTTGGCGGTGAGGGCCGCCCAGGCGGGCTGGGCCCGGTGAGCCGCCGCGATGGCAAGCCGGGTATCCGCCTCGTCCATGTCGGGTACCTGGGTGATGAGCTGGCCGGTCGCCGGGTTCAGGACCTCGAACCGGCGTCCGCTCCGGGCCTCGCACCAGCGGCCATCCATATAGGCAAGGGATTTGATCAGGGAGAGTGCGGGTTGTGATGCTGACATAGATAGGAAGCCTCGATTGTGGGTCTGGGTGGCCAACTCATCCCGTGGTGCCACCGTATAGAATAATAAGCACGTAACGACCATAAAGTGAGCCGAAATGTTTTTCAAGTGTTAAATATATTTGAGTGAACGGTACGCTGCATGCTAGAAATGGGGCTGTCAGGACGATTCTTGCGTTCCTCATCGTGTGGGGTGTGCAAAATAATGAACGCTCTCGGCTGTGCAGGATAACGAACAGAGGGCCGAGGTTGACGTATTATTTTAACCAGTCGTCACAAGGTATTCGAATGGCCATACAAGGAGGTGGGGATGCAGCAACCACAAGGCGAGGTCCAGTGGCAGACCATGACGGATAACCCCTTGTCTGACAAAGGGATGGATAAAACCATGGGAGAGCGGCTCGCCCTCCTTCGCCGTAGTCTCGGGCTCTCCCAGCGCCGGGCCGCCGAGTTGAGCGGCCTGACCCACGGTGCCATCTGCATGATAGAGCAGAACAAGGTGAGCCCCTCGGTCGCCTCGCTGCAAAAATTGCTCTGCGTCTACGAGCTGCCGCTCTCCCGCTTCTTCGCCGAAGAGGAGGCGCGGGCGCCGAGCGTGGTGATCAAGGCCGATCAACTCATCGAGCTGGGCAGCCAGGGGGTCTCCATGAAGCTGGTGCACAACGGCAACAATCGTCGTCAGCTCGGCTTCATGCTGGAGACCTATGCCCCCGGCACGGACACCGGGGGACAGGTCAAGCATCTGGGTGAGGAGGTGGGCACCGTGCTGGAGGGCTCGGTCGTGCTGAGTCTGGCCGGGCAGACCTATCAGCTCAGCGCCGGAGACAGCTATGTGATCGATACCGGCGAGCCCCACAGCTTCAGCAACCCGTCGGGGCAGGTCTGTCGCATCGTCAGCGCCCACACCCCCGCCAGCTTTTGAGATTGAACAGCGCGAATATTGGAAACGAACCGGTAAGGAAACAGGGATCATGACCGAACATGTAAAGAGTTACTACGCAGCCAGCGCCAATCAGCACGCGCCCTACCCGACACTGACCGAGCAACTGGAGTGCGATGTCTGTGTCATCGGGGCGGGCTATACCGGCCTCTCCAGTGCGCTGCATCTGGTGGAGAAGGGCTACAAGGTGGTGGTGCTGGAGGCGGCCCGGGTCGGCTTCGGGGCCAGCGGTCGCAACGGCGGCCAGATCGTCAACTCCTACAGCCGCGACATCGACACCATAGAAGCGAACTGCCCGCCGGATCAGGCCAGGCTGCTCGGTTCCATGCTGTTTGAAGGGGGCCAAATCATCCGCGAGCGGATCAAACGCTACAACATCCAGTGCGATCTGCAGGAGGGCGGGGTCTTTGCCGCCGAGACCGAGAAGCAGCTTCATGAACTCAAGGCGCAATATGAGCGCTGGCAGAAGTGGGGCAACGACAAGCTGGAGCTGCTCGATGCCGACGGGGTGCGCGAGGTGGTGGCAAGCGATCGCTACGTCGGCGCCCTGCTCGACAAGAGTGGCGGCCATATCCATCCCCTCAATCTGGCGCTGGGGGAGGCCGAAGCCATCCGCATGCAGGGGGGGCAGATCTTCGAGCAGTCCGCCGTCACCAGCATCACTCCCGGTCAACCGGCTCTGGTCAAAACCGCCAAAGGGGCGGTCAAGGCGCGCTTCGTGGTGGTGGCCGGCAATGCCTACCTCGGCAACCTGGTGCCCGAGCTCGCCGGCAAGAGCATGCCCTGCGGCACGCAAGTCATCGCCACCGAGGTAATGGGGGAAGAGCGGGCCCGCGCCCTGCTGCCGCAAAACTACAGCCTGGAAGATTGCAACTACCTGCTCGACTACTACCGCACCTCCGGCGATCACCGGCTCATCTACGGCGGCGGCGTGGTCTACGGCGCGCGGGATCCGGCGGACATCGAACGGCTGATCATCCCCAAGATGCTGAAGACCTTCCCGCAGTTGGCGGGGGTCAAGGTGGAATACACCTGGACCGGCAACTTCCTGCTCACCCTGTCGCGCCTGCCACAGTTTGGTCGCATCGGCCCCAACATCTACTACATGCAGGGTTACAGCGGCCACGGCGTCACCTGCACCCATCTGGCGGGCAAGCTGCTCTCCGAGGTGCTGAGCGGTCAGGCGGAGCGCTTCGATGCGTTTGCCAAGCTGCCGCACTACCCCTTCCCGGGTGGCCGCCTGCTGCGCATCCCCTTCACCGCCGCCGGCGCCGCCTGGTACACCTTGCGAGATCGGCTGGGGGTATAAGGTCACTCCGTTATCAATAACGGGACAAGCAGGGGTTGCTGTCACCTGGCGGTCATCAAGATGAGTGAGCATGGGAGCATGCTGGGGATAGAGGGGGTCCTCTTCCCAGTCAGGATCCACACTCTCTTGGAGTCTCCCATGCGCTGCTATCTGGCCAGCCTGTTTGTTCTGTTGCTGACGCTGCCTTGGTGGACTCCGCCCGACTGGTCAGTGACGCCTGCCAGCAAGATGGAAGTGCAGGCCGCACGGCTGGAACAGATTGAACGCCAACATTGGCGGTTGGCTCGCCCGGCAGTGCAATCTCATCCCTGAGAGTTACTTCCAGTCGCAATCAATCAGGCCGCCCACGGGCGGCCTGATTGATTGGGCAGGCATGGCGCCTGCCTGCGGGCTGAGGCGTTTGTCCTTACTCAGTCACCTCTGGCAACCCCTTCCCGGCGCGGATCGGCGGCGCCAAACCAGCCGCCGGCATTGCGCTGTACCCCTTGCAACCCCGAGGTCTGCTCGCTGAGCACTATCTCATGACCCCTGGCCTTGAGCCCCTGGATCACGGCCTCGGGCGTGCGCCCCTGCTCCAGCTCGGTGGGGCCGTTGCGGCTGCCAAAGTTCGGCAGGTTGATGGCCTGCTGCAGGTTCAAGCCCCAGTCCTGGGTGCCAAGCAGCGTCTTGCCCACGTAGTTGATGATGGCCGAGCCACCCGGGGAGCCCAAGCTCATCTCCAACTGCTTGCTCTGCTTGTCGAACACCAGCAGGGGCGACATGGAGGAGCGCGGGCGCTTGCCCGGCTCCACCCGGTTGGCCACCGGCAGACCGGCGGCATCCACCGAGGTGAAGGAGAAGTCCGTGAGCTGGTTGTTGAGCAGGTAACCGTTGACCATCAGCCGGGAGCCGAAGCCGTCCTCGATGGAGCTGGTCATGGAGACCGCCATGCCGTCTCCATCCACGATGGAAACGTGGCTGGTGGAGGGCAGCTCGGGGGTGGCATCCTGGCCACGGGCCAGTGCTCGTGGCGGGGTGCCCGGTTGGGCGACGCCCATGGATGTCTCCCCGATGAGGCGACCCCGCTCGGCGAGATAGCCCTTGTCCAGCATGCCGCGCACCGGCACCGAGACGAAGTCGCCGTCGGCCACGTACTGGTTGCGGTCGGCGAAGGCGAGCCGCGCCGCCTCGCTGTAAAGGTGGATGGCATCGCTCGACGCCGCCAGCCGTCCGTCCGCCCCCTGTACCGGCCTGAGGGCCGCCATGTCGCGGCTCTCCAGCATGCCGAAGATCTGGCCGAGCGCCAGGGTGCCGGAGGAGGGGGTCGGGAAGCCGCACACTTCGCTCTGGCGATAGTCAAAGCAGAGACCGTCCCGCAGCCTGGCGCTGTAGCTGGCCAGATCCGCGGCGCTCAGCACCCCGGGGTTGGTGGGATGGGCGTGCACCTTGGCCACCATGGCCTCGGCGATGGGCCCTCGATAGAAGGCATCGGCACCGTCCCGTGCCAGCGTCCTGAGTACCCCGGCCAGTGCGGGGTTGGTGAGGCGGGTGCCCGCCGCCCTGGGGCTGCCGTCCGCCTGATAGAAATAGGCCCTGGCCTCGGGGTCTTTGGCCAGATAAGGATCCTTGGCGAGCAGGGTGGCGAGGCGAGGGCTTATCACAAAGCCCTGCTCTGCCAGGGTGATGGCGGGCTCGAACAGGCTGGCCCAGGGCAGCTTGCCATAGCGCTCGTGGGCCAGGGCCAGGGCGCGCACCGTGCCGGGGGCGCCGACCGAGCGGCCGCCCACCACGCCGTCGTAGAACGCCATGGGTTTGCCATCCTTCATGAACAGTTGATCCGTGGCCGCTGCTGGTGCCGTCTCACGGCCATCCACGGCCGCCACCTGCTTGCCATCCCACACCAGCATGAGGGAGCCGCCGCCGATCCCGGAGGATTGCGGCTCCACCAGAGTCAGTACCAGCTGGACGGCGATGGCCGCATCAACGGCGCTGCCTCCCGCCTTGACGATCTGGTAGCCCGCATCCACCGCCAGCGGGTTGGCCGCGGCCACCATGAAGTCGCGCCCCTGCCAGCCCGGCTTGTCGGTCCAGCCGCTGGCTGCCTCCGGGGCGATCAGGGTCTGGGGAGGGGGGACATAATGAAAAGCACTCTGGGGGGCGCAGCCGGTGAGCAGGCCGAAGGCGACCAGCAGGGCGAGGGGTTTGAGGGACATGACAGGCTCCTTGTCGGTTTCTTGTTCACCCGTCGAAATGTGGCACAGTTGGAGCCTGATTGAAAGATTGTCTTTATACTCATGTGGTTACAAAAATATCAAGGAGGGGCTCAGGATGCACAAGGAGAGTCTGGTGAGGCGTTGCGTGACGGGGCTGATCTGCCTGCTGCTGGCCGCCTGCGGGGAGCCAGGGTTCAGACCCCTGGCGGCGGGGGAGACCATATTGGCATTTGGAGACAGCCTGACCGAGGGGCGTGGGGTTAGCCCGGCCCAGAGTTACCCCAGCGTATTGGCGAGCCTGAGCGGTCACCCCGTCATCAATGGCGGAGTCTCGGGGGAGTTGAGCCGGGCCGGGCGGGCCCGCCTGCCCGGCTTGCTGGCCGAACACAGGCCCGCCCTGGTCATCTTGCTGGAAGGGGGGAATGACATACTGCGCGGCAGCGGGGAAGGGGTGCTCAAGGCCAATCTCGCCGCCATGATAGAGGCGGTACAGGGCAGCGGTGCCCAGGTGCTGCTGGTGGCCGTGCCTCGCAAGTCCCTGTTTGCCGACGGCGCCCCCCTTTACGGGGAGCTGGCAGAGCAGTACGGACTGGTGCTGGACAACGACAGCCTTGGCGAGTTGCTGCGCACTCCCGGGCTCAAGTCCGACGCCGTGCACTTGAACGCGCAGGGATATGGCGCCCTGGCCGAGCGGCTGCACCGGCTGCTGCAGGCCCGCGGCGCGCTCTGAGGCAGGTGCTCCTGCGCGTCGGCGGGGCCGCCCGGAATAAAAAAAACCGCCATCAGGCGGTTTTTTTACAGGCAGGGGACAACTCAGAGGGACTGCTCTTCGCCACCCAGGGCGGCAAACAGCGCCGGGATGAACTGGGCCAGCTCGGCGGTCACCAGGGCGAAGTCCGCATCCAGGCGGGCGGCGGGATCCTCGCTGGTCACGTCATCGTTCTGCTCGCGCAGCTCCTCGCTGAACTTGAGGCGCTTGATGGAGAGATCGTCCCCCAGCACGAAGCTCAGGGTCTCGCCCCAGTTCAGGGCCAGCTTGGTCACCAGCTTGTCGTTGGCCAGGTGATTCTTGATCTCGTCGCTCATCAGATCCTGCTGCTTGCAGCGGATGATGCCGCCGTGCTCCATGGCACTGCGCAGCTCGGCCTCGTCTTCCAGGGTGAAGCTGGCGGGCAGATTACCCTCGTTCAGCCACTCGGTCATGGTGATCTCTGGCGGGTTCTTGAGGGCCACCGGCACCACGGGCAGGGTGCCGATGCTCTTGCGCAGCAGCGCCAGCAGATCGTCCGCCTTCTTGGCGGAGCCTGCGTCCACCACCATCAGGTTGTCGGCGGGACTTATCCAGGCGAAGGTCTGGCTGGTGCGGCTGAAGGCGCGGGGCAGCAGGGTATGCATGATCTCCTCCTTCAGCGCCTCCTTCTCCTTCTTCTTGAGGGCGCGGCCCTGCTCGAATTCGATCGCTTCCACCTTCTCCGCCAGCATCTCCTTGACCACGGTGCCCGGCAGCATCTTCTCTTCCTTGCGGGCGCAGAGCAGGATATGGCCAGAGGCTGAATGGGTCAGGGTGGAGCCGAATTTACCGAGGGGCTTGACCCACCCGAACCGGGAGATGTCCTGACTGCCGCACGGGGTGAAGGCACAGGCCTCGAGCTGGGTTTCCAGCTGATCCACGGTCAGGTCAAAGGGGCGGGTAAAGCGATAAATCTGCAGGTTTTTAAACCACATGGCGTCCTCGGTCTCATAGATTGTCCGGCGGGCATTGTACTAGAGAGGCGCTTTGTGATCAGCCAATCATTCTCGCTAAATAAAGGGCGATCGACTTCACATGGCCTCATCTTGACCGCCCGTCTCGTCATCGAACTCCCCTAGACTGCGGGTGTTCAGATTGTTAACAAGGATGCGAATATGTTGAGAGCGAGCCGGCCGGAAGACATGGAAGAGATCGTCGAGATCTGGCTGCTGGCATCCTTGCAGGCCCATGATTTCGTTGACGCTTCCTGCTGGTGGCAGGCTCAGGAGGAGCTGCGTACCCGCTACCTCGATCACGCCCGCATCTGGGTGTTCGAGGAGCGCGGCGAGCTGCTCGGTTTCATGGCGCTGGTGGATGACTATCTGGCTGCTCTGTTCGTGCGACCCGACCGTCAGGGGCGCGGGGTCGGCCATGCCCTGCTGCAGGAAGCCAAGCAGCAGGGGGGGGCGCTCCATACCCGGGTCTTCGTGGAAAACGAGCCGGCGGTGCGCTTCTATCGCCGCCACGGATTCAGGATCGGGAATGAAGTATCGGATCCCCTGACCGGCCATCCCCAGTATGAGATGCATTGCCAGCCCGTCTGAATCTGACGTCAGCGGCCTGTTTTGCTTGAAAAAAGAGGGGCGTATCCTCATCTTGTCCTCATCGGGTACCACTGGCACCTCCCCTCTTATCTTTCGAGCCGTTTTTCATGAAGATCCTGCACACAGCCGACTGGCACCTTGGCCATCAACTCCATGGCCATGAGCGCCGCTTCGAACACGATGCCTTTCTCGACTGGCTGACCAACACCATCAAGACGCGGCAGATCGACGCCCTGCTGGTAGCAGGGGATCTGTTCGATACCGCCAATCCGCCAGCCAGCGCCTGGCAGCAGCTCTATCGTTTTCTGGCCAGGCTGCGCGCCGAGATGCCTCACCTCAACATGGTGCTGATCGGCGGCAACCACGACTCCCCCTCCAAGCTGGACGCCCCCCACGAGCTGCTGCGGGCCTTCGACCTGCATCTGGTGGGCAGCATCAGCCGGGACGGGGAGGGCAAGCTCGAGACCGATCGCCTGCTGGTGCCGTTGCAAGACAAGGAGGGCAAGGTCGCCGCCTGGTGCGCTGCCGTGCCTTTTCTTCGCAGCAGCGATCTGCGGGTGGAGCCGCTCGAAGAGGGGCAGGATCGGCTGATCGAGGGGGTTCGCCAGATCTACCAGGACGTGCTGGCGCAAGGCCGCACGCGCTGCGAGCCCGGCCAGGCGCTCATCGCCATGGGCCACGCCTACCTGGCGGCGGGCCAGCTATCCGAGCTCTCCGAGCGGCGGGTGCTGGGGGGCAATCAGCATGCCCTGCCTGCCGACATCTTCGCCGCCGCCGACTACACGGCCCTTGGCCACCTCCATCTGGCCCAGAGCCCGGCCGAGGGGGTGCACTACAGCGGCTCGCCGCTGCCGCTCTCCCTCGCCGAGGCCAACTACAACCACCAGGTGCTGGAGGTCAGGTTTGAGGGGGGCAAGCTGGCGGGGCTGGAGCGGATCCCCGTGCCCCGAGCGGTGGAGATGATCCGCCTGCCCCAGGGCACACTCGAGGAGGCGCTGAAAGCCATAGAGGCGCTCTCCCTGCCTGACTGCCCTCAGGAGGCGCAGCCCTTCCTCGAGGTGCGGCTGCTGCTACCCAAACCCGAGGCGCGCATCCGCGAGCGCATTCTGGCGGCCATGGCGGGCAAGCCGGTGCGCCTCGCCCGTATCAGCACCCAGTATCAGGGCTCGGGAGAGGGGCTGGCCGATGGCCGCGAACGGCGCAGGCTGGATGAACTCGCTCCCACAGAGGTGTTTCGCCTCTGCTATCAGCGGCAGTTCGACGGGGAGCCGGCGGCCGAGTTGGTGGCGTCGTTTGAAGAGATCCTGGAGCAGGTGAAGGAATCCAACCCATGAAAATCTTGTCTCTTGCAGGGGAAAACCTGGCCAGCCTGACCGGGGCTTTCACCATCGACTTCGCCGGTGGCGCTTTGGGGGCTGCCGGGCTCTTTGCCATCACCGGTAATACAGGCGCGGGCAAGAGCACCTTGCTCGACGCCATCTGCCTCGCCCTCTATGACGAGATGCCGCGCTTCATCGCCAATCGCAAGCACGTGGCCGAAGTGGGCAGGGCGGATGACGAGGAGAAGCTCAAGGCCAACGACGTGCGCGGCATCTTGAGCCGCGGCCACGCCAGCGGCTGTGCCGAGGTGAAGTTCCGCGGCTGCGACGGCCGCATCTGGCTTGCGCGCTGGGCGGTACGCCGTGCCCGCAATCGCTCGGAGGGGCGCTTCCAGGCTCAGGAGCGCAGCCTGACCGACGTCGAGTCGGGGCAGGTCTTCTCCGGCAGCAAGCGGGAGCTGCAGGATCGCATCGACGAGCTGGTGGGCCTCTCCTGGGAGCAGTTCCGCCGCGCCGTCATCCTGCCCCAAGGGGAGTTCGCCGCCTTCCTCAAGTCGAGCGCCGATGAGCGCTCCGCCCTGCTCGAGCGGATGACGGGCACCGAGCTCTACTCCGCCATCTCCATCCAGACCCATGAGCGGGCACGGGCCGAGCAGCAGGCGCTGGCAACCATACAGCAGCGGCTCGGTGACGTGGCCCTGATGGACGACGAAACGCGCGAGCACTGGGTCGCCCAGCAGCTGAGTCTCTCCACCAGCCTCAAGCACGAGCAGCAGCAGCGTCAGCTGTTGCAGGACTTGCGGGATCTCAACGGACGGATTGCCGCCCAGTTGCAGGCCTGCCGGGAGGGGCAGGAGGCGCTGATCGCCGCCGAGGCAGCCCATGGCGAGGCGGCGCCCGGGCGGGAAGAGTTTGCCCGCGCCGAGCAGGCCCAGGTGGCCCGCGCCGATCACGACGAACTTGCCCGCCTCACCCTGGAGGTGCAGCAGCAGGAGCAGCAGATAGGCCAACTTGCGCCCCAGCTGGAGCAGGTTGAACCCGTGTTGCAGCAGGCCGCGCTGCGCGAACAGCAGCTGCTGGCCGACAAGATTGCCGCAGAGCGGGAGTGGGGCGCCCTGCAACCCGAGCTCAAGCGGGCGCAGGAGCTCGATACCCGGCTCAAGGAGAAGAGCCAGCAGTTGCAGGAGACCCGGCAGCAGGGGACCCAGGCACGCGCCCTGCAACTGGAACTGCAGCAGGAGTGGCATCAGCAGGCGAGCCGGGTCGAGGCCCTGACGGTGCGCCGTCAGCAGTGGGCTCTGTGGCTCGAGGAGCGCAAGGCCCTGGCCCCGCTGGCGCGCCAGTGGCAGCCTTTGCTGGCAACCATCCAGGACTGGGCGGCGGACAGGGAGCTGCTACAGCGCGTGTTGCAAAGCCGCGAGCACAAGGACCATGCCCTGCGGGATCTCGCCAGCCGGCTGGCGCAGGGACAGCAGGAGCGCGACGACTGGCAGCAGGAGCAGGCGCGATTGCAGCAACAGCAGCACGAGTTGCAGGAGCAGCAGTGGGAGATCCGCGTTGCCAAGGCGCAGGAGCAGTGGCAGCAGCAGACCGAACAGCTGGGCCAGCTGCATCAGTTGCTGGAGCTGGCTGATTATGGTCGCAATCACGGCGAGCAGCATGGCCGTTTGCAGCAGGAGATCGCCCAGCTGGAGCAGGCCCTGAGCCGGCTGACCACGCTCGGCGGCGAGCTGGCGCCGGCCCGAGAGCGGCTCGCCCTGCAGCGAGACGAGGCGCGCCACGCGCTGGAGCAGTCTCGTGCCATCGCCAGTTTCGAGCAGTATCGCCACATCCTGAACGATGGTGAACCTTGTCCCCTCTGCGGCGCCGAGGAGCACCCCTACAGTCAGAGCCAGCCGCAGGTGGCGGGCATTCTGGGTCAGCTGGCGGATCGATCCCGCAGTCTCGAGCTCGAGTGGGAGCGACTCAATCATCAATACATCCAGTGCGAGAGCGAACGCCAGGAGCTGGCACGCCAGCTGGCGGCGCGCCGCCAGCATCTGCCGGAGCTGGATGCCCGCGCCGAACAACTGACCTTGCGTTGGCAGCAGCTCGGCGGTGCCAAGTTGCTGGGTCATCCGTTGCCACTGAATCAGAATCAAGCCGATTCCCTGACCAAGTGGAGCGAGCTGATGAGTACCCTGCTTGGCCGTGGCCAGACTCTGGAGCATGGGCTGGCCCAGAGCCAGCAGCAACTGCGTGAGGCCCAGTTCGGCCAGCAGCAGTTGCAAGCCGTGCGCCAGCAGCTGAGCCAGCTGACCGCCCGCCATCAGCAGTTTGAGCAGCAATGGCAGGAGGCGGAGCGGCAGAAGGTTGAGTGGGAGGCCGAGCTGAAGGCACTGGCCGAACAGGAGGCATCCTTGCGTCAGCGCCTGGCACAGGGTGAGGCCCGTCTCGATCAACAAATGGGGGCCGAGCCCTGGCGCCAGTGGCTTGGTAGCCAGCAATGGCTGGTGTGGCAGCAGACCTGCGAGGAGTATCTGCACGGACAGAATGAGTGGGAGCAGCTTGGCGGCGAGCTGGCCACTCTGACCCCGGTCTTGAGTGCCCAGGAGGCGCGGCTGCAAAGCCAGAACGAGCTGCTGCACAAGCTGGAGCGCGACTACAAGGAGGCGGAGCAGCAGCGTCAGGGGTTGCTCGCCAGCCGGGAGGCCTGCCTCGGGGGCCGCGCCATCACCCTGATCGAGCAGGAGTGGCAGCAGCGATTGCAACTGGCGGCCAGTCAGCTCGAGGAGGCGGTGACGGCACTGCGGGTCGCCCGGGAGAAGCAGACCGAGCTCAAGGCGAGGCTAGCCCATCTCGAGCAGGACAGGCAGGTGAGCAGCCGTCGTCGCCGCGAGGCGCTGGGGCGCTGGGCGGCCCATGCTGGCACTCTCGGCATCGCCGAATATGATCTGCGTCGGCTGCTGGCCATCACGCCGGATGAGCTCAGGGCTCGCCGCAGCGCCTTGCAGCGCCTGGATGATGCCCTGGCCGAGGCCCGCACCCGGTTGGCCGAGCGTCAGCGGGCGCTGGCCCAGGAGGAGGCCAAGCTGGCGCGCTATCGGGAGCATCATGGGGAACTGACCGCCCTCACGGCCGAGGCCCTTGCCGAGCGTCTGGGCGCCTGCGAGGCTCGCTGCCGCGAGCTGGAAGAGCAGCTGTTCCAGTGCAAGAGCACGCTGGCCCAGGCCGAGGCGGCGGCGCTGAAGGCGGGGAGCCTGCAGGAGGATTTGGCGGCCCAGCAGGCGGTGACGGATCACTGGCTGCAACTGTCCGAGCTTATCGGCTCCGCCAGCGGCGCCAAGCTGCGCACCTTCGCCCAGAGCCTCACGCTCGAACGTCTATTGTTGGAGGCCAACGCCCAGCTTGGCGAGCTGTCGCCGCGTTATCGGCTGGAGCGGGTGCCCGGCACGGATCTGGCGCTGCAGGTGGTGGATCTCGACATGGGGGACGAGGTGCGGTCTGTGGACTCCCTCTCCGGCGGCGAGAGCTTCCTGGTGTCGCTGGCCCTGGCGCTGGCGCTCTCCAGCCTGTCGTCGCGCCAGACCCAGGTCGAGTCGCTGTTCATTGACGAGGGGTTTGGCACCCTGGATCCTGACAGCCTGGATCTGGCGCTCTCCAGCCTGGACTCCCTGCAGGCGGCGGGCCGCCAGATCGGGGTCATCTCCCACGTTCAGACCCTGGTGGAGCGGATCGGCGTGCAAATAAGGGTCGAGGCCCTCGGCGGCGGCGAAAGCCGGGTGGTGCTGCCCTGAGGATGATGTGCGTCCATGACAAAAGGCCCCTGTCAAAGGGGCCTTTTTGTTGGTGTGCAACCCGTCGCCGGTTATTTGCGCTCGGGCAGCATATTGGTCAGGGTGCTGTCCTTGAGCACGTGGTGGTGATAGAGGGCGGCCCCTGCGTGCAGGGCAATCAGGGCATAACCCAGATTTGCCAGCGTCTCGTGCAGATCCTTGATGGTCCCTTTCAGGCCATCATCCGGTCCTATCAGCGCGGGCAACTCAAATCCGAAGAAGGGGATGGGCTTTCCACCCGCGCTCAGCAGCAGCCACCCCAGCAGCGGGGTGAGTATCAGGAAGCCATAGAGGGCCAGATGGGCGAGGTGGCCGAGCTTGAGCATCAGCGGTGAAGGGGCGGGCAGGATGCGCGGTGAGGGGCTGCCAAAGCGCACCAGCAGCCGCACCACTACCAGCGCCAGGATCAGCAAGCCCACCATGAAGTGAAACTCCTTCATCAGGTCGCGTCCGGCCGAGCCCTTGGGAAAAATATCCCTGAACTCCATCAGCCCATAAACGGCCACTATCAGCAGCAGGGTTAGCCAGTGCAACCCTATGCTCAGGCTGCCATAACGTTGTTCCGTATTCTTCAGCATCTTTATCTCCTTCCGGAGGGCGCATTCCATCGCCCTGGTCCATCCCGTCACGCATGGCGCCGGGATCCCGTGGTTTCCACACCCATGCTACAAGGCTTGTCGGGCAATGCCTTGATCTCGACCGCGCTTTTGCATCGGAGTGCCCTTGCCCGGTCAGGGAACTAGCTAGCCCCTGATGGTTGAGAGCAGGCGGACCTAAGGTGTTGCCCATAAAAAAACCGAAGCACATGGCTTCGGTTTTTTGTTGCAGCAGCTGGCACCAGCCAGCGGAGCATTATTTCTTGATGCGGATAACCGGGGTCTCGCCCACGGTCACGGCGCCAGTCATCTTGATCAGCTCTTTGATCTCGTCCATGTTGGAGATGACGACCGGAGTCAGGGTAGACTTCGCCTTCGCTTCCAGTACGGCCAGATCGAACTCGATGATGGTATCACCGCGCTTGACCTTCTGACCTTCCTGGGCGATGCGGGTGAAGCCTTCGCCTTTCAGCTCGACGGTGTCGATACCGAAGTGAACGAACAGCTCGATACCAGAGTCGGATTCCAGAGAGAACGCGTGGTTGGTCTCGAAGATCTTGCCGATGGTGCCGTCGCACGGGGCAACCATCTTGTTGCCAGCCGGCTTGATGGCGATGCCGTCACCGACGATCTTCTCGGCGAAGACAACGTCAGGCACATCTTCGATGGGCACGATTTCGCCAGACAGCGGTGCAAAAATTTCGATGCCGCCGGTGTCAGAACTGTCATCGGAAACCAGTTTCTTCAGTTTATCAAACAGACCCATAGTAAAAGCTCCTAGAGATGATTGTCGCTGTTTGCAGCCGATCTTAGCAGACTGCCTTCTGCTTAATAAAGTTATCTACACAGGCTTCGATTTCGGCGGCGGTCGCATAGCTCAGTGCTTGGTCTGCCATTGCCTTCACATCTTCGAAGTTGGTGTTGCGGATAAGCTTCTTGATACGCGGTACAGAGATGGCGCTCATGGAGAACTCATCCAGACCCATACCCAGCAGCAGCAGGGTGGCGCGTTCGTCACCAGCCAGTTCACCGCACATACCGGTCCACTTGCCATTGTCATGGGAAGCGTCGATTACCATCTTGATCAGGGTCAGGACGGAGGGTGACAGCGGGTTGTACATGGCGGAAATCATCTCGTTACCACGATCGACGGCCAGGGTGTACTGGGTCAGGTCGTTGGTACCGATACTGAAGAAATCCACTTCCTTGGCAAGATGATGAGCCATCACGGCAGCAGCCGGGGTTTCGATCATGATACCCACTTCGATGGATTCATCAAAGGCTTTGCCGTCGGCACGCAGTTCAGCCTTCAGCTGCTCTACGGTGGCCTTGAGGCTGCGGAACTCTTCGACGGAGATGATCATCGGGAACATGATGCGCAGCTTGCCGAAGGCAGAGGCGCGCAGGATGGCCTTCAGCTGGGCGTGCATGATGTCTTCACGATCGAAGAAAATACGCACGGCACGCCAGCCCAGGAAGGGGTTCATCTCTTTCGGGAAATTCATGTAGGGCAGTTCTTTGTCGCCGCCGATGTCCATGGTACGGACGATGATCGGCTGATCCGGCATGGCCTCGGCCACTTCTTTGTAGGCCTTGAACTGCTCGTCTTCGGTCGGCAGCGCATCGCGGTCCATGAACAGGAACTCGGTACGGTACAGACCCACGCCTTCGGCGCCATTGCGGATGGCACCCTCGGTATCCTTGACGGTACCTATGTTGGCGCAGACTTCGACCTGATGACCATCCAGGGTGATGGCGGGCAGGTCTTTCAGCTTGGCCAGTTCGTCCTTCTCGGCCTGGAACTGGGCCTGGAATTTCTTGGCTTCAGCCAGCTGTTCGGCGGTCGGGTTGATGATGATCTGGTTGTTGATGCCATCCAGTATCAGCATCTCGCCATTGTTGACGCGCGCGGTGATGTCGTTGGTGCCCACGATGGCCGGCAGCTCCAGGGAGCGGGCCATGATGGAAGTGTGAGAGGTGCGGCCACCGATGTCGGTGACGAAGCCCAGCACATATTTCAGGTTGATCTGAGCGGTTTCGGACGGGGTCAGGTCTTTGGCGACCAGAATGACCTCTTCGTCTATGGTGCTCAGGTTGACAACGGCGATGCCCAGCACGTTCTTCACCAGACGGGTTCCGATGTCACGGAAGTCGGTGGCGCGCTCACGCAGATAGGGGTCGTCCAGCTCGGCCATCATCTTGGCGTACTGTTCGATCACTTCATAGATGGCTTTGTCGGCGGACGCCTTGTTGTCTTTGATGAAGGATCTGATATCCCCTTCCAGCTCCTCATCTTCGAGCAGCATGATGTGGCCTTCGAAGATGGCCTCTTTTTCTTCACCGAAGGTACGACCGGCCATCTCTTTGATGGCTTCCAGCTGTGCGGCTGACTTGGTGCGGGCTTCGAGGAAGCGGTTGATCTCGGCGTCAATCTGGTCGGCAGAAATCTTGCCCTGATTGATAACGATTTCATCTTCTTTCAGAAGAAGCGCCTTACCGAATGCGATACCGGGGGACGCAAGAATGCCAGATATCATAATCCTTCCTATTAAAACGACTGTGGGGGAGGAGTAAAGCTGGATTACTCCAGCTCGTCCATCAGGGCAACCAGCTTCTCAACGGCTTTCTGAGCGTCCGGGCCGTCGGCCTGGATGGTCACGTTGGTGCCTTTGGTCAGGCCCAGGGTCTGCAGCTTGAACAGGCTCTTGGCGCTGGCGGATTTGCCACCGGAGACCACAGTGATCTCGCTTTGGAATTCTTTGGCTTCTTTCACGAACTGAGCTGCGGGACGGGTGTGCAGGCCGTTTTCAGCAGTAATAACAACAGACTTCTCGTACATGGTTTCACCCCATATTATTGATATTGTGTGGAGAGATGGTCGCTAATGAGGCTTCCTGTCTCACCGTGTCAGTATGGATATGTTGTAAAGTAACGAAATCAGACCTGCAATGGTTTAATCCAGGTCAATTTTCTGTGCAGTATTCGGCGCCCTGGCTAAGTCTTTTTCGTCATCGGGCTACAAGCCGCGTCAGGTCTGGCCTGAAATTAATTTATAACGAAAAATAACACTTTGTTACCTTGTGATACCTAGCCGGTAAACACCTCGTGACGCCGCACAGGATATGAGATTTATCACAGAATGTCTGCTTTTTTTGTCACACCCAAGTTTGTTATTTTACCCCAAAAAATAAGGGGTCGACTGACACTGATGGCTACTGAGTTTAGCGCATAATGAAAACGGCGCCCCCAGAGGCGCCGTTGTTTTGGTGTAATGCGATCAATTACTGTTGCAGTTCCTGTTCGCTGAACACGCCGGCGAAGAGGGCACTGGAGAGATAACGCTCGGCAGCACTCGGCAGGATGACGACAATCGTTTTCCCTTCGAACTCCGGCAGCTCGGCCAGACGGGCGGCAGCGACCACGGCGGCGCCGGAGCTGATCCCCGCCAGAATGCCTTCCTCTTCCATCAGGCGGCGAGCCATCTCGATGGACTCCTCGCTGCTCACCTGCTCGACGCGGTCCAGCAGGGTCAGGTCCAGGTTGCCTGGAATGAAGCCCGCGCCTATGCCCTGGATCTTGTGGGGACCGGGCTTTATCTCTTCGCCCGCCAGTTTCTGGCTGATGACGGGGGATTCGCTGGGTTCGACCGCCACGGAGACGATGGCCTTGCCCTTGGTCTGCTTGATGTAGCGGGAGACACCAGTGATGGTGCCGCCGGTGCCGACGCCTGCCACAAACACATCCACGTCACCGTCGGTGGCATCCCAGATCTCGGGGCCAGTGGTCTGCTCGTGGATCTCGGGGTTGGCGGGGTTTTCGAACTGCTGCAGCAGCACATACTTGCCCGGCTCGGATTCGAGGATCTCGTTGGCCTTGGCAATGGCGCCCTTCATGCCCAGCGGGCCTTCGGTCAGCACCAGGTTGGCGCCAAGCGCCTTGAGCAGCTTGCGGCGCTCCAGGCTCATGGTGGCCGGCATGGTCAGGGTGATGGGATAGCCACGGGCCGCAGCCACGAACGCCAGGGCAATGCCCGTGTTACCGCTGGTAGGCTCGATGATCTCCTTGCCCTTGGTCAGCACGCCGCGTTTCTCGGCATCCCAGATCAGGTTGGCGCCGATCCGGCACTTGACGCTGAAGCTCGGGTTGCGGCTCTCGATCTTGGCCAGCACGCGGCCCTTGGTAACACGGTTGAGACGAACCAGCGGGGTGTTGCCTATGGTCTGGCTGTTGTCCTCAAAAATTTTGCTCATGGTGCTATCCCTGTGTTTGTTAAGGCGATGAAACAAGATTACCCTGTGGTTTCTGAATGAGAAGTGACGAATCGTTATAACAATATGTTATTACAACATATAGAACTTATTCTCTCTCGCCGAAGGGCCCCTGGGTTCTCCTGCGACCAAAGGAATGGATCTCATGGGATTTGCAGGAAGCGATCGCTATCTCGCATCAAAGTCACTGAGTATGGCCGTCAATGCCGCCATCGTGCTGGAGAAGCCGCTGCTGATCAAAGGTGAGCCGGGCACCGGCAAGACGGTGCTGGCCGAGGCGGTTGCCGAGTCGCTCGGTGCCGACCTCATCAGCTGGCATATCAAGTCCACCACCAAGGCCCAGCAGGGGCTCTATGAATACGATGCGGTGGCCCGGCTGCGGGACTCCCAGCTCGGGGATCCGCGGGTCGGGGACATAAGCCACTACATTCGCCAGGGCAAGCTGTGGCAGGCCTTCGCTGCCTCGCAGAGGCCGGTGCTGCTCATCGACGAAATCGACAAGGCGGACATCGAGTTTCCCAACGATCTGTTGCTGGAGCTGGATCGGATGGAGTTTGATGTCTACGAAACCGGCGAGCGCATCAAGGCGCGCCAGCGCCCCGTGGTCATCATCACCTCCAACAATGAGAAAGAGCTGCCGGACGCCTTCCTGCGCCGCTGTTTTTTCCATTACATCCGCTTCCCCGACAAGGCAGAGATGCAGGCCATCGTCCAGCTGCACCATCCCAACCTCATGGAGAGCCTGCTCGGCGAGGCGATGGATCTCTTCTTCGAGCTGCGTAATGTGGAGGGGCTGCGCAAGAAGCCCTCCACCTCCGAGCTGCTGGACTGGATCCGCCTGCTGCTGGCCGATGACATAGCCCCCGAGGCGCTGCGCAGCCGGGAGCCTGGCAAGCTGGTGCCCGCTCTCTATGGCGCCCTGCTCAAGACGGAGCAGGACTTGCACCTCTTCGAGAAGCTCGTCTTCCTGGCGCGTCGTGGCGGCTGAATGCTCATCGACTTCTTCCTTCACCTGCGCCGTCACAAGCTGCCCTGCAGTCTGCGCGAGTTGCTGGATCTCCATGGGGCCCTGGCGGCCGGACTCGCCAGCGTGGACATGGACGACTTCTATCGCTTGTCCCGCAGCCTGCTGGTGAAAGACGAGGCTCACTATGATCGCTTCGATCGCGCCTTCGCCGAGTACTACCAGGGGCTGGAGGCCATCCCCTTGCTGCCCGAGACGCTGCCGGACGACTGGTTGCGCCAGGAGTTCGAGCGGCTATTGAGCCCTGAGGAGAAAGCCTTGCTCAGATCCCTCGGCGGGCTCGACAAGTTGCTCGACACCCTCAACCAGCGCCTGCGCGAACAAAAGTCGCGCCACGCCGGCGGCAACAAGTGGGTAGGTACCGGTGGCAGCAGTCCGTTCGGCCATGGCGGCTTCCACCCCGAGGGGATCCGCATGGGGGGAGAAGGCCAGCATGGCAAGGCAACCAAGGTGTGGGAGGCGCGCCACTATCGCAACTTCAGCGACGACTCGCCGCTCGGCCAGCGCGCCATCCAGCTGGCGCTGCGCAAGCTCAGGCGTTGGGTGCGCAAGGGCAATCCCTCGGAGCTGGATCTCGACGACACCATCAGCAGCACGGCCCGCCAGGGCTGGCTCGATGTGAAGCTCAGACCCGAGCGCCACAACGGGGTCAAGCTGCTGGTGTTCTTCGATGTTGGGGGGTCTATGGATGCCCACGTGGCCGAGGTGCAGAGGCTCTTCTCGGCGCTGCGCCACGAGTTCAAGCATCTGGAGTACTTCTATTTTCACAACTGTCTCTACGACTTCGTCTGGCAGGACAACGCCCGCCGGGCCGAGGAGCGTTTTGATACCTTGCGGCTGCTGCGCACCTACGGCAGCGACTATCGGGTGATCCTGGTGGGTGACGCCAAGATGGGTCCCTACGAGATCACCTGGCCCGGTGGCAGTGTGGAGCAGTGGAACGAGGAGTCCGGCCAGGTGTGGCTCGGGCGCCTGCAACAACATTTCCCCAAGATGGTGTGGATCAATCCGCTGCCCAGGCAGGAGTGGCTCTGGCACCCCTCCATCAAGTTGATGAACGAATTGATCGGCGGGCGCATGCACCCGCTGACCCTGGCGGGTCTGGCTGCGGCTATCGACCAGCTATGAATCTCTGAACCCTAAAAAACAGACAAGCCGGGATTGCACCCGGCCAGGAGCAAAGATGACCTCTATCGTAATCAGTGGCTCAGGCCTCTATACCCCGCCCTTTGCCGTCAGCAATGAAGAGCTGGTGGCGGCCTTCAACCAGTATGTGGATCTCTACAACGAGGAGAACGCCTCCGCCATCGATGCGGGCCAACTGCCCGCCAAGCAGCATTCGAGCTGCGAGTTCATCGAGAAGGCGTCCGGTATCAAGAGCCGCTATCTGGTGAGCAGGGAGGGGGTGCTGGATCCGGACATCATGCAGCCCCTGCTGGCGGAGCGCCCCGATGACCAGCCCTCCATCATGGTGGAGATGGCGGTGGCCGCCGCCGAACAGGCACTGATCGCCGCCGGTCGCGAGCCGGGGGAGATAGATCTGGTCATAGTCGCGGCCTCCAACATGCCGCGCCCCTACCCGGCGCTGGCCATCGAGCTGCAGCACTATCTGGGGGCGAGCGGCATGGCCTTTGACATGAACGTGGCCTGCTCCTCCGCCACCTTCGGCATCAAGACGGCGGCGGATCTGCTGGCGGCCGGCACCGCCAGACTGGCCCTGGTGGTGAATCCCGAGATCTGCTCGGGGCACCTCAATTTCCGCGACAGGGACAGCCACTTCATCTTTGGCGACGCCTGCACCGCCGTGCTGCTGGAGCGGGAGGCCGATTGCAAGGTGGCCAACCCCTGGCAACTGGTGGCGAGCAAGCTGGTGACCCAGTACTCCAACAACATCCGCAACAACTTCGGCTTCCTGAACCGATTCAGTCCGCGCACCCGCTACGGAGATGACAAGCTGTTCCGCCAGCAGGGGCGCAAGGTGTTCAAGGAGGTGCTGCCTCTGGTGTGCACACAGATAGAGGAACAGCTGGGGGAGCAGGGCTGGCAGGCGGGGGAGCTGAACCGCCTCTGGCTCCATCAGGCCAACCTCACCATGAACCAGTTCATCGGCCGCAAGCTGCTGGGCCACGACGCCAGCCAGCAGGAGGCGCCGGTGATCCTCGACAGCTATGGCAACACCAGCTCGGCGGGCTCCATCATCGCCTTCCACCTGTTCAACCAGGACCTGCCTAGCGGGGCCCGTGGTGTGCTCTGCTCCTTCGGCGCTGGTTATTCCATCGGCAGCCTGTTGTTGCAACGCCTCTGAGTACCGCCATCCGGCGGTGGCAGCAAAAAACCACCCGAGCGGGTGGTTTTTTTATTGGCCGGGGCCGGTGAAGATCAGGCGGGCTCTATGGCCGACACCAGGCATTCAGGTTCTTTTATCTGAAATCGAACGTTTACATCGAACAATCTGACGCCGTACTCCTTGTCGTCCGGCTTGCCCTTCTTGTAGGCGGGACGGGGATCCTGGGCCAGCACCTCGCTCACCAGCTGGCGCAGCTCGGGGTGGGCCTTGAGCCAGGGCATGAGCTGCAGCTCCGCCTCGGGGGTGAAGCTCACCATCAATGGCGGGGTTGGGGCCTCGGGGGCGAAGCCGCCCCGGGCGTGGGGCAGGCTGTCGGCATAGGGAATGTAGGGCTTGATGTCGACCACAGGGGTGCCGTCCAGCAGATCCACGGCGCCGAGGTCGAGCCACAGCTTGCCACGCTCACGGCCCACCCCGTGCAACTCGACCACGGAGAGGCCGAGCGGGTTGGGGCGGAAGGTGGAGCGGGTGGCAAAGACCCCGACCCGCTCGTTGCCGCCAAGGCGCGGTGGACGCACCGTCGGGTGCCAGCCCTGGGCCATGGTCTGGTGAAACACGAAGCTGAGCCAGAGGTGGGAAAACTGCTCTATGCCGCGCAGCACGTCCGGCTGATCGTAGGGAGGCAGCAGCTCCAGGCGGGCGCGGGCCGATTTGACCAGGCCTGGCTGGCGGGGGATGGCGAACTTCTCCTTGTAGGGAGAGCGGATGATCCCGAGTGTGTCTATATCGAACTTCATGGCGGATCCTGGCTGAAAACCCCGGCAATGTAGCACAGGCGGACCGAAAACGCAGGCGTCGCCACAGTCGTGGCCGCCTGTGATCCCGGTCGCAGAGCGCGGCATCCGAGGCTGTGCCCTGGCGTCAACTTGCGTAGGGTGGGGGAAGAACGGGGATTGGCCGGGGTCATGGCACCGCGGCGCACAGGAGAGACAGGGATGAAACTGCTGATTATCGGCGGCACCGGTTTTTTGGGCCGCCACCTCACCTCGCTGGCCCTGGATTGGGGTCATGAGGTGACGCTGTACAATCGGGGTCACCGCCAGCACCCTGACTGGCGCGAGCTGACTCAACTGCAGGGGGACAGGGATCAGAGCCTGGATCCCTTGCTGGGGGAGGGACTGCACTGGGATCTGACCATAGACACCTGCTGCTATGACCCAGCGCAGGCGGCCAGCCTATCGACGGCCCTGCTCGGGCGTTGTGAGCGCCTCATCTTCATCTCCACCATCAGCGTCTATCGGGACTTCGCCCGGCCCGAGATGGACGAGTCGGCGCCGCTGCACGAGGTGGCTCCCGGCGAGTCAGCCAGCGGCTACGGTCCGCTCAAGGTCTTGTGCGAGGCCGAGTATCGGACCCGCTGGGGGGAGCGGCTCTGCATACTGCGCCCCGGCGTGCTGTGCGGCCCCTTCGACCCGACCGGCCGTCTGGCCTGGTGGGTGCAACGGGTGCAGCAAGGCGGATCCTGGCTGCTGCCGGGGGAGGGGCAGGACAGGCTGCAATACCTGGATGTGCGCGACTGCGCCGAGTTCGTGCTGCGGGCCGCCGAGCAGCGGCTGGAGGGTTGCTTCAACCTCGTCAAGCCCGGCATCGCTTTGGTGGACTGGGTGGAGCGTCTGGCGGCCAGGCTGGCCCCCGCCACTCCCATCGTGCCCGAATGGGCGCCCTGGCCCGCTCTGCTGGCCACCGGGGTGGAGCCCTGGCAGAGCTATCCGACCCTGTTGCCCAATGAGCAGCCCGAGCATGCCGGCTATGGCCGCATCAGCGCCGAGGCGGCCATCGTGCAGGGCCTCAACTTTCGGCCGCTGGAGGAGACGGTGGCGGATGTGGCCGAGTGGCTGGCCGGCGCGCCGGACGCTGCGGTGGCCGCCGGCATCACAGCCGAGCAGGAGACGCGGCTGCGTCAGCTTGTCCGGTAGCGTGGCCGGCAAGTGCCGCAGCAAAGCAAAAGGGCATCGAGAGATGCCCTTTTCTGTCTGGTGTGAGCGCCGCTACTCGGTGCGCATGGCGGCGCCGGCGGCGATCAGCAGCTCGCGCAGGATGGCGCGATGACAGCGGAACTCCTGCTCGCAGTAGCAGCCCACTGACAGGTTAGTGGTGTGGGAGAGGGCTGCCAGCAGCGCCAGATCGTGGCGGGCAGCTGGGCTTGCCATCTCGGCCTTGTACTGCTTGCAGAAGGCGGCCCACTGGGCCGGGGTCTCGGCGGCCTGACCGAGCTTCATGGTCTCGGCGCTGGGGGCCAGGTTGGGGAACCAGACGTCGTACCAATCCTGGCTGGCAAAATCGCTCTTGGGCACGCCGCGAGGCGGGCGGCGTACTGTGCCGATGCGCAGTCCCTCATCGGGGAGACGGGGGCTGCCGAGGCGGACGATGGCGAGGGCCATGCCGAGACCTTACTTCTCTTCGGCCACTTTCAGCGCCTGACCGTAGCAGATCACCTGCTTCAGGCAGCCCGGCACATCGCTGAACTCGGCGCACTTGTCGAAGCTGACGCCGTTGCCGCCCATGTCGGCCACGCGGCGGCGGGCCAGGGTGCGGGCTTCGCCGGCATTGGGCACCGCCTGATTGGCATCGGCCTGGCAGGACTCACCCTCGACGGTGCCGAGGTAGAGGTAATTGAGGTCGGCGAGCTGGTTCTGCTCATAGATCCGGACGCCGCCCGGCTTGAAATACTCGTCGAAGTTTTCCTTGTCCAGATTGCTGTTGAAGGCGAAGTCGGCACAACCGGAGGCAATCAGGGGCATCATCAGGATCAGGCGTTTCATGTCGAGGTCTTGTTGAACAGTGAGGGAGCCATTATAGGGGTCAGTCGCTGCCTGCGACCAGCCCCATTTTTCGCCCGGGAGGCGAGCTGTGACGGGGATCTTGGCACTATTAACAAGACAAGGGGCAGATCCCTGCCCCTTGTTCATTGGCTTTCATCAGGCGGGAGCCAGCCGCTGGTGCAGGCTGCGGTAGTAGTCATCTTCCAGTAACTCCTGGTGCGGGGCGCAGAGGCGGATCTTGCCCTCTTCCATCAGGGCCACCCTGTCCATCTGCTCCAGCCCCAGCAGGCGGTGGGAGATGAGCAGCAGGGAGCGCCTTGCCCCCAGCTTGAGCAGCAGGGCCATGATCTCCCGCTCGGTCTGGCTGTCGAGGCCTTCGGTCGGCTCATCCAGCAGCCAGAGCGGGGCGTCGTGCAGCAGGGCGCGGGCGATGCCGATGCGGCGGCGCTCGCCGCCGGAGAGGGGGCGACCGCCATCCCCGAGCCAGGCGTCCAGTCCGCTCTCTACCTCTTCATCTTCACCTGCCAGCAGGGTGGCGAGACCCACCTGGGTGAGGACTTCGGTCAGCCGCTCGTCGCTGGCGTCGGGGGCGGCCAGCTTGAGGTTGCCGCGCAAGGTATCGGCAAACAGATGCACCCGCTGGCTCACCACTGAGCAGGAGGCGCGCAGCGCCCCTTCGCTGTAGTGGGTCAACGGCTTGCCATCCAACAGAATCTCGCCGCTCTGTGCCGTCCACTCCCGGGTCAGCAGCCCCATCAGGGTGGACTTGCCACACCCTGTCTGCCCCAGCAGCGCCAGCTTCTCGCCGGGGTTCAGTTGCAGGGTGCAGCCTCGCAGCACAGGGGCATCCTGGCCGGGATAGGCAAAATGGAGGTCCCGTATCTGCAAGGCGCCTTGAGTCGCAGGCGCTTGCTCCTCTCCCCACTCTGGTGCCTTGGCCTCCTGCAGTATCTCGTTGAGACGACGGGCCGAGGTGAGGCTGGTGGAGAGGTGCTGGAAGGCGCCCGCCAGAGGCTGCAGCGCCTCGAAGCTTGCCAGTGTGGCGAACACCATGAGCGCCGTGATGGGATCCGGGGTGCCACCGCCGACGCCGTGACCGGCCAGCCACAGCATCAGGGTTAGGGTCCAGCCGCTGAGCAGCTGGACCGAGAAGCTGGCGAGGCCGCTCACCCTGGCCATGCGGGCCTGGGCCTGGATCAGGGCCTGCTCGGCCTGTTGCAGCTCGGCCAGCGCCTTGGGGGCGGCGGCGAACATCTGCAGCTCGGCATGGCCGTCCAGGTAATCCACCATGCGGGTGCGCATGGTGGATTTCTCGGCGATGAGTCGACGACCGGGCGACCGGCCGGCGAAATAGAACACCAGCGGCAGGGCCAGCATGCCAAAGAGCAGTATGGCCCCCAGGGTCAACGCCAGGCGGCTGTCGAAGAAGGAGAGGAAGAACACCAGCCCGGCGCAGCTGAGCAGGGCCGCCCCTATGGGAGTGACGAGGCGCAGGTAGACGTGATCCATGGCGTCGATGTCGGCCACCAGACGGTTGAGCAGATCCGCCTGACGAAAACCGGCCAGGGTGCCGGGGGAGAGGGGGGAGAGCCGTTGCCAGAACCAGACCCGCAGCCGGGTGAGCACCCGGAAGGTGGCGTCGTGGCTAACCACCCGCTCACCCCAGCGGCTGGCGGTGCGCACTATGGAGAAGAAGCGCACCCCGCCTGCCGGGGTCATGTAGTTGAAGGTGTCCCGGCTGGCGACCGCCAGCCCCGCCACGGCGGCGGCGGAGAGGAACCAGCCTGAGAGGGAGAGCAGCCCCATCCCGGCCACCAGGGTGACCAGGGCCAGCAGCAGGCCGAGGGAGAGGCTGAGCCAGTGCTGGCGGTAGAGACGCAGGAACGGCAGTAGATCAGTCATCGAGAGAATCCCCTGAACGTTGGGATAGCAGACGGGCGAAGGGCCCCTGTGCCTGGCAGAGTTGCGCGAAGTGGCCTTGCTCCACCAGCTGGCCGCGCTGCAGCACCAGTATGTTGTCCATCTGGCTGAGCTGATCGAGGCGGTGGGTGATCATCAGCAGGGTCTGGCCTTTCGCAGCGTCTTCGAGCGTGCTCATGATGGCGCGTTCGGAGTGGCGATCCAGGCTGGCAGTGGGTTCATCCAGTACCATCAACTGGGTGGACTTGAGCAGGGTGCGGGCCAGGGCGAGGCGCTGGGCCTGACCGACGGAGAGACCCCCGGCCTGATCTCCGACCGGATAGTCGAATCCCTTCTCCCTGGCAAATTCCCAGGCCTGGGCCCGCACCAGGGCGGCTTCCAGCTCGGCGTCGCTGGCCGTGGTCCTGGCCAGCAGCAGGTTGTCTCTCAGGGAGGCGTGGAACAGCTGGGGGTTCTGGGAGAGCCAGCCCAGTTGCAGCCGCCATTGGCTCATGTCCAGCTCGGTGAGCTCCTGGCCGTTGACACGGAGCGAACCGCGATAGGGGGCAAAGCCGAGCAAAGCGTTGACCAGGGAGCTCTTGCCGGCCCCGCTGATCCCGACCAGGGCAGTGCGCGTGCCTGCCTCAAGGGTGAAATCGATGGGGCCGACCAGCACCTTGCCCTCGGCGCTCAGCACCTCCAGAGCGCGGGCCTCCACCCTGATGGGGCCATCGGCCTGGAAGGGGGCACTCCCTGAAGCTGGCTCGCTGACTTCGGCCTCGAGAAACTCCAGCAGCTGCTCGGCGGCGCCTATGGCCTGCGCCTTGGCGTGGTAGTGGGCGCCGAGTTCCCGCAGCGGCGCGTAAAACTCGGGAGCGAGAAACAGCACGAACAAGCCGGTAAAGAGCGTTACCTTGACGCCATAGTTGCCGAAGTTGAGGTGATCTATGTAAGAGAAGCCGAAGTAGACCGCCACCAGGGCCACCGCGATGGCGGCGAAGAACTCCAGCACGGCCGTGCTAAGGAAGGCGAGCCGCAGCACCTCCATGGTTCGCTCCCGAAAATCTTCCGAGGCGTCGCGAATGGCTTCACCCTCCGCCTGGGTACGCATGAAGAGCTGCAGGGTACGCAAGCCCTTGAGTCTGTCGAGGAAGTGGCCGGAGAGCCGCGCCAGGGACTGGAAGTTGCGGCGGTTGGCATCGGCGGCGCCGACGCCCACCAGGATCATGAAGAGTGGGATGAGGGGCGCGGTGCCGAGCAAGATGATGCCAGCGGCCCAGTTGACCGGGAACACGGCCACCAGGATCACCAGGGGAATGAAGACGGCTATGGCCATCTGGGGCAGATAGCGGGAGAAGAACTCCTGCATCTCTTCAATCTGCTCGAGCAGCAGGCTGGCCCAGCTGCCGGCGGGGCGGCGCTGGATATAAGCTGGCCCGAGGCGGGCGAGGCGGGTGAGCACCAGCTCGCGGATGGCTTGGCGCACCGCACTGCCTGCCCTGAAGCTCGCCACCTCCCGGCCATAAGCCAGTGCAGCCTTGGTCAGGGTCACCAGCAGCAGGGCGATAAAGAGGGGAATGGACTGCTCGGGCGTGGTGCCTTCGATGATGAAGCCGTGGAGCAAGGTGGCCAGCAGCCAGGCCTGCATCACCATCAGTATGCCCTGACCCATGCCGAGACCGATGGAAAGACCGATCCAGCGCCGGCCATGGCCCGATTGTTTGCGCAACCAGCCATAGAGATGTTTCTGCTTGTTCTTGTCCATTACCACCCTCCTCGGTCGAGTGGCGCAAGACTATCGTCGCCCCCACGGCTTGGCAACCTCGCAGATCCGGGAGTGTGAACGTCTTTGTTTGAAAAAGCAGCTGCATGCTCAATAGTTGGCCGAACAGCTTGATTTATGGCAAAAAATACGAAGGCGGTGATTGCGCTCGCCGGCAAAATGCATATAGTAGAGGCCACTGACGCGGGTGTAGTTCAATGGTAGAACGGTAGCTTCCCAAGCTGCATACGTGGGTTCGATTCCCATCACCCGCTCCACATTCTGATACCAGGTATCTGTCCCGTCTCGTTGTTGCCTACTTCTGGCACGTCTCTTAAGACGCCGATTCCATGCCTTGTATCTGCTGCGTTCCTGATGTCTTGCGGGCATCGTATAATGGCTATTACCTCAGCCTTCCAAGCTGATGATGCGGGTTCGATTCCCGCTGCCCGCTCCAGCTTTCATGCAAAAAGCCCACTCGACTGAGTGGGCTTTTTGTTTTGGCGGACAGACGACTTGCACCAGCCACAAACAGAAGAGGCGCCCACAGGCGCCTCTCGCTTCACCGGGCAGGGGTTATTCCTGCTCCAGCTCGCCACAGAAGCGGTAGCCTTCGCCATGAATGGTGGCGATGATCTCCGGGGTGTCGCCCACGCTCTCGAAGTGCTTGCGAATGCGGCGGATGGTGACATCCACGGTACGATCGTGGGGCTTGAGCTCACGGCCTGTCATCTTCTTGAGCAGTTCGGCACGGGTCTGGATCTGGCCCGGGTTTTCGCAGAAATGCAGCATGGCGCGGAACTCTGAGCGGGGCAGCTTGAACATGTCGCCTGCCGGGCTGACCAGTGCACGGCTGTTGATGTCCAGCGCCCAGCCATTGAACAGGTAACGCTCCACCAGCTTCTTCTCTTCGCCACCGGCGGTCACGTTCATGGTGCGACTCAGCAGGTTGCGGGCACGGATGGTCAGCTCGCGTGGGTTGAACGGCTTGGTGATGTAGTCATCGGCGCCGATCTCCAGCCCCAGGATCTTGTCCACTTCGTTGTCACGACCGGTCAGGAACATCAGGGCGATATTGTCATCTTCACGCAGCTCGCGCGCCAGCAGCAGGCCATTCTTGCCCGGCAGGTTGATGTCCATGATCACCAGGTTGATGGTGTGGCTGGTCAGGGCTTGATGCATCTCATCGCCATTGTTGGCTTCCAGCACTATGTAGCCTTCGGCCTCGAAGATGCTCTTGAGGGTGTTGCGGGTGACCAGCTCGTCTTCGACGATCAGAATATGTGGTGTTTGCATGAGTATTCCCAGATTCTTATCAGTTAATTATCGAAATTTTAACACTCTTTGGCGTTATCCGACCGGTCCTGAAAATTTATTACGTCATCCTGGGTATGAATGTCAGGTCGAATCATCGCGAATTTGGTATCTATGTTGGCAAACATCCCTGTGCCGCACATAGGCTCTCAACAAGTCTGATCGAGAGAAGCCTGGAAAGGTAGTCCATTACAAAAGTTGCTGCATTTTATCAGTTAACAGGCGCATAACAACACTCTTTGCCGTCAGATAGCAACTTTTTAACTCAGGTTTGATATAAGTCAATCCCGAGGTTCGCTGCATCATACGTGGGCTGGCCCGCTTTTTCGCCCTTAAGAAATGTAATGGGATGTAACATGTGGTTGACATGACTTTGTGGGAAAACTACAGAAATGTGTGTTTTATTGCCCCCTTCGCACCGCCAGTCTGGGCTGCCTATGCCATCGTCACGGCCTGGAATCCGGCCAGCCAGCGGGTGGGGCAGCGCTCCGGATGAGTGCTGGCAGGAGGCGTCCCTGTTGCTGCACATTCCTCAGGGCGAGGCCATCCGACTGGCCGCCCGCTTCGGGCAGAATGCCCTCTACTGGGTGGTAGAGGGGGAGCTCTGGTTGGTGCCCGTCCTGCTGAAGGGGGAGCCATGCCATCTTGGCAGACTGACTTCCCGCTGGATGCTCAGAGCTTTCGCATGATGAGAGGCTGGACGGGAGCCACACCATCCGGGTATGTCGGTTGCCCGCTGGATTGTCAGCCTGTCCACATGATGAAAGAATGAGCGGACTCATTCACTCCATGGAAGGATGCTGACCATGCTGGATCTACTGCCCGACCTTTGCGATCAACATGGCGATGCCCTGCAGGTGGCAGAGCCGCTGTTTCACGATTATGGCGGCAAGCCGCTGTTTTATGGCGAGGCGGTCACTCTCTCCTGCTTCGAGGACAACAGCCTAGTGCGGGAGCTGGTGGCGAGCCCCGGTCATGGCAAGGTGATGGTGATCGACGGCGGTGGCTCCCTGCGCCGGGCGCTGCTGGGGGACCAACTGGCCATCAAGGCGGTGGAGCAGGGATGGGAAGGGATCCTGATCCACGGCGCCGTGCGAGATGTGGGCACCTTGGCGACGCTGGCGCTGGGAGTCAAGGCGCTGGCGGCCTGTCCGGTCAAAACCGAGAAACGCGGACAGGGCGAGCTGGATGTGGTGCTGTCCTTTGCCGGGGTCAGCATAGCGCCGGGGGATTATGTCTACGCCGATCTCAATGGCGTGCTGGTCAGTGGCGCCAGGCTCCTCTGATCCCTCAGAAGTTGAAACCTACCCCCAGGGTGAGGAACTGCTCGGTGCTGAAGGCACTGAGGCCGTAGTTGGCGGTGATGGCCAACTGCGGTGTCACCAGCAGGCTGCTGTTGAGCTCCACCAGGGTGCTGGGCTTGCTCACCTCCAGCTGTTTGAGCTGGCTGCCGATGTTCAGTGAGGGGGATAGGCGGTAGCGCACCCCAGAGCTGATATTGAAGCCGGCCTGCTCGCTGTGGCTGCCCACTGCCGGTCCGGCCTCCATGTAGAGGCTGATATCATCCTCTACCGGATATTGGTAGCCGGTGTTGATGAGCCAGATATCGAAATTGTCGCCCGTATGGGCCTGGTTGCCGAGCAGTACGCCGGAATAGCTTTTCACGTAGAGCTGGCTGTCGGCTTCGTTTTTGAGGAAATCCCAGTCGGCGGCCTGGGCCGAAAAAGTGAGACAGGATGCGAGTGCGATGACGAGAGACTTGACCATTCGTTTCCCCTCCCTGGGTCCGGAACAGGACTACAAGCATGGCACATGCCAGCAGGGAGTAAAGGGAACTCCGATCACAATAAAAGAGTTTTGATGGGCGCCAGAGTCATGATAAACAGGCCCCTCACTCTGTGTCTTCACGACTTTCTCCATCACGAGGTGAACTCATGAACAAGAAACTGACCCTGCTGGCTGCGCTAGCCCTGGGAGGCTGCGCCATGGCAACGGGTTCTACCCTGGCAGAGCTGCAAGCATCGACCTGGCAGTTGCAAGGGGCGAGCGGTGATACCTTCACCCTGCAGGTCGCCGGCGACAAGGTGGCAGGCAAGGGCGGCTGCAACCGCTACTTTGGCGGCATCACAGAGCAGGGGGACGGTGTTCTGGCTCTGGGCCCCATGGGGGCGACTCGCATGATGTGTACAGGGGAGCTGGCCGGCAAGGAGATGAACTACCTGCAGGCGCTGGAGAAGGTGGCAAGCTTCCAGATAAGCGGCAAACAGCTGGTGCTGAAGAATGCAGAGCAGGCGACGCTGCTGACCTTCGATGCGGTGAAATAAACGGGTATGTTGTCAGGGATTGTCGCAGCCTGACATCAGCCCCAAAGACGCCACGGCGTAATGCCAGTCAGTTAAGTTTGACTGGCATTTTTTTATTCGCTTTTTTCATATTCTCCTTCTGTGACCTTGCCTTCACACTGCACGGCCAATATCGCTCTCTTCTGATGGGCAGGACAAACAACCTCGCTTGTGGCTCAAGGTCCGCTCCCCGCCTTGGGAGATTGCCCGCTGACACATACGGCATGCAACACAGTCATGGATGAGGAACGCCGACGCCATATGAAAACTCAGCTGACTCATCGTGTCTCTCTTCAGGCTCGCCGCCATCTTCACCATCTGGCTGTGCGACAGGTTGTACGCTGGCAGTGCATCCATCGATCTTGCCTTATACCCACCGCCTCCTTGCTGTTGAGGGTGCGGGTCAGCAGGCGGGCCTCCGCGGCCCACCTGCCAGATAGTTGGGGGATGCATGATGTGAGTAATTGCAGCTCCCCTTACCCGTCAGGTGCGTCTGGTCGCCAGATTGACAAAGATCTGGGCTCCCACCAGCAGACAGTCATCGTCCAGGTAATAGGGATTGGCGTGCAGGTAGTTGCAGATCCCCTTGGCCTGATTGCCGCTGCCGAGGAAGAACATGGCCCCCTTGCGATCCGGGGTGGCGTTGATCATGTAGCTGAAGTCTTCGCTGCCTGTCATGGGTTGACCCTGGGCATTGATTCCCTCGGCCGGCAGCACATCGGCGGCGGCTTGTTGCAGACGCTCGCAGGCCTCGGTGTGGTTTTCCACCGCCGGGTAGCCGGCATGGACCATGGTGGTCTTGAAGCCGCGCAGCTCGCTCTGGGCGATGATGTCCCTGAAGCTGTTTTTCAGGATCCGGTCGGTCTCGGCGTCCATGGCACGTATGGTGCCACGGGCCTGCACATGGTCGGCCACCGCGTTGGGAATGGTGCCGCCGTTGATCATGCCGCAGCCGAACACCGCCGGGCTGAACGGGCTGGTACGCTTGGCGACTATGTAGTCCATGTCCTCGATGATCCGCACCGCCTCGCGGATGGCATCCAGCCCCTTGTGGGGGGTGGAGCCGTGGGCCGAGATGCCGTGTACATCCAGGGTCCAGGCCGAGCCCCAGGAGGACATGACCCCCTGGTTGAACTTGATGGTGCCCGTCTCCATGGCGCCGTCGTTGTGCAGGGCATAGACCTCGTCCACCCCTTTCATGCAGCCGAGCTCCACCATCTTCTCGGCCCCCGGCACCCGCATGTCCTCCTCCGCCATCTGGAAGATGACGCGAACGTTGTAGCGCAGCTGCTCCCGGTGACCTGCCAGGAATTTCGCCGTGGTCAGGGCGATCGCCATGTGGGAGTCATGGCCGCAGTTGTGAGCCATCCCTTCATGGGTGGACTTGAACGCCACCTCGCTCATGTCGTGCATCTCCAGGCCATCCATGTCGGCACGAAACGCTATGGTGGGAAGCGCAGGCTCTATGACCAGATCCCCGTGAAAACCGGTGAAGCCCGGGTAGTCGGTGATCTGGTAGCCGAACTCTTCCATCAATCCCCGGCAGTAGGCGGAGGTCTTGAACTCGGCCCCGGAGTATTCCGGGATGCGGTGCAGGTGGTGGCGCACCTCGTGGCTGAAACCGCGCAGGGCCAACAGGTCAGGTTCGATATGGTAGTGGTTCATCAGATGATCCCTTGAATGGAGAAACCGAGCTGGGCAACCAGGGAGGCGCCGAAGAAGCAGCAGGTAGAGACGATCATGAAGATGAGGATCACCTTCCACGACATCTTCTTGAGCTCCTCCAGCTGACCGCCCACCGAGAGGCCGGCGAAGGCCAAGAGCGGCACGCAGCAGGAGAGGAAGGAGATTTTGGCCACGGCGTCGATGAAGAGGCCACGCACTGGAGTCTCGGGCAGGCAGATGAGGATGCCGATGATGGTGGCATAGGCAAAGGCCGGCAGGGACGAGGGCAGATAGCGCTTGGCCACCAGGGAGGCGAACACCACCAGGGACATGGCGACGAAGCTGTCACCCATGAGCCAGAGCGGGGTGCCCGTGGTCAGGGTCTGGGTAAACATGGCCAGTAGGATCGCCAGAAAGACGAAGCGCATATCCATCACGATGCTTTTCATGCTTTCGCTCCTTTGTCAGTCAGTGCATAGATCTTTTCGGCAAGGGGGAGCCCCAGATAGGTGAGGGAGAGGGCACCCAGGGCCGACGAGAGCAGGTTGGAGGCGGCGGCTATGCTCAGCACCTGCTGGGCCAGTGCCTCGTCGAGGCCGTTGATCAGGGCACCGGAGGCGGCGCTCAGCATGGAGCCTGAGCCCACGCCGGAACCGGCGGCCAGGGCCAGCGGATGCAGGCCTGTGAGGGGCGCTATGCTGCCGAGCACGCTGAACCAGAGGGTGCCGATGACGGAGCCGCACAGGTAGATGGCGAGCACGCCTATGTACTCCTGGGATCCGGTGCCGAATCTGCCCTGGATCACCGCAACCGAGGGTTCACGGCTGATGGAGGAGCAGGCCCCGATGGCGCGGCGACCGAAGCCGAACTTCACTGCCAGCGGAATGGCGATCAGGATGGGCAGGAGGTTGCCTATCTCCTGCAGGAAGAGCGGCACGCCGACGCTCAGGATCATCTTGAGGTTGGGGATGATCATGCCCGCATACTGAGTACCCAGGATCAGGAGGCTGAAGCCCACCATCTTGCCGCAGAAGCCATCTTCCTTATCGCCAAAGAGGCGCTTCCAGCCGGGGATGCGATCCTTGACCGGCTTGGCGGAGACTATCATGCCGATGATGACGGCAAAGAGCATGGGCAGTATGGGGATGATGGCGATGCCTATCCTGATCTCCTGTTTCCCGATGAGGTACTGGGCCACGAAGATCAGCAGGGCGGTCGCCAGGGTACTGACTAACACCGTTTTGAGTGGGCTGGTTTGCTGCATAGTGTGTTCTCTTGTTATGCGTTGTCATTCACGCGCGGCGCCGGCCGCTGCGAGATGGGGGCATGATAGGAAGGGCAGGGAGGCATTAATGTGACCGTCATCAAGCTGGCCATATGGCATTTTTTCATGGGGTATGCCGTTTAACCATGCTAAACATATGGTTTAACAAACCATTGGTAGCCGGTTATGCTGCGCAGTTCGGCGGTCGCAGGGGGAAGCATGGAACTGTTGATAGAAGAGGCGCTCTGGCAGCCTCGCTGGCAGGGTGCGCTGCAGGCGTGGCAGGAGCAGGGCAACCGTTGGCAGTTGCTGCGCGGCAGGGGTAGCGAGCAGCCGGCAGTGACTCCTGCGCCTTGGGCCTGCTGCCCGCCCGACGGCATCCTCTCGGCCAGCGGTTTGCTCGCCGCCTGGCTGGGGGAGGATGAGTCGCCCCTCATGACGGCGGACCCGAGCCGCCAGATCCTGATCTCTGCCTCCTGCGTTCTCCTGACCCTGGCCAAGGAGAGCGGCCTGCTCACCCTGGGGCCCAGCGGCGCGGATCTGCGATTGAGCGCGGACGACGAGCTGGCTGATGTACTGCAGCGACTGCTTGCCCGGCGCCTGTACATCCCCACATTGCATGAGCCATCGTCCGAACCAGTCTCTTGCTTGGTGCTGCGACCACTGCAGGCGGAGGATGAGACCGACATCGTGCGTTATTGCTCGGATGAGGCGCTTGCCCGCTACACCCTCAACATCCCCCATCCTTATCCACTGGAGGCGGCCCGCGACTGGCTCGCCATGAGCGGGCGCAAGGCCGCCCTCGGGCTGGGGTGGACCTGGGCCCTGACATTGCCCACCCGTGATGAGCCGGCCCCTCTGCTCGGGGTGATCTCCTTGCACTGGCACGGCGAGCTTGCCTGGTGGGTGGGCGTGCCCTGGCAAAACCGCGGACTGGCCACCAGGGCGGCGCTGCTGGTCAGGACCTTTGCCTTCGAGCAGCTGCGCCTGCCCGCCCTGACCGCCCGCCACATGCCGGGCAACCTGGCCTCCGGCCGGGTGATGGCCAAGCTCGGCATGCATCATTGCGGTCGGCGGCCCGGGTCGGCACGCCAACCCGCTGAACTGGATCATTGGCGGCTGGATCGCCCGCCGCACCTGCCGGACGGCCTCAAGGGTGCGCTGGCCCCCTGGCTCGAAGACGAGCGGGTGGCGGTGGCGATCCTCCATGAGAACGAGGCCGGAGGGCAGGAGGTGGCGCTCTTCATGGAAGGAACCGATGCGGGCGGTGAGCTGCACCTCCCCGCAGGGCTGACGGTCAGGTGCCATCCGCTCGCCTGGCTGGCACCTGAGGTCCCCGGGATGCAGGCCCATGGTGGCGGTGTCCTGCTCAAGGATAGAGGCGAGCTTGGTCTCGGTTATCTGCTGCGATTGCTAGGGGATCATCCTGGCGCTTGATGTTGACGAAGCCGGTGGGAAGGGGTGGTATTGCGACGTTTGGCGCACGGATTGCCACTCGTTTTCCTGAGTCAGCCCTCCCATTTTCGGATAAAGACGCTCAAGTCAGGGGCCACTTCTGTGAAATAATGGCGGCCCTGCTGTACGAGGAGTAACCCTGTATGTTGAGAACCGAGCGTCCCGGCGACATGCTGCCAGTCTACGAGCTGGTGAGCGCCGCTTTTGGTCGTCCCGATGAGGCCGAACTGGTCAATCGCCTGCGCGAGTGTGGGGCCGCCGTGGTCACCATGGTCGAGGAGGAAGAGTACGAGTTCATGGGGCACCTGATGCTGAGCCCGATCACCATTGACGGGCAGGAAGGTCCCTGGCTCGGGCTGGCACCGGTGGCCGTCCATCCGGACTGGCAGGGGCAGGGTATAGGCTCGGATCTGGTGCGGGAAGGGTTGGATACGGCCCTCGAGATGGACTGGAAGGCGGTGGTGGTGCTTGGCGATCCCGCTTACTACGCCCGTTTCGGCTTCCGGCCCGCCAGCGACTTCGGCCTGCACTGCATCTACGAGGTGCCTGCCGACTGTTTCATGGCGATGGAGCTGCAGCCCGGGGGGCTGGCCGGTCTGCAGGGCGAGGTGCTCTATCACCCCCTGTTCGATGAAGAGTCGGTGGAGTGATCGCCTGATCCCTCATGAAGAAGGACCCGTTCAGGGTCCTTCTTCATTTCAATCGCTCCCTCACTGGGCGAGAGATTTCAACTGCGGCTTGCCCGGCGGATTGTTCCAGTCGATGGGGCCGTGGGTGAAGCGATACTGCAACCTTGGCAGGCTGAGCTCCAGCCACTCCTCCCGGAAGTAGGCATAACCCTGGTCCCAATCGGGATCCTGGGCCCAGCCGGTTTGCAGGAAGTGGAGCCGGGTACCCTGGCCTTCGGGCACGAAGCGCAGGCTGACCTGGGTCTTCTGCTGACGGATATGGGGAAACTGGGGAGGGAAATTCCAGCTGAAGCTGAGCAAGTCATGGGGCATGACCGCCATCACCCGGCACCCTTCACTGCCGCGTTCCCCCAGCGGGGCCTCTGGCCTGAAATAGATTTCGAAAGGACCGTTGGGTTCCGCCACCATCAGGCATTCGGGCGCCAGAAAGCTGCGCAGACCGCTCTCCGTGGTCCAGGCCCGCCAGACATCGTCGATGTGGGCGGGTACCAGAATACTGCCTTCTATTTGCTTGTTATCCATAAATCAGTGAACCTCAAACCAGTCATGGACGGGACCCAGGCAGTATAGCCCCTAAGGCGATAAAATAGGCAGCCCTGCATCACACCATCACGTATTCAAGGGGGTCCAGATTGCCGATTTGACAGCGCGGCGGGATCCATCGAGAGTGGGAGGCAGTGAGCAGGCAAATCAAGGATGTCTTCATGATCAGAATGATGCGAGATGCAGATGAACCCATGCTGGCGCAACTGTTCCTCAAGGGAAGGCGACAGGCCTTTCATTGGGTCGAGCCCTCCCTGTTTAGGCTGGAGGATTTTGCCGAGCAGACCCGGGGTGAGCAGATCTGGGTGGCAGAGAAGGGCGGCACCCCCTGCGGATTTGTCTCCATCTGGGGTCAAGACAGCTTCGTGCATCACCTCTATGTGGTGGCCGACTGGCATGGCCAGGGAATGGGGCGAGCCTTGCTGGCCGCCGGGCTCGCCGGACACAAACCCCCGGCATCCCTCAAGGTGGCCACCCGCAACACCACGGCGCTGGCGTTCTACCATCGTCTGGGCTGGGAAAATACGGATGAAACGGGGCACTGTGACATCACGGGGCCCTGGCGCAGGCTGGTCCTGACATCCGGCGACTAACCTCCCTCGCGAGGACGCCCTCTGCCACGGCAGAGGGCGGCATCAGAGCCATCCCGTCCGCCGCAGCACCCCGGACAGGCTGCCAGAGCCGGCTCAGAGACATGAACGCAATCCATAAAAAAAAAAGGCCACTTCCTGCGAAGTGGCCTTTTCCAAACGTTTGGTGGAGCTGGGGGGATTTGAACCCCCGTCCAAAATTACTACATCCTCGGTACTACATGCTTAGTCACTCTTTACATTCGCCAACACGCTGCGGAGAGACACGCCACGCATTGACTAGCTCGATTGGTTTTAATGCTTCCGCCCCGAGCAGGACTTCCACACGATCCTGTGAAGGATGACCTTCCAATTCCCTAGGACACAGGCAAGCTAGGGGAGAAGGGCTCAGCGCAGGTTATTAAGCTGCGAGTGCGTAGTTTTCGTCGTTTGCGACTATTTTTTTGCGGTTTGTTAACGAGGCCTACCGCACCTCGGCATGCACCTTGGGTTTCGTGAATCTTGTCGAATCCAGAATCAGCCCCAAGTTGTCAAAAGCGATTGTACGCAAAAATCCTGCCATGGCAAGGCGTTGATGGCAATCGACCGGCATGGGCCGGTCGATTGCTGGTTTATTGGTCGCCCCACGGGCGCTGGCGGCGCACAATCAACCGCGGTTCTTGTTCTTCATGATGCGGGCCTTCTCACGGTCCCATTCCCGGGCCTTGGTGTCTTCCCGCTTGTCGTGTTCTTTCTTGCCTTTCACCAGGCCGATCTCGACCTTGACCCAGCACTCTTTCCAGTAGAGCGCCAGCGGCACTATGGTGTAGCCCTGGCGGGCAACCAGGCTCTCGAGCTTGTCGAGTTCACGGCGGCTCAGCAGCAGCTTGCGGGTGCGAGTCGGGTCACACACCACGTGGCTGGAGGCGGCGTTCAGCGGCAGGAAGCTGGAGCCGAACAGGAAGGCTTCGCCCTGCAGGAAGATGACATAGGCTTCGCTGATGTTGGCCTTTCCCGCCCGCAGGGATTTGACTTCCCACCCTTGCAGGGACAGGCCGGCTTCCACGCGCTCTTCGATGAAGTACTCGTGACGGGCGGTTCTGTTGAGTGCAATGGTGCTGGACCCGGCTTTGTTTTTACTGTTTTTTTTGCTCATGACGGGGGCCTTCGGCAATGTTTAGGAAGGCGCATTATACGTGGGTGGCGGCGGCTGTAAAACGCGCAACCACTCGAGTGGCGGCTTTGTGAGCAGTTCGGTGATGTTTTTGGTTGGCAAGGTGACGTAAAGCTGGTCATCAGGGGCGGCAATTGCGCGCGTGGCGGTCAGGTGAGCAGTTTCGGCGGTGATTTTGGCTGGCAAGGTGATAAAATTGGCCCGATTGGATGAGGAAAGCCCATGCCCCGTATTACTCGCAGTGCCCTGGTGATGTTCAGCGCGGAACAAATGTTCCGTCTGGTCAATGATGTTCACGCGTATCCCGAGTTTCTGCCCGGCTGTGTCGGCAGCCGCGTTCACGAGACGGGTGAGGATTACATGATGGCCTCGGTGGATGTGGCCAAGGCTGGCATCGCCAAGACCTTTACCACCCGCAACCTGCTCGATGCCAACCGCGCCATCAAGATGGAACTGGTGGAGGGCCCCTTCAGCAAGCTGGCGGGCTGGTGGACCTTCACGCCGCTGGACGTGGATGCCTGCAAGGTGGAGTTTGATCTCGACTTTGAATTTACCTCCAAGCTGATCGAGCTGGCCTTTGGCCAGATCTTCCGCGACCTGGTGGGCTCCATGGTGCTCGCCTTCTCCAACCGCGCCAAGGTGGTCTACGGTGTCTGATCTGCTCAATATCGAAGTGGCCTATGCCCTGCCTGAGCGGCAAAACGTGCTGTGCATCCGGGTGGCCCCGGGCACCAGCGTGCTGGCCGCCATCGAGCAGTCCGGCATAGTGCAGAAACATCCGGAGATCGATCTCTCGGTCAACAAGTTCGGCATCTACAGCCGTCCGGTCAAGGGCAGCGAGCCGGTGCAGGACGGGGATCGCATCGAGATCTACCGCCCGCTCATCGCCGATCCCAAGGAGATGCGCAAGAAGCGGGCCGAGAAGGCCAAGGAAGAGGGGCGGGCCGATGTGGTCACCGGCGGGCGCCCCGATGTGCACCGCAAGCGAGACGATGCCGACCCGGCCTGATGGGCTGGCAAGGGAGAACAGAAGAGGCGCCATGGCGCCTCTTTTTGATTCAGTACCGCCGCCAGGAGCCTATGGGAAGATAGAGGCCCCCGCGTCATCACAGGGTGAGCAGCCGCTCGTTTTGCACTATCTCTACCCCCTGAGCCTGGTTGGCGAGCACCGTCATGGCATGTGCCACCTGGCTCGCCTCTATGGCCTGCCAGCGCCTGAGGGGCCCCAGCAGCAGGGGCTTTATGCAGGGATAGATGGCCTGAATTATCTGCTCGGAGCGGCGTGGGGGCTGGCGATGGCCGAGCAGCATGGCGGGGCGCAGTATGACGAGTCGCTGCCACTCCTGGGCCAGCAAGGCCTGCTCCATCTCGCCCTTGGTGCGGGGATAGAGGGCGGGAGAGCGCGAATTGGCCCCCAGGCTGGAGACGACCAGCAGGCGCCGGCAGTCGTGGCGACGGGCGAGGGCGGCAAAGGCCAGCACATAGTCGTGATCGACACGGCGAAAGGCCTCATCGGAGCCGGCGTCCTTGCGGGTGGTGCCGAGGCAGCAGAAGGCCATGTCGACGGGGCCGGGTAGCGCCACCTCGTTTAGGCGTTCGAAGTCTACCGGCAGCCAGTGCCGGTTGGGGGTGGCCTCGCCCGGCTGGCGGCAGAGCAGAATCAGCTGGTGCTCAGTGCCGAGCTGGCGGATGAGGGCCTGGCCGACCAGGCCGGTTGCCCCGGCGATCAGGATCTGGCTCATGTGATCTCCTTGAGGGGATGATGAGGGGCGTTGACGTCCTTGATCATGGTTCAGGGTGTGCGCCCCTGCGAGGCTGGGCCTGAGGCCAGACAAGAGAAAACCGGCCTTGGCCGGTTTTATGATGCTGTCAGAGCGGGGTGTTGAAGGCGGCGGGGAGGGGGAAGTCACCCGTGGCGGTGGCGAGTCTGTCACCCACGAAGTTCAGGGTCAGCTCCTTGCGCTCCTTGTCACCACGACCTGGCTGGAACTCATAGAGATAGTACCAGGTGTTGGGGTCAAAGCCGTCGCGCAGCATGGGAGAACCCAGCACGAACTCGACCTGCTCGCGGGTCATGCCCTGGCGCAGCTTGTCGACCTGCTTTTGTTCCACATAGTTGCCCTGAGGAATATCGATGCGATAGACCAGGCTGCAACCGGACAGGGTGAGGGCGGTCAGGGCCGCGGCAATCAGGTGTTTCATCCGCATATCGGGTTCAGATCATCCATACAGTCTTTTTTAGCTCGGCAAATCATACCCACTCCCCGTGCGGAAGTAAAAAGCCATTGATCCTCCTGCCAATAAAAAGGGCCGCGTGGCGGCCCTGACAAACCACAGCCCCTCACATGGCGGCGCGGAAGAGGGCGACGATCTCGGCGAACGGTATCGGCGAAGCCGCAGGCCTGCTTGAGGGCGTGATCGGCCTGCACATCAAGGTCATCGACCCTGATCCCGGAGTGTGCTGCTTGTCGTTTTCCCCAGAAAGGTTTTTCATCTTTCGCGGCGGGTTACACATGGCCCTGGATGTCGCCATGATGGGTGGTCATCAAGTCGTATGCGGTACCTACATACAGCGTCAAGGGGATGATGCGAGGTCAATGGTATCTGATTGACAACTTTATGGACTCGATCGCGTACCTAAAAACCGGGGCCTGGTGGGGATTGACAAGGGCGCTTGCCTCTTGTTTGGTGTAAAAACGTTTTTCAAGAAATTCATCAGGTTAGCAAACGTTTTGCCGGTTTTTTACCGCCTCGGATGCGTGGAAGTGTGAAGCGCGTCAAGGAATTGGAAAGCGCTTTCGACCATAGTTGGCGCCTTCCCCGATGGAGGGAAACAGGCTCGAAAATACCATAAAGAATCACCTTAACTGCGCTCGGCTGCGAGGCGGCGGGATGCAACCAGGAGTCCACTATGTCTGATGTATTTCACTTGGGTTTGAAGAAAGCGGATCTGCAAGGCGCCACCCTGGCGATCGTTCCCGGTGACCCCGAGCGCGTGAAGCGCATCGCAGAGCTGTTGGATAACCCTGTGCACCTGGCCAGCCATCGTGAGTTCACTACCTGGCGCGGCGAGATGGACGGCAAGGCCGTGATCATCTGCTCCACCGGCATCGGCGGCCCGTCCACCTCCATCGCGGTGGAAGAGCTGGCCCAACTGGGTATCCGCACCTTCCTGCGCATCGGCACCACAGGTGCCATCCAGCCGCACCTGAACGTGGGTGACGTCATCGTCACCACAGGTTCAGTGCGTCTCGACGGTGCCAGCCTGCACTTCGCGCCCATGGAGTTCCCGGCCGTGGCCGACTTCGACTGCACCACTGCGCTGGTCAACACCGCCAAGGAGCTTGGCTCCACCCTGCACGTGGGTGTGACAGCCTCTTCCGACACCTTCTACCCGGGTCAGGAGCGTTACGATACCGTATCCGGCCGCGTAGTGAGTCGTTTCCAGGGTTCAATGAAAGAGTGGCAAGCCATGGGCGTGCTGAACTACGAGATGGAGTCCGCCACCCTGCTGACCATGTGCTCCAGCCAAGGCCTGCGCGCCGGCATGGTAGCCGGTGTCATCGTCAACCGTACACAGCAGGAAATCCCGAACGCCGAAACCATGGCAAGAACCGAATCTGATGCCATCAAGATCGTGCTGGGCGCCGCCCGCAAGCTGATCTGATAGCACCACAAAGAGTGGGGGGTGGGGGCCGTTGCGAAAGCGCGGCCCCTATCTTTATCCGCCGTTTGCCCTGTCCCCTTTTGCCTCTCTGTTTTCCCCTCCCAATCCGTTTGATGTCGGCCAACGTCCCTAGAAAGGAGCGGGACACTTGACGGCCATCGGCTTGCCGCTCACCGGATGCACGAAATCCAGCGCGCTGGCATGCAGCATCAGCCGTGGCGCCTGCTCACAACCCGGCAGCTCCAGACCGCCGTAGAGATCGCAGCCGAGTATGGGATGACCCAGCAGCTGGCTGTGGATGCGCAGCTGATGGGTGCGGCCTGTCTCCGGCACCAGGCTGACCCGGGTCAATGGCAAGGGCTCGCCCCTCGCGCCCTCGCGCACCAGTCGCTCCACCACCCGATAGCGGGAGCGGGCGGGCTTGCCGCTGGCGCAGATCTTCATCAGCGGGAAGATCGCCGGATCCTTGGCGATGGGCGCCTCGATCACCCCCTCATCGTCCGCCAGATGACCGCACAGCAGGGCCTCGTAAGCCTTGCTCACGGTGCGCTGGCTGAACTGCTGGCACAGCATCCCGTTGATGCCCTTGTCTCTGGCCACCACCATGAGACCTGAGGTGCCAAAGTCGAGGCGGTGCACCAGGGTGCAGCCGGGGTAATCCTGCACCAGCCGATGGTGGACAGAGTCGAGGTTCTGCGGGTTCTTGCCCGAGAGGCTGAGCAGGCCGCTCGGTTTGTTGATGAGCAGCAGGTGTTCATCCTCGAACAGGAGCTCTATTTGGGCACTGCAAGGGGGGGCGATAAAGGTATCGACGATAACAGACATGGGGCGCACGGGCTGGAAACGGGGGGGCGATCATACTCCAAGCGGTGGCGCGGGGCGAATCGGCGTGAGCTGGCCAGATCCTGCCTGGGGTGCCTGGTGGCAAGTGATTGATAATGCAGGACGACGCTGTTTTGTGACCCCTTCCCGAGTTCATTCGGCGCTGGCTTGCTAAGGTATGGCTCCCTGTCATGTCGTAAGGAGTCTCTCCATGGCGTTGCCCATTATTCTCGATTGCGATCCCGGCCACGATGATGCCATCGCCCTCATCCTGGCGCTGGCGAGCCCGGAGCTCAAGGTGCTGGCGGTGACCACCAGCGCAGGCAACCAGACCCCGGACAAGACCCTCAACAACGCCCTGCGCATCCTCACCCTGCTCGGTCGCCACGACATTCCGGTGGCGGCGGGGGCCCCCAAGCCGCTGATGCGCGAACTTATCATAGCCGACAACGTCCACGGAGAGTCGGGCCTCGACGGCCCCACACTGCCGGATCCCGCCTTTGCACCCCAGGCCATGACGGGCCTTGAATTGATGGCCAAGTGCCTGCGCAAGAGCCAGGAGCCGGTCACCCTGGTGCCGACCGGTCCGCTCACCAATATCGCCCTGCTGCTGGCGGCCCACCCCGAGTTGAAATCCAGGATTGGCCGCATCGTCTTGATGGGTGGCGCGGCGGGGGCGGGCAACTGGACCCCGGCGGCGGAATTCAATATTTATGTGGACCCGGAAGCGGCCGATATGGTGTTCAGCGCCGGCATTCCCATCACCCTGTGCGGGCTGGATGTGACCCACCAGGCTCAGGTGATGGACGAGGATATAGCGCGGGTGCGTGCCATCCCCAACCCTGTGGCCCAGTGCGTGGCGGACCTGCTCGATTTCTTCATGATCTACCATCGGGATCCCAAGTGGGGATTTGCTGGCGCGCCGCTCCATGACCCCTGTACCATCGCCTGGTTGCTGGCGCCGTCGCTCTTCCATGGGCAGGATTGCTGGGTCGGCATAGAGACCCAGGGCAGGCATACTGTTGGGATGACGGTGGTGGATCGCTACGGGCTCACCGGTAAACCGGCCAATGCGCGGGTGTTGCTGGGGCTGGACAGAGTCGGCTTCATCGATCTGCTGGTGGGGCGCCTAAGGGCGTTTGACTAAGTTCTTCGACATCGAATAAGGGGTTGGGCATGTGGAAAGGGACGTTGGCACTGCTGACATGTATGCAATTGACGGCCTGTGCCACCCCCTTCGAGAGGATGTGGCAGGGGCTGGCGACCTGCGATCTGGACGATCTCTACCTGGACAGCGAGAGCGGTGAGCCGTCCCACCCGTTGCTCAAGACCTTCACCCCCGACAAAACGTCAGACGGCTTCGCCTGGTACAAGACCCACCAGGAGCTTCATGGCCTGCCCATCACGGGTTTTCTGATCCCGGCTTCGACCTTCGAGGTGCACGCCCTGTTTGTGGATACCCCCATCGCCAATGCGCGCAGGCTGACCCACAACGCCTACGGCAGCGAGTTTGCGGATGAGCAGAAACACGACAGGGGGGAGGCTCCCCTGCTGCTGCGTGATCCTGGCAACCCCAAGCGCTCCATCATCGACTGCACCCGGGGGGAGTCGGCGGAGCCGCTGCCGGAAGAGCCCTTCCCGGAGTAGGGAAGTTCATTCTGATGACCATGAGAGAGGGGAGCCACGGGCTCCCCTCTCTTTTTATCTGTTGCCAGCTCGTCCTCAGGGATAACCCAGGGTCTGCTTGATGACAGGCAACTGGGCCTTGATCCAGTCAGGATTGATGGGTCCCCAGTCGCTGATGCGATAGTGACCCTGCAGGTGGCGGGCCCCTTCGGTCTGCTCGAAGGCGCAGCTGATGTCCAGCTCAGCCAGGGCCGTCAGGGTATCCTGGGCGGTGCGCCTGGGCATGCCGGTGGCGGCCATGATGGCGGGCACTGTGTCCGTGCCCTGGCTGATCAGGTGAGCCACGTAGAGGCGCCGGTAGAAGCTGGAGCGGGTCTTGCTCGGTTCGCTCATATCTCGTCCTCGAGACGATCGAAGTAGCGCCAGGTGGCGATGGCGGCCTTGCCCATCACCAGCGCCCAGATACCGAACCAGAACCAGCGGAAGAAGCTCCAGGTGGAGGCATCGGGCTCTGTGCTCTCAATCTTGGTGACGTTGGGGAAGAGGGAGAACATGTTCACCCGCCAGCCGTAGGAGGTGATGATGGCCAGGCGCTTCTCGAACTCCATGGACTTGGCCTTGGCCTGGACGTCGGCGGCATTGAACTTGAAGTAGAAGGGCCAGCCCCAGCCGGTGTCTTCGTTGCGGAACACCCGGATCTTCTCGCCGGGACGCTCTGTGTAGATGTAATAGACGTCGGTGATGGGACCGTCGGCCGGGTTCTTCTGGCTGATGGGACCATCCTTGTCGGTGCGCTTCACCTCGACCCCGGTGATGGTGGCGATGGTGTGTTCCGGCAGATAGAAATCGAGCCAGAGCGCGGATAGCAGGGCGATGAGGCCGAGCGTGATAAAAGCGGGTTTCTTGAACTTGAGGCTCATGGTGTTCTCTGGGTGAGGGGGAATGACGTGCCTCTACCATACCCATATTTGCGCATGCAGCCCAGCCCCTAATGGCGCCTTGTTGGCAAAAAGCCGTTTTAAACGGGAGGAAGCAGACCCCGGGGCGGGGCCCGGAGTCTGTCAACGAGAGGGGAGTATTACAGCTGGAACTGGGCGAGCTGCCTGCGCTGCTGCTCGGCGAGCTGTGACAGTTCGTGACTGGCGGCTGCGCTCTGGCTGATGCCGGCCACGTTCTGGTTCACTATCTCGTGGATGTTGGTGATGTTGCGGCTGATGTCGGCGGTGACGCAGGATTGCTCCTCGGCGGCGGTGGCCACCTGGGCATTGGCCCCATTGATCTGGTTGACCGCCTCGGTGATGCCCCCCAGCAAGTCTTGTACCTCGGCGGAGAGGCGCTGGTTGTGGCCGAGGATCTCCAGGGTCTCCTGCACGCCGCTGTTGGCCGACAGGGACTGGCTCTGCAACTGTTCTATGATGACCTGGATCTCCTTGGTGGAGTCCTGGGTCCGCGCCGCCAGCAGGCGCACCTCGTCGGCCACCACCGCAAAGCCTCGGCCGGTTTCGCCGGCGCGGGCGGCCTCGATGGCGGCGTTGAGCGCCAGCAGGTTGGTCTGCTCCGAGATGCTCTGAATCACCTCGATCACCTTGCCGATCTGCTCGGACTGGGACTTGAGCTGCGCCACCACGGTGGCGGCGTTTTCCAGGCTGCCGGTCATGCGGCCGTTGGCCTGGATGCTCTCGGCAAACAGCGCCAGCCCCTGCTCGACCCGACGGTTGGCGTCCCGCGCCAGCTCATCGGCCAGGGCGGCGTTGTGGTTGACATTGTCGGCGGTGCTGGCCAGCTCGGTGACGGCGGAAGCCACCTGCTCGGTCTCGCTGCGCTGCTGCTGGGCGTTGGCCTCGGACTGGGTCATGACGGCGGCCAGCTCGGTGGCGGCTGAGGCCACGTTGCCGCTGATGCCGGTCAGGGTCTGAATGGTGTTGCCAAGCTGGCTCAGGGTCTGGTTGATGTCCTTGGCGAGCTGGCCCAGCTCGTTGTTGCCTTCTGCCCTGGCGCGCACGTTGAAGCGGCCGAGGGCGACGGCGTGCATCACCTCCTGCAACTGGCCGATGGGCTGGACGATGCGACCGGAGAGCCACCAGCCGCCGCAGAGTGCCGCGACCAGGGTGGCGGCCATCAGCAGCAGGGTCTGCAGCAGGGTGGCGTGGTAGTGGGCCTGCTCCTGGGCGATCTCCTGCTGGATCAGCTGATTGATGTGGGCAGAGAGGGTGTCAATCTGCTTGATCAACTGCTCCCCCAGCTCGCGAAAGCGCAGCCGGGATTGCTCATAGCCGGCGGGTTCTACCCCGTCCCCGTGCTTTTGTGCCAGCAGTGGCAGCATGTTGCTGCGGGTGTGGCCGAGATAGGCCTGCAGGGCCGCCGCTACCTGGCCATTGTCCTGCTCGGCCCCGCTGATCACCAACCGGGACAAGAGGCCGTTGATCTCCTGCTCGGCGGCATTCAGCGTGCCGGGCAGCTCGGCGAAGCGGGCCTTATCGTAGAGACCGTAGATGGCGTTGGTGCGCAGCCGGTAGGTGGCGTGGATCAGCGCGGCGATGTCGTCCTTGTGACGGGTGACGCTGGCGGTGGTGTTGTTCATGTCCCTGATGGCGCCGTCGATCTCCTGCTTGCTGACCACGGCCATGAGCAGCATCAGCAGGCTGGCTAGCAGTAGCGGAATGAGAACTTGCAGACGAATGGACAGATTATTCAAAGACATGAAAGATCCTGACTCGAAAGAGGAGTAAGGCCGCATCTTACACAGGTGCGACAATCCTTGTCACAGGGTTTTTAATGCTGAATTCTTGCTGAACGCAAAGGTTTTTCTTGTGTTAAAAGAGTGTGATAGGCAAGATCGTCTGCTTGTTACCTGGAGGTGTAGTGTGTCCCACTGGATTGATCCCGCCATCTTGGCGCTCTTTGTTCCCACGTTCTTCTTTGTCTCCGTGACCCCCGGCATGTGCATGACCCTGGCGATGACCCTGGGCATGAGCCTGGGGGTGCGTCGTACCCTGCACATGATGTGGGGGGAGCTCATCGGCGTCGGCCTGGTCTCCGTGCTGTCGGTGGTCGGGGTGGCGGCCGTCATGCTCAACTATCCAGCCCTGTTCTCGGCCTTCAAGTACGTGGGCGGTGCCTATCTGGTCTGGCTCGGCATCCAGATGTGGCAGGCCAAGGGCAAGATGGCGATTCCGGCAGATCTCTCGGCCGGGCAGGAGACCAGGCCGCTTGGGCTGGCGCTGCAGGGTTTCGTCACCGCCATCGCCAATCCCAAGGGCTGGGCCTTCATGGTCTCCCTGCTGCCCCCCTTCATCAACGCGGCCAAGCCGATGGCGCCACAGATCAGCGCCCTGGTGGTGCTCATCCTCCTCATCGAGTTCTTCTGCCTGCTGCTTTACGCGAGCGGTGGCCGCACCCTGCGCCACTTCCTTGCCAGGAGCGGCAACGTGACCCTGATGAACCGGATCGCGGGCTCGCTCATGCTGTTTGTCGGCGTCTGGCTGGCCTTCGGCTGAGTGCCATCGCTGATGTGCAGCAATAAGGTAAAAATGCCACCGGTCGGTGGCATTTTTCATGAGTATCGGTTGGGGATCAGCGAGGCTTGAAGCGCTCGACCCAGGGATTGGCGGTCAGGCCGTGGAGGATGACGCTCAGGATGATGGTGCAGAGCACGGTGGCGATGATGGGGCGCTGGCCGATGAGCGCCGGCTGGTTTTGCAATACCATCACCGCGAAGACGATGCTGGCAAGGCCCCGCGGCCCGAACCAGCCGATAAAGAGCTTGAGCTCCGGCTTAAGGCCGGTACCGATGAGGCTGAGCCAGACCGGTACCATCCGCAGCAGGGTCAGGCTGGCAACGGCATAGAGCCAGTATTGCCACTGCATCAGCTCGGGCAACATGGGGAGCAGAGTGGCACCAAAGACCATCCAGATCACCACGGAGAGCAGATCCCCGTACCCCTCGCAGCTGTCCATGTAGGCGTGCTTGTGTTCACCCAGCCTGCGGCCGATCAAGAGGCCGCCCACGAAGGCGGCGATGAAGCCGCTGCCCCCCAGGGTCTGGGCCAGGGCAAAGCAGAGCAGGGCCAGTCCCGGCATGGTGAGCTGGCGCCAGAGTGGCAACTGCCAGCCGTTCAGGTAGGAAGCCTTGAGCAGCCGGATGGTGAGGCTGGTCAGCACGAAGGCGACCAGCAGACCTATGCCTATCTCCTCCAGCATCAGGGTGATGGCCAGCGTGGCGGTGCCCGCATGTTGTTCGGTGGGGGCGATGAGGGCGAGCAGCAGGAGCAGCACGGGCACACAGATGCCGTCGTTGAGGCCGCTCTCCTGATTGAGCCCTTCGCGCACCGGCGCAGGCACCACAGGGTTGCTCACCACGGCTTTGCCCAGCGCCGCATCGGTGGGGGCGAGAATGGTGGAGAGGATGGCCATCTCCAGTAGTGGCAAGTCGGGGAAGAGCCAGTGGCCGAACAGGGCCCCACAGACCAGGGTGAGGGGCAGACCGATGAGCAGCAGCCGGATAGGCAGTTGCCGGTTGGCCTGCAACACCTGCCAGTTGGTGTTGGCGGCGTCGTTGAACAGCACGATGACCAGCGAGAGCTCGGCCAGCAGCTTGATCCCTTCGCTGTTGATGGAGAGGGAGAGCAGCCCAACGCCGCCCTGCCCCAGCAGCCAGCCCACAAGCATGAACAGCAGCGGGCCGTTGACAAGACGGGATTCAAACCGCCCGGCAATCAGGCTGTAGATCAGCAAGAAGGCGGCGATCACCGCCAGATTCTGGTAAATCAGGGATGCATCCATACCCTCTCCTCAACACATAAGGGGGTCAGTCGGTCAGGCAGTCCGGATCGAACACGTATTCCCCCGCCAGCCAGCGCAGGATCTCGCCCACGCAGGCCTGATCCTGGAACGGCAGGTAACGGCTCTTGAAGTGGATGATCTGCTCCGGGGTGAGCTGGGCCAGGCCGATATCCTGGAACAGCGGCAGATCGGCCTGGATCATGGCGGAGATCTGCGGTCCGCAGGTGGCGTTGAGGGAGGCGTGCAGCGCCTTGTCCGGGTCGTACTGGCGGCCGAGTCGATAACTCATGGGCAAGGTGGCGAGCGGCAGCACCGAGAGTGCCGCCTGCTTCATGGGGTTGACCGCGTGACCGGAGGTCAGCTCCGCCAGTTCGGCGGGGCGGTTCTCGAAGGCACGCAGGTGCAGGAAGCTGCTCGCCTTGCTGCCGTCGTTGACCGGGTAGTTGTCCCACAGAAACGGCTTGCGATGCAGCCACTCGGCCACCTGTTTGAGGTGAGCCGCCGGATAGTCGCTGGAGCAGACTTTGGGACCGGTCCAGAAGATGTCAAAACGCTTGTCCAGCCCCTGGCCCAGATCGGTCAGATAGTGGGGCGGCATGGCGCCGAACACCTTCTCCAGCACAGGATCCGTCGAGTAGTAGCTGGGGCAGAAGATGAGACGGCTGGCGCCGGTGTGAGCGGCGATGTCGTGGGCTATGGTGAGCTGCCAGTGGGCGAGATCCGGGGTATCCCCCTTCATGTCGTCAAACAGCACCGCCAATATGTCGGGCTTGAGCGCCTCCTCGATGAGGCGCACCTTCTCGAGCAGGGCCGGGCGCTTGTGGGCATAGTCGTGATGGGCGCCCATGGGGCTCAGGCCCACCCCGAAGGCGAGGCCGTTATCGCGGCACTGCCGGGCCAGCTGGCTCAGGTGGGCGAGCTGTTCCTTCGGCCAGGGCTCGGCCCAGTGCTTGCGCAGATAGCCGTCTTCCTTGGGGGCATAGAGGTAGAAGCCATAACCATGGCGGGGCAGCCACTGGGCGTAGCGGGCGCGTGCCTCCCAGCTCCAGCCCTTGCCGAAGAAGCCCTCGATCAGCCCCAGTCGGGGCGAGGGAGGATACAGACCAGACAACAGGGTTTGATAAGGCATGGGTCACTCCCTTCTCGCCGGGCGCCGGTTCACCGTCTTGTCGTGAATTGGCGCCGAGTATGTGTATTGAACAGGGTCCGGTTGGCGTCCTAGACCGGATCTTCTTCCAGGAAGCGCACCCCTATCTTGCGAGGCTCGCCCTCTTCCATCTCCGCCACCGTCCAGAGCAGGCCCTGCCAGGCGACGTGGTCACCCACCACCAGATTATCGCCCAACTGATGGGCAATGAAATCGCCGAGAGTCTGATCCGCCACCTCGCTCACATCCAGTCCGTACAGCGGGGCGAGATCCACCAGCCTGGCGGTGGCCTCCAGCAGGAAGTCACCGAAGAAGCGTGGGCCGAGATCCTGTTCCGGCGCCTGGCTGAACAGTTGGCCGAGGGCGGGGAGATCGCGCTCGTGGCCGATGACGCAGAGGATGTCGTCCGACTGCAGGCAGGTACTGCCCGAGGGGTGCAGCAGCTCCCGGCCGCGGAACAGGGCGCAGATGCGGGTGCCTTCCGGCATGCGTAGCTCCCGCAGCGGCGAGCCGATGCACCACTTCTCGGCGCTCAGGCGATAGACGAAGGTCTCCCACTGGCTGTCGAGATCGATCTCGAGCCCGGAGCGATTGATGGGTGACGGCGGTGCCGGGACCTCCACCCGTGCCAGCCGGGAGGCCAGCGGCAGCGAGCTGCCCTGCAGGATGAGGGAGACCAGCACCACGAAGAAGGCGACATTGAAGTAGAGCTGGGCGTTGGGCAGCCCCGCCATCATAGGGAAGACCGCCAGTATGATGGGCACGGCGCCGCGCAAGCCAACCCAGGAGATGAACCAGCGCTCCCGGGGGGCGAAGTTCTTGAACGGCAGCAGCCCGATCCACACCGACACCGGGCGGGCAAACAGGATCATCCACATGGCCAGCGCCAGCGCCGGCACGGCGATGGGCAGCAGCTTGTGGGGGGAAGCGAGCAGTCCCAGCACCAGGAACATGCCGATCTGGCTCAGCCAGGTCAGACCGTCCAGCACCGACAAGGTGGTGCTGCGGCTGCGCAGGGAGAGGTTGCCAAGCAACAGGCCGGTGAGGTAGATGGCGAGGATGCCGCTGCCCCCCACCGCCGTGGTGAGGGCGAAGATCAGCAGGCCGCCGCTGACGGTGAGCAGCGGGTAGAGCCCGGGGGCCAGGCGGGCCGTGTTGATGAGTTTCCACAGCAGCCAGCCCCCACAGAGGCCGATGCCGGCGCCGAGGCCAAACTGCTTGACGAGTTGCAGCAGCAGGAAGCCGGCGTCCAGCCCCTGCTGGGCGGTGGCCAGCACCTCGATCAGGGTGACGGTGAGAAAGACCGCCATGGGATCGTTGCTGCCCGACTCTATCTCCAGGGTGGCGCTGACCCGCTCGTTGAGGCTACGCCCGCCGAGCAGAGAGAACACCGCCGCCGCATCGGTGGAGCCGACGATGGCGCCGATCAGCATCCCCTGCATCAGGTTGAGATCAAACAGCCAGGCGGCGGCGAGTCCCGTGAGGCCGGTGGTGATAGCCACCCCGACGGTGGCGAGCGACAGGGCGGGCCAGAGCGCCACCCGAAACGAGGAGACCCGGGTGCGCATGCCGCCGTCGAGCAGGATGATGGCCAGCGCCAGGTTGCCCACCAGGTAGGCGACCGAGTAGTCGGCGAAGTGGATGCCGCCGGGACCATCCTCACCGGCCAGCATGCCGACGGCGAGGAAGATGACCAGGATGGGGATACCGACCCGGGACGAGAGCGTGCTCAACAGGACACTGGCTCCCACCAACAAGGCACCGATAAAAAAGAAACTGTTGATGGTGGTGGCATCCAATGGCGAACTCCTTATTGCGGTCGGCAAAACAGGCACATTATATGCAGATTGCCCCCCTTTGTGTGGCTTAATTGTGCATCGATTTGCAGTTTTTTACGGTTGTTGTGCCGTTTTTAAGCAGTTGTCGCAGGGCGGAAGGGGGGCAAAAAAGAGGGGGAATGAGTGGCAATCGATGTCATTTTTCAGGGGACGGGCGTCGCGTCGTCAGCAGGTGGGAACCGACCCCGGCAAGGGGCCAGAATAGGGTCGCTGGAGCACCGTAGTGCCCCTGCGGGGGAGGTCAGTCGTCCTCGTCATCCTTGACTTCCCGGATCTTGTCCCTGTATTTCGGCAACTGCTTTTCGAGCTGTTTCATGTCCTTGATGGCATTGAGAAACAGCCCGAGCAAAAACAGCAGCGGCAGGCCTATCCATAACCACAGACTCATCAGATTCTCCTTTCGGTGTGACCGGCGGTGACATAACGGGCCAGGATCTCGTCGAGATGGGCCAGTATGCACTCCTTGCCTTCAATATCCGCCTGTTGCAGGCAAAGCGCCAGCGCATCTGGATCTAGCCGCTGTTCGCCGGATTCCGGCGCGAAGCTGATGTGCCAGGGCTCGTAGGCGACTCCCTGAGCCGCGTCCAGCGGTTTGGCATAGGGCAGGAAGAAGCCGAAGTCGGCCATGTGATCCCCGAGCCACTCGCCAAGGTCGGCAAACCAGCCTCCCGCCTCATATTCCCAGGGCTCCAGCGCCAGCCGGGTGCCGACGGGCAGGCAGTCGGGATCATAGATGTCGAGATCCGTGCCCCAGTGGTGGCGGCTGGTGCCCGGCAGGGCGCTCCAGCGCAGGATGGCGTGCAGCCGCTCCATATCATCGAGCTGCAGCGCATCCAGCGGCTGGTTGTCCGCATCCAGCAGCGGTCGCTCCCCGCGCCACTTGCCATTCCAGATGGCGAGCTGGCGCTCGAAGCTGCGCCAGCTGGAGGCGGCCTGCAGGTTGAACCCTTCATAGGCGGCAGCCACCTGCATGTCGTTGAAGGCCGCCGCCGTGGCGGCGGTCAGACGGTGGGGCCCGCGCCCCACCAGGATGAGGTGGCTCTCGTCGAGCCCAAGCAGTTGATCCTGGGTCATGCCAGCAAGTGCTCCAGCACCCCTTGATACATGTCCGCCAGCAGATCCAGATCGTCCGCCTTCACGCACTCGTTCACCTTGTGGATGGTGGCGTTGACCGGGCCCAGCTCGATGACTTCTGCGCCGGTGGGGGCGATAAAGCGTCCATCGGACGTTCCCCCCGTGGTGAGCAGGGCCGGTTGCTGACCGTTGACCGCGGCCACGGCGGCAACGGTGGCCTCCAGCAGGGCGCCGGTATCGGTCAGGAAGGGCTGACCGGAGAGGGTCCACTTCAGTTCAAAGTCCAATCCGTGGCGGTCCAGCAGCGCCTCGACCCGCTCGCGGATATCGAGATCGGTGAGCTCGGTACTGAAACGGAAGTTGAACTGCACCTGCAATTCGCCCGGGATGACGTTGGAGGCGCCGGTGCCCGCCTGGATATTGGCGATCTGGAAGCTGGTGGGGGGGAAGTAGGCGTTGCCCTGATCCCAGACCGTCGCCGCCAGTTCGGTCAGCGCCGGTGCCGCCTTGTGGATGGGGTTGTCCGCCAGATGAGGGTAAGCCACGTGGCCCTGCACCCCGCGCACCAGCAGATCGCCGGTGATGGAGCCACGGCGTCCGTTCTTCACCACGTCCCCCACCAGGTTGGTGGAGGAGGGCTCGCCGACGATGCACCAGCGGATCTTCTCGTTGCGCGCCTCCAGGGTGTCGATGACGCGCACAGTGCCGTTGATGAAGGGCCCCTCTTCATCGGAGGTGATGAGGAAGGCGATGGAGCCCTTATGGTCCGGATGCTCGGCCACGAAGCGCTCGGTGGCCACCACCATGGCGGCCAGCGATCCCTTCATGTCGGCGGCGCCGCGGCCATAGAGCATGCCATCCTTGATGGTCGGCTCGAACGGCGGGGTGTGCCACTTCTCCAGCGGGCCGGCGGGCACCACGTCGGTGTGGCCGGCGAAGCAGAACAGCGGCCCCTCGCTGCCACGGCGGGCCCAGAGGTTGGTGGTGTCTTCAAACACCATGGGCTCGATGACGAAGCCCTGGCGTGCGAGGCGCTCCGCCATCAGGGTCTGGCACCCTTCGTCCAGCGGGGTAACTGAGGGGCGGCGGATCAGATCCTTGGCCAGTGCGATGACATCCGACATCGGCGTTCCTTAACAGAAAAGTTTAACGAGAGAAGAGGGATTGATAGTGGTCTGCCTTGAAGCCCAGGCTCAGCTCGCCATCGCGGTCCAGCAGCGGGCGTTTGATCATGGCGGGGTGCTCCAGCAGCAGGGCACGGGCCTTGGTGGTGTCGAGCCCCTGTTTGGCCTCCTCCGGCAGAGCACGGAAGGTGGTGCCACGGGTGTTGAGCAGGGCTTCCCAGCCCAGCTGATCCAGCCAGCCGTCCAGTCGGGCAGGCTCGAGGCCGTCGACCCTGTGGTCATGGAAGCGATAGTCGATGCCAGCCTCGTCCAGCCACTTGCGGGCCTTCTTGATGGTGTCGCAGTTCTTGATGCCATAGAGGGTGGTGGCCATGGGAGATCCTATATCTGCGGGCCTGGGGCCCTGAAATCCGAACATGAAGTCATGCAAGGGCCCGATTCTGGCATTGTGGCCCAGCCATGGCAACGCTCATGGCCGGGCTGGCTGGTTTTACCAGCTGGGAGGGGGAAGAAAGCGCGAGGGCCAGATAGCCAAAACGCGCCGATGGGCGCGTTTTGGAGGAAGGGGGGCTATCAGTGCAGTGCGGTCCATGCGTGATCGAAGACCCGGGCCCGTTCCCAGGGCGCATCCGGCAGGCTGGAGGAGAGGCCGGTGTATTTGCCCACGTCATCCACCACGATGGCGGAGAGGATCGGCAGGTCGTTTTCGGTACAGTACATGCGGATGCGTTGCAGCAGGGTGCGCAGCTCATCCTGGCACTGTTCCAGCCCGGCCTGCCTGGCCAGTTTGGAATAACGAATGGTGGTGCGTTCCTTTGCAGACTCGACGAGGATGTCCCACAGCTGGTAGTCGCAGGGTGAAGTCCCTGCGGTGGCTTGGCTTGTCATAACTCTCTCCGGTGCGAAATGATCGCTTTGTGTCGACGGGCATCTTGGCCAGTTCACCCCTGACGGGCGTTGATCCAACGCAAAAAAAGTGGAGGTTCTTGCTCAGGATGCCATGCCCGGCATTCTAGTGCGTTGGAGCTGGATTGAAGAACTGTTTTAGATGGTTTATTTGGAGTTTAATGCGGAGAGGATTCGGAAAAACCACTTTTTTAGATGGAAAGCAAGGAGAAAGGAGAGGCCAACCACTGGATCACGTTTCTCGATAGTCTTGCCGGGAGCCTACCCTAGTACTCTTGTTTGCCTTGCTCGTGCCGATGGTCGTGGCCTGCGGTATCGTCAAGGATTACCGCCCGCAAGCGATATCGGCGCTGGATGCCGTCTGCACCTTGTGGCGAGTTCCACTCGGGCGCTGTATGCCTGCTGCTGAAGAGCATTGCGCCATGCATCGACCTGCTGCAGAGGGGGCTGATCAGGCTGTTGAAATAAGCTGGCGTCTTGCTTGCTTCGTGGGCAACGGGTCCAACCCGATCAAGACGGGAGGCATTGCCTCCCGTTGTGTTATCTCGCTTGTTTAGCGTGCCCTGTAGCGATCCGGTCCCATGGCGTGGTTTTGTTATCCCTCATCTTCTGCCAGGTAGGCCAGATGATCTTGGCGCGCCACCTGCCAGCCATCGAGGTGCAGTGGGGCGGCAAAGCCCGGGCCGTCGGTCACCATGGTGTGGTACTCCCCCTGCTCGCCGCAGGCATCGAAGCCCTCGCGCTCGGCCAGTTGCTGCAACTCGGTCAGGGTGGCTGCATCCAGCGAGCGCCCGGTCCATTCGGTGGCCAGCACCCGGGTATCGACACAGGAGAGGTGGGCGACGATGCCGCGCGCCAGCATATCCGCCAGCAAGGCTTGGCGAGATTGCTGCCAGAGCGGGGTGTGGACGGTGAGCCCAAGCGGCTGGCAACGCTCACGGATCCAGTTTGGCGCGCCCCCCACGCTGTCGATATCGCCAGTCAACACACCATCGAGGGCCCACTCCTGCTGCAAGCGGCTCAGCGCAGTCTCATAGCTCTGCTCGAACGGCGCTTCTATGGTGACCAGCAGATGGGGCAGCCCGAGGGCCGCCGCCTGACGGCGCACCAGCGGCAAGGGGTGAGCGAGAAAACGGGGCGCAGGGGGAGCAAAGGTGGCCAGTGCCACCACCTGATGGCCTGCATTGCGGGCATGACAGAGCGCCAGCATGGCATCTTTGCCACCGCTCCAGAGCAGGATGACACGAGACATGGATAAGATTCCGATGGTGAAAGACTGTGCATGCTACCCAGCGGCGGGGGCGCAGGTAAAGTCATAGTGTCTGGAAATGGCGGCTGGAAATAGCCGCAGGAAATTGTTGGGGAACAGGGCGGGGGAGAAAAAAGCAGGCCCCCGAAGCGGGGGCCTGTCTGTCAATGGCGTGCTAAACGCGACTGCGATTACAACAGAATGGTGGTCAGCACATACCCCAGGGCGCAGGAACTGCTGACCCCGATCAGCCCAGGAATGATGAAGCTGTGGTTGATGATGAACTTGCCGATGCGGGTGGTACCTGAGCGGTCGAAACCGATACAGGCCAGATCGCTCGGGTAGGTCGGCAGCACGAAGTAGCCGTAGCTCGCCGGCAGGAAGGCGATCAGCAATTTCGGCTCCACGCCCAGTGCCAGACCCATGGGGGCGATGGCGGTCAGGGCGGCGGCCTGGCTGTTGACCAGCTTGGAGATGAGGAACAGCACCAGGGCGTAGGTCCAGGGCTGGGCCTGTACCACGTGAGCCAGGGTCTCTTTGAGCAGCGGCATGTGGGCCTGGAAGAAGGTCTCACTCATCCAGGCAACCCCGAACACTGAGAAGATGGCGACCATGCCCGCCTTGAAGACGGCACCGTTGGCGATGTCGCCCGGCTTGACCTTGCAGCGCATCAGGATGATGGCACCGGCGATCAGCATCATCATCTGGATCACCAGGTTCATGGAGAGCGGGCCCGTCTTCTCCTTGATGGTAAATACTGGACGCAACCCTTCGTTGGCACCGAGCAAGACCACGGCAGCGATGGCGGCGAAGAAGATCCAGGTAGACCAGTAGGCCTCTTTCGGGAACTTGGTGTTGAGCAGGGTTTCACCACCGCCGTAGACGAAGGTGCGCTGCTCCGGATCCTTGATCTTGGCCTGGAACTCCTCGTCCTTGTCCAGGTCCTTGCCGCGGCGCAGGCTCCACAGGGCCGCCATCATCACACCGGTCAGGGAGGAGGGGATGGCGATCATCAGGATGTCGAGCAGGCCATAGGCCTGACCGATGCCGTGACCGGCCGCCAGGATGGAGACCATGGAGACCACGGCGACCGACACCGGCGAGGCGCAGATCGCCATCTGGGAGGCGACAGACGCCACCGCCATCGGGCGCTCGGGGCGGATGTTCTTCTGCAGCGCGATGTCAGCGATGATGGGGAACATGGTGTAGACCACGTGGCCGGTACCGCACAGGAAGGTAAGGGTCCAGGTCGTCAGCGGCGCCAGGATAGTGATGTATTGGGGGTGACGGCGCAGCAGGCGCTCGGCCACCTGCATCATCAGGTTGAGGCCGCCGGCAGTCTGCAGGGTGGCGGCGCAGCCGATCACCGCGAGTATGGTCAGCATCACCTGCACCGGTGGTTCGCCCGGCACCAGGCCGAACACGAAGGTCAGCAGGAACAGACCGATACCACTGATGAGACCCAGTCCCATGCCCCCAAAGCGGGTACCCAGCAGCAAGCAGCCGAGCACCACCAAAAATTCCATCAAGATCATTCCATTACCTCGTGTGATTGAATCCATGTCCGCACTGGCCCAGGGGCCCGGGAGCATCTGTCATTATTTGCCCCTAAAGGGTTAGCGGGTATTCTGTCACCCCTAAAGAGGTAAAAAATTGAGGTGGTTCAATAACCGACCCTTTTCCGATTTAAGTGCATAAAAACTACGGATAAGGCCTTGCGCAGGGGCGCTGAGGGAGGACAGGCAGGTGAATAAGGTGAGGGATTTATTCGAGGATCAGTGTGATATGCAAGGGCATCGCCCCTGTCAGGAGTCGGCAGGGGTCGAGGAGGGGGTGTAGCAGGCCGGGGAGGCCATGACCTGCGAGTCTGACGGGGCGGCTCAAGCGTCCCGGTTTGACTCGGTGGTAGTCGGGTCTTCGGAAGAGGCAGTCTGTGACAGCAGGGTTGTTCGGCAGGCATCCAGGATCTCATCGGTCAGTGGCGATTCATCCGGACAGGCCCGTGACAGCATGATGGCCCCTATCATCTGTGCCATCAGCGCGATTCTCTTGGCGCGATGGGCCTGGGTGTTCTCTGTATCCGGCGTGTCGCGCAGACTCCCTGTACGCGCCAGCATCGCTTCAATGCCGGCTTCGAAGGCGACCTTGACCTGGGCCGGTTGCCGCGCCGCATCGGCGCACAGTGCGGCCATGATGCAGCCATCCCCCGGGGCATCGCGGTGTTCCCTGGACAGGTAGTGCCTGACAAACTCGGGGGCATCAAGGGCGCTGGTCTTCTCCACGCTTTGTTCAAAGCCGCAGGTGGCGGCCTCCGCCATCAGATCCGCCTTGGCGGGGAAGTGCTTGTAGAAACCGCCGTGAGTGAAGCCGGCCGCCCCCATCAGATCCGCCACTCCCACGCCATCGTAACCCCGTTCGCGAAACAGCTTGGCTGCGGTGGCGACTATGTGTGCCCGGTTTGCCTGAGCCTGTGCCTTGGTGACCCTCATACCCGGTCGTCCTCTGAATCATGGAAGTGGTGATTACTATACATTGATGTTAGTCATCATCAAAATGCTTGACTGAAAAGATTATGATCGTCATCTTTAATGCGCAGACCCCGGGAAGGGGTTGAACGCCCTGACCCTCGATTGACCCTTGCAGCCCCCGAGCAGGGCGGCGCCATGTCGGGATACGGACTACCTTCCTTCCCAGACCCATGTTCCATACGACAGAGGCACGCCATGACAGACAAGAGACTCTTCGAGGCCTATTCCCTTGGCCCCATCACCCTCGCCAACCGCATCGTGATGGCGCCGCTCACCCGCAACCGTGCCGGCCCCGGCCTGGTCCCGAGCGAGCATGCCGCCACCTATTACAGCCAGCGGGCCACTGCAGGTCTGCTGATTGCCGAGGCGACTCAGATCTCGGCCCAGGCGCAGGGCTACCAGGACACCCCCGGCCTCTATACGGCGGCGCAGATTGCGGGCTGGCGCAAGGTGACCGATGCAGTGCATGCCAGGGGAGGTCGTATTTTCGTGCAGTTGTGGCACGTCGGCCGCGTCTCTCACGCCTCGCTGCAACCCGATGGCGCGGCGCCGGTGGCCCCTTCGGCCCTTCGCGCCCAGACCAAGACCTTCGTCAACAATGAGTTCGTCGAGGTGTCTATGCCCCGAGCATTGGCACTGGAGGAGCTTCCCGGCATCGTCGACGATTTTCGTCAGGCGGCTGCCAACGCCATGGCGGCGGGCTTTGACGGGGTCGAGATCCATGGTGCCAACGGCTATCTGCTGGAGCAGTTCCTCAAGGATGGGGCCAACCTGCGTACCGACGGCTATGGCGGCTCCATCGAGAACCGCGCGCGGCTGCTGCTCGAGGTCACTGCCGCCGTGGCCAAGGAGATTGGAGCCGATCGCACCGGGGTCCGGATCTCCCCCGTCTCACCGGCCAATGGCATCTCCTGCAGCGATCCCCAGCCGCAGTACGACTATCTCGTCGAGCGGCTCAGTGCGCTGGGCGTCGTCTACCTGCACGTGATCGAGGGTGCCACCGGCGGCCCCCGGGATGTCGCCCCTTTCGACTTTGCCTCCCTGCGTCGGCGCTTCAAGCAGACCTATCTGGCCAATAACGGCTATGACCTGACGCTGGCCGGCAGTGCTCTGGCCCAGGGCAAGGCGGACCTGTTTGCCTTCGGTCGCCCCTTTATCAGCAATCCGGATCTGGTCGAGCGCCTGCAGCAGGGTGCCCCGCTCGCCGCGCTCAAACCCGAGACCCTTTATGGCGGTGGCGCCGAGGGCTACATCGACTACCCGGCCCTGGCGGGTGCCGGCGAGTAAACGTAGATCGGCAGGGGGCGTCATAGCAGGCCCCCCGCCGACACAGCGCCCTCGGCCGTTGAGTGCCTGGCGCGACATCCATCCCGGTTCAAAACGATCACAGAGAGAATGACATCATGACCATTAAACCCAGAGTGCTTATCACAGGTGCCTCCAGCGGCATTGGCGCCACCTATGCCGACCGCTTCGCCCGGCGCGGCTGACGGCGCTGGCCAGCCGCCTGCGCCAGGCGTACGGCGTCGCCGTCGACATCCTGCCCGCCGACCTCACCCAACCCCGGGAGCTGGCCGCCGTGGAGGCCCGGTTACGGGATGATGCCAGCATCGGCATCCTGATCAACAACGCAGGGGCGGGTCAGGTGGGTCACTTCCTCGCACAGACCGCCAGCAGCGTCGAACAACTGCTGGCCCTGAACACCACGGCGCTGGCGCGCCTGGCCGTCGCGATTGGTGCAAGCCGGCGAGGGGGCCATCGTCAACATCGGCTCAGTGGTTGGGCTCGCACCCGAGTTTGGCGCAACCATCTATGGTGCGACCAAGGCCTTCGTGCTGTTCCTGTCCCAGGGGATGAGCCTGGAGCTCTCTCCGAAAGGGGTCTATGTGCAGGCGGTTTTCCCTGCCGCCACGAGAACCGATATCTGGGCCCGTACCGGCATCGATCCCGACAGCTTGCCTGAGTTGATGGAGGTGGAGGAGCTGGTGGACGCAGCCCTGGTCGGTTTCGATCGCAGTGAAGCCGTCACCATACCGCCGCTGCATGAGGCCAGCCGCTGGGATGAGCTCGATGGCGCACGCCGCCGAGCGTTATCAGTTGGCGCCGCAAGACCACTGATCTGGGCAACCACACCGACGGTCTGTTGGAAGATGTATCAACCCGACATTCATCACTCAGGCCGTCGCCCTTTTCCGTTTGATGATGCGCGCCGAATATGTGCGGGTGCCCTGGATTGGACAGGGGCTTTGCCTGGTTCGACTCCATCATGTTTCCCGGTAACAAGATGATGAAAGCCTTTGTGTTCAAACGCTATGGTCGCTCGGCGCGGCCCGAGTTCGCCGAACTGCCGCACCCGACCGTGGGGCCGGACGAGATCCTGGTCAAGGTGCATGCCGTCGGTCTCAATCCCATCGACAACATGATCCCGCAGGGCACCTTCAAACCCCTGCTCAAGTTCGAGCTGCCCGTCGTGCTCGGCAGCGATCTGGCCGGTGTGGTGGTGGAGGTCGGCAGCCGGGTGACGCGGTTTCGGCCGGGGGATGCCGTCTATGCCAGCCTCTTCGATCTGGGGCGCGGCGCCCTGGCGCAATGGGCTGTGGTGCCCGAACACGCGGCGGCCCTCAAACCGGCCAGCCTCGACTTCGTTCAGGCGGCGTCCATTCCCATGGTAGCGCTGACCGCCTGGCAGGCCTTCACCGAGCAGGCCCCACTCGCGCCGGGCCAGAGGGTGTTCATTCCCGCGGGATCCGGTGGCATAGGCTCCTTTGCCATTCAGCTGGCCAGGCACCTGGGGGCCTTGGTCGCGACCTCTACCAGCACGGCAAACGCCGAGTGGGTAGGACAGTTGGGGGCCGAGGTGGTGGTCGACTACAGACGGCAGGCGTTCGATGCCGTTTTGCAGGGTTATGATCTGGTGCTGGGCACCTTGCGGGGAGACGCGATCGAGCGGTCGTTGTCGATCCTCCAGCCAGGTGGGCGGGTCCTGTCGCTGGTCGGCCCGCCGGATGCGGCCTTTGCGCGGGCGAGAAACATGAACATCATCATGACCGCCCTGTTTGGCCTGATGAGCTGGAAGATCCACCGTCTTGCCCGGCAACGGGGCCTCACCTACGGCATGATGTTCGTGCGCCCGGATGGTGCCCAGCTGACCCGTATTGCTGCGCTGCTCGACGAGGGCAAGCTCAGACCCGTGATCGACAAGGTCTTTCCGTTTGAACAGGTCGGCGAGGCGCTCGCCTATCTGACCGGTCGCGCAAAGGGCAAGGTCGTCGTCAGCCTGGCGTGAGAGGTGCAGGGCGACGGCAGGAAATAAAAAAGCCGACCCTTGGGTCGGCTTTTTGCGATTCGCGTGCTGTCCTCGATTAGAACTCGGCGGTGCGCGGGGTACGCGGGAAGGGGATGACGTCGCGCACGTTGCCCATGCCGGTCACATAGACCACCAGGCGCTCGAAGCCGAGACCGAAGCCGGAGTGCGGCACTGTGCCGTAGCGACGCAGGTCGCGATACCACCAGTAATCTTCCTTGTTCAGGCCCATTTCGGCCAGACGGGCATCCAGCACCTCGAGACGCTCCTCACGCTGTGAGCCACCGATGATCTCGCCGATCCCCGGGGCCAGCACGTCCATGGCGGCGACGGTCTTGCCGTCGTCGTTGAGGCGCATGTAGAAGGCCTTGATGTCTTTCGGGTAGTTCTTCACCACCACAGGAGACTTGAAGTGCTCCTCGGCCAGATAGCGCTCGTGCTCGGAGGAGAGATCGATGCCCCAGGAGACCGGGAACTCGAACTTCTTGCCGCAGTTCTTCAGCACTTCGATGGCGTCGGTGTAGTCGATCTGGGCGAAGTCGGAGGCGACGAAGCGCTCCAGACGGTCGATGGCGTCCTTGTCGATGTGCTGGGTGAAGAACTCCAGATCGTCGCGGCGCTCGGTCAGCACGGCGTTGAAGACGTACTTCAGCATGGCTTCGGCCAGGGCGGCGTTATCTTCCAGATCGGCAAAGGCGATTTCCGGCTCCACCATCCAGAACTCGGCCAGATGGCGACTGGTGTTGGAGTTTTCGGCGCGGAAGGTCGGGCCAAAGGTGTAGACCTTGGACAGGGCGCAGGCATAGGTCTCGACGTTGAGCTGACCGGAGACGGTCAGGAAGGTCTCCTTGCCGAAGAAGTCCTTGTCATAATCTACCTTGCCTTCGGGCGTGCGCGGCAGGTTTTCCATGTCCAGGGTGGAGACGCGGAACATCTCGCCAGCGCCTTCGGTGTCGGAGGCGGTGATGAGGGGAGCGGCGATCCACAGATAGCCTTCTTCATGGAAGAAGCGGTGAATGGCCTGGGCCAGGCAGTTGCGCACCCGGGTCACGGCGCCGACCACGTTGGTACGGGCACGCAGGTGACCCTGCTCGCGCAGGTATTCGATGCTGTGGCGCTTGGCAGACATGGGGTAGGTGTCCGGATCTTCGACCCAGCCCACTACCTTGACGTCGGAGGCCTGCAGCTCGAAGGCCTGGCCGCTGCCCTGGGAAGCCACGACCACACCGGTCACTTCCACGGAGCAGGCGGTGGTCAGACGCAGCACTTCATTCTCGTAATTGGCCAGGGTATTGGGAACGACGGCCTGTACCGGATGGAAACAGGAGCCATCGGATATGGCCAAAAATGAGATCCCCGCCTTGGAATCGCGGCGGGTCCGGATCCACCCTTTCACTGTCTGGGTGGTGCCAACCGCATACTTACCGGTCAGCACATCTACTACGGATGCGTGCGTCATCGAAATATTGTCTCCAGCTTGTTCTTGCAGCGCTATTTGCAACACTAGGGGTCTGGCCCGGGCACAGATGGCCCACCATGGCAGACTAAGCCGTCAATCTTACCCGCGCGGGTTTGATAAACAAGCAAAAATGTCGGACCCTTGCGGGGTTTTTCCCATGAATCTTGCGTGGATCCGGTCGGTTGGGCAGGGGGTGAGAGTGAAGGAACGCAGACGGGGGCCGGATGGCTGGATACGGGTACTCCAGGGGCTGGTGATCCTCTGCTGGAGCGGCTTTATCGTCCTGCTCTCCCTTTACCACTTCGCCAGGCCGCAGACGGCCTACGGTTTTCTGGTCTATGGCGGGGTCAAGGTGCGCCAGGACTGGGATCCCGCCCTCACCCCCTGGCTGGTGCACGGGCTCTGGGGTTGCTGCCTGCTGACCCTGGTGGTGCTGATGCTGGAGCGCAGGCGCAGCCGACGGCAAGAGGATGCGCTGCACGTCAATCTGTTCATCCTGTTGCTGATCCTGGTCGCCAGCCTGCTGCTTTACTATCTGGCGTGATCCGCCGGTTTCTCGTCCTGTGACGAGAGCACTGGAGCGCAGGCGCAGAGGCAGAGGATGCGCGGCACATCAATCTGTTCAGCCTGTTGCTGATCCTGGTCGCCAGCCTGCTGTGTTACTACCTGGCGTGATCAGTCGGCTTCTCGTCCTGGGACGAGGGGGCGGGGCGCTTGCCGAGCTGGCGCTCCACGCTGTCGAGCATCTGGTTGTAGGCGAGGGCCACCCGGCCTATCTCGTCCCCTTCATCGCCCTCCAGCCGGTGGCCGAAGTCGTGCAGATCGGTGGCTGCTTCCATGGAGCGGGTCAGCTGGTTGAGGGGGCGGACTATCCAGGTACGGATGACCCAGAGCGTCAGCAGCAGCCCCAGCCCGAAGATGAGGGTGAGACTGAGCGCCGAGGTGAGAATGTTCTGCTCGACCCGGGTAAAGAGGGTGTCGAGGGAGTAGTCAAAGCGCACCGCCCCCAGCACGGTGTTCTCCGGTACCTGGTGACAGCTGGTGCAGTCGGTACCGCGAAAATCCTTACTGGCCAGCAGCGGGCGGGTCACCACCAGTTTGCTGTGGATGCCGTCGTGCACCACCTCCAGACTGCCCTTGCCCGTCAGGGCCAGGGCATCGAATCTGTCCTTGGGGGCCTCGCTGTCACGTCCCGCTCCGTACTGCTTGTTGACCGCCGCCCCACGCACTATGCGGGCATCTTCCACGTGGGCGTGATCGAGAAACTTGGCGCGCAGGGTGTCGCGGGCGTCCATCTTGCCGGTCAGCATCAGCATGTTGAGGCCGTCGAAATAGGCTTCGCTCTGCTCGCGGCTCTGCTCCTTGATGAGGGTCAGAATGAGGTCCCGCTCGCGCACCGCCTGATAGGCCGCAGAGAACACCAGTACCATGGAGAAGATGAAGAGCAGGAAGAAATTGATCTTGGCAGTGATGGAGAGGCGCATGGGAAAGGTACATCTGTTGGGTAAAACCCGCGCAGTCTACTCTCCTCGCCAGCCGGGTTTTGGTGTCTCGCTCACATTCTGATGAAAAAGAGCCAAAAGGCCCTGCATTCTCATGCAGAGCCTATTCATCGAGGCTCAGAATTCACCGCTGGCGATGGCCTCATGGATGGCATGGGTCAGCACCCGCAGCTCTTCGGGGGTGATGACGAAGGGGGGCATCAGGTAGATTAGCTTGCCAAACGGACGGATCCAGGCCCCCAGCGACACGAACTTGCGTTGGATGCGCGCCACGTCCACCCGCTCCTTCATCTCGACCACACCGATGGCGCCGAGTACCCGCACGTCCGCCACCGCCGGATGCAGGGTCAGCTGTACCAGTTCGGTTTTGAGTTGATGCTCGATGGCCCGCACCCGTTCCTGCCACGGCGAGGCCAGCAGCAGATCGATGGAGGCGTTGGCTACCGCACATGCCAATGGGTTGCCCATAAAGGTGGGGCCGTGCATAAAGACCCCCGCTTCCCCGTCACAGATGGTACGGGCGACCTGCTCCGTGGTGAGGGTGGCCGAGAGCGTCAGGTAGCCGCCGGTGAGCGCTTTGCCCAGGCACATGATATCGGGGCTGATCCCTGCCCAGTCGCAGGCAAACAGCTGACCGGTGCGGCCAAAGCCGGTGGCGATCTCGTCGGCGATGAGCAGCAGGCCGAACTCGTCGCACAGGGCGCGCACCCACTGCAGGTAGCGGGGATGATAGAAACGCATGCCGCCTGCCCCCTGCACGATGGGCTCCAGCACGATGGCGGCTATCTCTTCGTGGCGATCGGCAACCAGCTCCGCCAGCTCTACGACGCAGCTCTCGTCCCACTGGGCGTGGAAGCGACAGCTGGGCGCTTCGACAAAATGGTGCTCTGGCAGGAAGCCCTTGTAGAGCTCGTGCATACCGCCATCCGGATCGCAGACGCTCATGGCGCCGAAGGTGTCACCGTGATAGCCGCCCCGCAGGGAGACGAACTTGGCGCGGGGTGTTCCCCTGGCGTGCCAGTACTGCTGGGCCATCTTGAGTGCCACCTCCACCGCCACCGAGCCGGAATCCGCCAGAAACACCCGATCCAGCCCGGCCGGGGTGATCTCCACCAGCTTGCGACAGAGCGCCACCGCCGGGGCATGGGTCAACCCGCCAAACATCACGTGGGACATCTTGCCGAGCTGGGCAGTCGCCGCTGCGTCCAGTTCCGGCACCTGATAACCGTGGATGCAGGCCCACCAGGAGCTCATGCCATCCACCAGTTCACGGCCGTCGCTGAGGGTGAGGGTCACCCCCTTGGCGCTGGCCACTTCATAGCAGGGCAGGGGATGGGTGAGGGAGGTGTAGGGGTGCCAGACGTGGTGCAGGTCGAATTCTTGATTGGTCATTTTGTGTTCTGTTGTCAATTGATTTGATCTGGTCGGTGTTGACAGTCTACGCGTGCTCTCTACACTAGCCAACAATTTCAGCCACTTGGCGCCACGCCTCGCAACGAGCGGGCAGGCCGATGGCGGGTTCTGCGGTTCTTCATCCCAAGGGGGCGGCGCAGGATCCCACTTATAACAACCGGAAGCCATGTATGAATGCTCTTACCCTGGGCGGTCACGCCCTTCGTCACGACTGGACCCTCGCCGAGGTCGAGGCCCTGTTTGCCCTGCCATTCAACGATCTGCTGTTCCAGGCCCAGACGGTGCACCGCGCCCATTTCGACCCGAACGAGGTGCAGGTGAGCACCCTGCTCTCCATCAAGACCGGCGCCTGCCCGGAGGATTGCAAATACTGCCCGCAGAGCGCCCGCTATCACACCGGTCTCGAGACCGAGCGGCTGATGGAAGTGGAGAAAGTGCTGGAGCGGGCGCGGGAGGCCAAGGCCAACGGCTCGTCGCGTTTCTGCATGGGGGCCGCCTGGCGCAACCCCAAAGAGAGGGACATGCCCTATATCCTGCGCATGGTCGAGGAGGTGCGCGGGCTGGGGATGGAGACCTGCATGACCTTGGGGATGCTGACCGCGGATCAGGCGGCGCGTCTGGGCGCCGCCGGGCTTGATTACTACAACCACAACCTCGACACCTCGCCGGAGTTCTACGGCGACATCATCACCACCCGCACCTATCAGGACCGGCTGGACACCCTGGAGCACGTGCGCGGCGCCGGCATGAAGGTCTGCTCCGGCGGCATCGTCGGCATGGGGGAGCAGGCAAAGGATCGGGCGGGCCTCTTGATGGCGCTGGCCAACCTGCCCCGCCACCCGGAGAGCGTGCCCATCAACATGCTGGTCAAGGTGAAGGGGACGCCCATGGAAAACCAGGAGAATCTGGACCCGTTCGAGTTTATCCGCACCATAGCCGTGGCGCGCATCATGATGCCCGCCTCCCACGTGCGTCTCTCCGCCGGGCGGGAGAAGATGAACGAGCAGATGCAGGCCATGTGCTTTATGGCGGGGGCCAACTCCATCTTCTACGGCTGCAAGCTGCTGACCACGCCGAACCCGGACGAGAACAGCGACATGCAGCTGTTCAAGCGGCTCGGCATCCGCCCCGCCCAGCGGGCCCAGAAGCCGGATCAGGTACAAGAAGAGGAGCTGCTGGCCGAGGTGAGCCGCCAGAGCGAGCCCGCCGAGATGTTTTATGACGCCACCCGCCCCCGTGCAGGTGCCGTCCGTCCATGACTTCCCCTGTTGTCACCGGTCCCTTTGCACTGGGGGAGGCCCTGGCCGAACGTGATCAGGCCGCCCTGCTGCGCCGACGCACTCCTGTGGATGTGGCGAGCGGCGGGCGGATCCGGGTCGGGGGGCACGACTACCTCAACCTCTCTGCCAACGACTACCTGGGGCTCGCCGATCATCCCGCCATCAAGGCCGCCTTCAAGGAGGGGATCGACCGCTATGGCGCGGGCGCCGGCGCCTCGCCCCTGGTGACAGGCTACAGCCGTGCCCACCAGCAACTGGAAGAGGCCCTTGCCGACTGGCTCGGGGTGGAGGCTGTGTTGCTGTTCAACTGCGGCTTCTCGGCCAATCAGGCGGTGCTCAAAGCCCTGCTCGGCAAGGATCATCTGCTGTGGCAAGACAAACTCAACCACGCCTCCCTGCAGGAGATGGGCAGCCAGCTGCCCTGCAAGATGAAGCGCTTTGGCCACAACGATATGGCCGCTCTCGGGCGTCAACTCGAGCCAAATCGGGGCTTGATCGTCTCGGAAGGGGTGTTCAGCATGGACGGGGATCAGGCTCCTTGGGCTGAACTTGCGGCATTGGCTGCCCGGAGCGGTAACTGGCTGATGATCGACGATGCCCACGGCCTCGGCGTGCTGGGGCCGCAAGGGCGCGGCACCCTGGCGGCGCAAGGGGTTGCTCCTGCCAGCGTACACATTCATATGGGCACCTTCGGCAAGGCGCTCGGGGTGGCCGGCGCCTTCGTGGGCGGCAGCCGCGAGCTGGTGAATTATCTGGTCAACTTCGCCCGCCACTATGTCTACAGCACCCATATGCCCGCCGCCCAGGCCTGCGCGGTGAGCAAGAGTATCGAGCTGGTGCGCGCCGCCGATGAGGCCCGCGCGCACCTCGTTCGCCTTATCGCCCGCTTTCGGCAGAGGGCCGAGGCGCAGGGCTGGACGCTGGGCGCAAGCAACACCCCCATCCAGCCCCTGCTGGTGGGGGAGAGCAGTGCCGCCTTGCAACTGGCCGAGCGGTTGCGGGAGCGCGGCGTCTGGGTCAGCGCCATACGCCCGCCCACTGTGCCGGTCGGCACGGCGCGCCTTCGCATCACTCTCTGCGCCGCCCACGGCGAAGATGACGTGGATCGCCTGCTCGAGGCCCTGGGTCCCTACCCATCCACCGACGAGAGAGGCGGCGCCCATGCTGCATGAGCGTTTCCAGCAGGTCGACAAGGCCCAGCTCGCCCGCCGCTTCGGGGCGGCCGCCCGCCACTACGACGCCCATGCCCGCTTCCAGCAGGAGGTGGGGCAGGCGCTGCTCGACCTGATGCCGGACAGGCCGGTTGGTTCTGAACTGACGGTTTGCGGGCTGGATCTTGACACTGCCGTGTACCGGCGTGGTTTGCCCGACTCCTTGCCTGACGGTTTACCGGAAACTGGGCTGGATCTGGGCTGCGGCACCGGCTTCTTTCTGCCCGCGCTGGCGGGTCGTTGCCAGCAGTTGCACGGGCTGGATCTCGCCCCCGGCATGCTGGCGCAGGCCGCCCTGCGTGGCAGCGGTGCCCGGCTGGTGTGCGGCGATGCGGAGGTGCTGCCCTTCGCGGATCAGAGCCTGGACTGGGTCTTCTCCAGCCTGGCGCTGCAGTGGTGCGAACGCCCGGCCCAGGCGTTTGCCGAGATCCACCGGGTGCTCAAACCCGGTGGTCAGATCTTCTTCTCGACCCTGCTGGCCGGGTCGCTTTGGCAGTTGCGTGAGGCCTGGAGCGTCGTCGACGGGCACGCCCACGTCAACCGCTTCCTCGCCCTGCCCCAGTTGCAGCAGGCCATTGGTGCCGCGGGTTTTCAAGCGCCTGAGCTGACCTCTGTCACTTGGTCCCTCGCTTATCTGGAGCTCAACGACTTGCTGCGGGATCTCAAGGGCATAGGGGCCAGCCAGGTCAATGACGACAGGGCCGCGGGGCTGGGCAACCGCCAGCGCCTGAGGCGTCTCGGAGAAGCCTATGAGCGCCACCGCCAGCCCGACGGCCTGCTGGCCGCCAGCTACGAGGTCTGTCTCGGGCGCCTGGTTCGACGTTGATAGCCATTCAAAGGCAGTAATAATCCCTGCTATTCACCATTGATACCAGGGCGCAACCGGCGCCCTGAACTGCGCTGAGGAATCATCATGGCGACATCCTATTTCATCACGGGTACCGACACCGACGTGGGCAAGACCCTGGTCGCCCGTACCCTGCTGCAGGCGTTCGCCGCCCGGGGCATAGTCTGCGCCGGCTACAAGCCGATCTCCGCCGGCTGTGCCCGCACCCCCGAGGGGCTTCGCAACCTCGATGCTCAGCAACTGCAAGCGGCCGCCAGCCTCCCGCTGCCCATCGACTCGGTCAACCCCTATGCCTTCGAGCCCCCCATAGCCCCCCACATAGCCGCGCAGGAGGTGGGGGCGAGCATCCCTCTGTCGGGCCTGTCTGCGGGGCTGCGGGAGATTGAACGGGCCGGGGCTGAACTGGTGATAGTCGAGGGGGCGGGGGGCTGGTTTTTGCCGCTGGATCACCAGCATCTGCTGTCCGACTGGGTCGTCCTTGAGCGGCTGCCGGTGATCCTGGTGGTGGGGGCCAAGCTGGGTTGCCTCAATCATGCCCTGCTCACCAGCGCCGCCATCCGTCATCAGGGGCTGACCCTGGCCGGCTGGGTGGTGAATCGGGTGGATCCGCACATGAGTCGCTACCAGGAGAACCTGGCCACCTTGAAAGCCTTGTTGCCGGCCCCATTTCTGGGTGAGATCCCTTTCGTAGACCAGCCGCTCGAGGCGGATCTGCGCGAGTGTCTCGACATCTCGTCCCTGCTCTGAGGCCCAACATTCAGCAAACATTCATCGAGTCTGTCTATGATCGGGGGCAGGTGTGGTATCAGGTCGATTGTGAATTGGCCCGAACCATGCATCCATATCTCACAAGGAGTCAATATGAAGCGAATTATGCTATTCCTGGTGACCAACCTGGCCGTCATGCTGGTGCTGGGGGTGGTACTCAATATCCTGTTCTCGGTTCTGGGGATCAACAAGTCCAGCATTTCCGGTCTGTTGGTGTTCTGTGCCGTGTTCGGTTTTGGGGGTTCCTTTATCTCCTTGCTGATGTCCAAGTGGATGGCCAAGCGCAGCTATGGCGTCCAGGTCATCGAGCAGCCCCGTAACGAGACCGAGCACTGGCTGGTGAGCACGGTGGCACGTCAGGCCCGTGAGGCAGGCATCAAGATGCCGGAAGTGGGGATCTACGACTCCCCCGAGATGAACGCCTTCGCCACCGGCGCCCGTCGTGACGACTCCCTCGTTGCCGTATCTTCCGGCCTGCTCTACAGCATGAGCCGCGACGAGGCGGAAGCCGTGCTGGCCCACGAGGTGAGCCACGTGGCCAACGGCGACATGGTGACTCTGACCCTGATCCAGGGGGTGGTGAACACCTTCGTGATGTTCTTCGCCCGCATCGTGGCCGGTGTCATCAGCAACTTCTTCAGCTCCAACAACGACGAAGAGAGCAGCAGCTCCGGTGGCTTTGCCTACATGATCACCGTGTTCGTGCTGGAGATGCTGTTCGGCGTGCTGGCCTCCATGATCGTCATGTGGTTCAGCCGTCAGCGCGAATTCCGCGCCGACGCCGGTGCCGCCAAGCTGGCCGGTCGCGACAAGATGATAGCCGCGCTGCAGCGCCTCTCCCGCGGTGCCGAGCCGCAGATGGAAGGCACCATGATGGCCTTCGGCATCAACGGCAAGCGCTCCATGAGCGAACTGTTCATGAGCCACCCGCCCATCGAACAGCGCATCGCCGCCCTGCGTGGCTGATTGCCGGATGGGATAAGAAAACGGCTGCCTCAGGGCAGCCGTTTTGTTTTGTGGTGGTGATGGCGGCAATCTATGACGGCGCGATCCTCTTATTTGATTACCAGATCGGAGAGGGGCACGGCGCAGCAGGTGAGGATCTTGCCCGCAGCCCGCTCGGCGGCTGTGATGGCCGGAGCGTCCGGGTGATCCACCTCGCCCGAGATCAGCGTCTGTTTGCAACTGCCGCAGATGCCGGCGCGGCAGCTCCAGGGCAGCTCCACCCCCTGCTTGTGGGCCTGATCCAGCACAGTGCCCTGATTGTTGCCAGCGAAGGTCTGCTCGCCGATGCGCAGTTGCACCGCCTTGTGGGGACGGGCCACCGAGAGGATGGCCCCGCCAAAGCTCTCCTGGCGGATGCGCTCGGCGACGACCCCCTGCTCCTGCAGCCACCTGACCGCCTCGCTCATGAAGCCGTGGGGGCCGCACAGGAAGATCTCCCGCGCCAGCAGATCCCTGACCTGCTCGAGGTGCCCCTTGCCAAGGCGACCGCTCATGCCCTGCCAGTGGTCGTCAGGCTGACTCAGGATCAGGGTCAGTTGCATGCCAGCCTGACTCATGGCGTGCAGCTCGGCGGCGGCCGGAATGTCGGCCTCGCTGCGGCACAGGTGCATAAAGTGAACATCTCCCAGCTCCCCGCGCAGCGCCAGGGTGCGGGCAATGGACAGCATGGGGGTGACGCCTGAGCCCGCCGAGAGCAGCAGCAGCTTGCGCTCAGACCCCAAGTGAAACTCGCCGGCCGGGGGGGCGGCCAGCAGGTGATCGCCCACGCGCAGATCATGGTGAAGCCAGGGGGAGATACGGCCATCGGCCAGCTTCTTGACGCTGATGCCGTAGCGCTCTGGTCTCTCCGGGGTGGAGCTCAGGGTGTAGCGGCGCTGTTGCCGTTCCCCCTTGATGTCGAGGCTGATGGGCAGGTGCTGGCCCGGCAGATAGTCGGGCAGCGGCTCGCCGTCGGCCGCCTCGAACCAGAAGGTCTCCAGATCCCGCGCCAGCGGCTCGCGGGCGACGCAGACCAGCTCCCGCTTCTTCGGCGCCGCATTGGGGTAGACGGGGGGGCGGACGGTTTCCAGCACCTCGATTTCGCTCCCTGCCTCAATCCAGCCCTCGTTCAGCGCCACCAGATTCTGGCCGAAATAGACCTCTCCATCCTCGCCACGGCGGTAGCGGGTGAGGGTGGCGAGCGGCTCTTTCAGCGCGTTGAAGCGATCCGTGCCCGCCTCCACCGTGGTCATGATGCAGCGGCTGCACGGCTTGGCCACCAGAAACTCCACCTCGCCGATGCGGATCCGCTTCCAGCCATCCTCTTCGAAGGGGCGGGTGCCGCTTGCCACCAGATTGGTGCGAAACTGGCTCATCTGGTGCAGGGCATCGGATCTCAGGTTGAGATCATCCAGCGAACTCTGGCTTACCAGCAGCAGGGGATAACCGTCGGCAAAGCTGACCCGGGTGCCGGTCTTCTCCCGAAAGCGGTCAGAGGTTTCGCCGAGCCAGAGCAGGCGAACCGGCTCCCCCGCCACCCGGCTGAGCCACTCATCGGCCTGGGACTGGGTGTGCAGGGCATGGAAGCTGTCACCCCAGACGCCGGTGGCCTGGGGGGCGCGGCTGAAGTCGACCTCCTGCAGCCTGAGCTGTGCCAGCCCCTGGTAACGCAGTTGCAGGCCGCCCTCCACCGGGGTGGCCGTCACCAGTTGCAGCTGGGGATGGGTGCGGGCTGTGATGAAGCTGCCATCCGGCTTGACCACCATGTAGCGGCGATCCCCCAGCAGCCCCTCCTGGGTCACCAGGGCGCGGGTCAGCGGCATGCCCGCCGTCGATTTGATGAGGTAGAGATGTATGCTGGCGAGGCTGGGCATGTCCGGGTCCTTGTGCTGTGACGATTCCAGTGAAGAGGGCAAGATAACGATTCCAGCCCCGTGCGGCAATCCTCTCCTTTTCCCCCACCCCAACGGTGGGGGATCGCGACAGGGTTGCAGGCCCGAAGGCGTGCGTGGTGTGACGGAGATCCGGTTGTGGGGGCGATGCCCCATAAAGCGCAACATTTATTGATCCTGATCCACCATGTCGTACAAAAAACGGCCCATCATCGAGCCAGTTTCCAGTTTCTGACGCTTTCGCTTCTTCCCTCTCCGGCCACCGTCTGCCCAGGCAACACGGTATCAAGCGCCATCGGAGCGGGCCTGTTACCCAACAAGAAGAAAGCAATGTATGAGCAAACAACTGGATATGACCCCACAGCCGGATCTCTCCCAGAAAACGGGAACAGGCCCGGTCCGTACTCGGCTGCCCGTTTGGCGGCCGGCCCTGCCACCTTGCAACCATGCCTGCCCGGCTGGCGAGAACATCCAGGCCTGGCTTGCCCTGGCCGAAGCGGGCCGCTTTGAGGCGGCCTGGCAGACGCTTATCGAAGATAACCCGCTGCCTGCGGTCCATGGCCGGGTCTGTTATCACCCCTGCGAGAGCGCCTGCAACCGGGCCCAGGTGGATGAGGCCGTCTCCATCCACGCCATCGAGCGCTTCCTCGGCGACGAGGCGCTGGCCCGTGGCTGGCAGCCTGCGCCCCCCGCGCCCGCCAGCGGCAAGAAGGTGCTGGTGATCGGTGCGGGCCCCTCCGGTTTGTCCTGCGCCTGGCACCTCAACCGGCTCGGCCATCAGGTAGAGATCCGCGAGGCGGGGCCGCTCGCCGGCGGCATGCTGCGTTTCGGCATTCCCGCCTACCGCCTGCCCCGTGAGATGCTGGATAGGGAGGTGGCCCGCATCGTCGCTGCTGGCGTCACCCTCACCCTCAACCACAAGGTGGAAGACGTGCTCAAGGCGCGCGACGAGGGGGGCTTTGACGCCGTCTTTATGGCCATCGGTGCCCATCTGGCCAAGCGGGTCGATATTCCGGCCCGGGAAGCGGGCAAGATCCTCGATGCGGTGAGCTTCCTCGAACAGGCCAGTCTGGCCGAGGAGCAGGGCTTGCCGCCCCCCAAACTGGGGCGGCGGGTGGCTATCTACGGCGGCGGTAACACCGCCATGGACGCGGCCCGTACTGCTCGCCGTCTCGGGGTTGAAGAGGCGATGATCATCTATCGCCGCGACCGGGACCATATGCCCGCCCACGCCTTCGAAGCCGATGAGGCCGAGGAGGAGGGGATCAAGATCAACTGGCTGCGCACCATCCGCCAGCTCGATAGCACCAATATCGAAGTGGAGGTGATGGCGCTGGATGCCGAAGGCAAGCCGGTGCCCACCGGCAAGTTTGAAACCCTTGAAGCGGACTCTCTTATTCTGGCGCTCGGTCAGGAGGTGGACTTGAGCGTGCTGGAGAGCATCCCCGGCGTGCGGGTCAACAAGGAGGGGGTAGTGCAGGTTGGAGAAAACCTGATGACGGATGTGCCGGGTCTGTTTGCCGGTGGCGACATGGTGCCCTCCGAACGCACCGTCACCATCGCCACCGGTCACGGCAAGAAGGCGGCACGCCATATGGATGCCTGGCTGCGCGGTCGCCACTACCACAAACCGCTCTCCCATTTGCAGGCAGGGAAGCCGCTGGTGGGGCCACAGCAGTTGCAACTCTGGTTCCAGACCCACGCCCCGGCCAGCAGTCAGCCGGTCAAACCGGCATGGGCGCGAGACGACTTTGGCGAGATCATCGGCGGGCTGGATGAAGTTGCCGCCCGCTACGAGGCGGCGCGCTGCTACTCCTGCGGCAACTGCTTCGAGTGCGACGGCTGCTACGGCAGTTGCCCCGAGCAGGCCATCGCCAAGCTGGGGCCGGGCAAGGGCTATCAGGTGGATGCGGCACTCTGCACCGGCTGCGGCGCCTGCCATGACCAGTGTCCCTGCCACGCCATCGAGCTACGCCAACCGGAGATATTCCAATGAAACATGAACTGATCATGGTCGATGGCAACGAAGCCGCGGCCCGGGTAGCGTATCAGCTGAGCGAGGTGTGTGCCATTTACCCCATTACCCCGAGCTCGACCATGGCCGAACTGGCCGACGCCTGGGCGGATGAGAAGCAGACCAACCTCTGGGGCAATATCCCCACAGTCGTGGAGATGCAGAGCGAAGGGGGGGCGGCCGGCACGGTGCACGGCGCCCTGCAGGCGGGGGCGCTCGCCACCACCTTCACCGCCAGTCAGGGGCTGATGCTGATGCTGCCCAACATGTACAAGATCGCCGGTGAATTGACCGCGGCGGTGTTCCATGTGGCGGCCCGTTCGCTGGCGGCGCAGGGGCTGTCGATCTTTGGCGACCATCAGGATGTGATGGCGGCGCGCAGCACCGGCTTTGCCATGCTCGCCTCCGGTTCGGTGCAGGAGGCGCAGGACTTGGCCTTGGTCGCCCACAGCGTCACCCTGCAGTGCCGGGTGCCCTTTATCCACTTCTTCGACGGGTTCCGTACCTCCCACGAGGTGAACAAGATCACCGCCCTGCATCGGGACGAGATCCGGGCGCTTATCGACAACGACTGGGTGCGCGCCCACCGTGCCCGGGCCCTCAACCCGGATCATCCGGTGATGCGTGGCACCGCCCAGAACCCGGATACCTATTTCCAGTCCCGCGAGAGCGTCAACCCCTTCTACGAAGCGGTACCGGCGCGGGTGCAGCAGTGCATGGACAACCTCGGTGAGTTGACCGGTCGTCACTACAAGCTGGTGGAGTATCACGGCGCCCCGGATGCCACCGATGTGATCGTGCTGATGGGCTCGGGGGCGGCCACCGCCCGCACCACGGTGGACTGGCTCAACCGGCAAGATCGCAAGACCGGGGTGCTGGTCATTCGCCTCTATCGCCCCTTCCCGGTGCAGGCGCTGCTGGACGCGCTGCCGCAGAGCGTGCGCCGCATCGCGGTGCTGGATCGCACCAAGGAGCCGGGCGCGGGCGGCGAGCCGCTGCTGCTGGATGTGCAGAGCGCGTTGATCGATGGTTTGCAGCGCGGTCTTATCAAGCGCCTGCCGTGGCTCAGTGGCGGCCGCTACGGCCTCTCGTCCAAAGAGTTCACCCCCGCCATGTGCGCGGTGGTGTTCGAGGAGTTGGCATCCGATGCACCGCGTCCACGCTTTACCGTGGGAATTGTCGATGACGTGTCGGGCCTCAGTCTGGCCTGGCACCCCATCGGCGATCTGGAGCCCGCCAGCCGGGTGCGGGCGCTGTTCTTCGGCCTCGGTGCCGACGGCACGGTTGGTGCCAACAAGAACAGCATCAAGATCATCGGCGAGCTGGAGGGCTTCCACGCCCAGGGCTACTTCGTCTACGACTCCAAGAAGTCGGGCTCGCGTACCGTCTCCCACCTGCGCTTTGGCCCCGAGCCCATCGACGCCCCCTGGCTTATCGAGCAGGCGAGCTTTATCGGCTGCCACCAGTGGGGCTTCGCCCTGTCGGTCGATCTGCTGGAGCACGCCGCGGAAGGGGCGACCCTGCTGCTTAACGCTCCCTATGAGGCTGACCAGGTGTGGGGTCAGCTGCCCGAGCGGCTGCGCGCCCGTATCCGCGCCCTCAATATCCAGCTCTACTGCATCGATGGTGATCGGGTGGCCGAGCAAAACGGCATGGGCAATCGCATCAACACCATCATGCAGACCTGCTTCTTCGCATTGGCCGGGGTGCTGCCGCGGGACGAAGCCATTGCGTTGATCAAGGAGAGCATAGAGAAGAGCTATGCCCGCAAGGGGCCCGAGGTGGTGGCGCGCAACTTCGCCGCGGTGGACGATACCCTGGCTCACTTGAGCAAGGTGGCGATCCCGGCCGGTGATGAGCCGATCAGCGACTATCCGTTGCCGCTGGCACCGGGTGGCAGCGAGTTTGTCCAGCGCGTCACCGGCGAGATGTTGGCGGGGCGCGGCGATTTGATCCCGGTCTCCATGCTGCCGGTGGATGGCACTTACCCCACCGCCACCAGTCGCTTCGAGAAGCGGGATATTGCCCGCGAGATCCCGATCTGGCACTCCGATATCTGCATCCAGTGCGGCAACTGCGTCTTTGTCTGCCCCCACGCGGCGTTGCGGGCCAAGTTCTACCATCAGGACTGGCTGGCAACCGCGCCCGAGGCGGCTCAGTCGGTGCCCGTCACTGCCAAGGGCTTCCCCGACAGCCGTTACACCTTGCAACTCTACCCGGAGGATTGCACCGGCTGCGGTCAGTGCGTGCAGGCCTGTCCGGTGCGGGCCGGAGCGGATGCCAGCCATCAAGGCGAGAGTGCTGAAGGAGAGAGCCACGAAGGCGACCGCGCCATCACCATGATGGATAAGGCGCCGCATCTTGCTGGCCAGAAGCAGGCGCTGCGCTGGTTCGAGAGCCTGCCCTGGCCGGCCCGCGAGCGGGTGGATTTCTCCACGGTGCGCGGTACCCAGTTCCTCGAGCCCCTGTTCGAGTTCTCCGGCGCCTGCGCCGGCTGTGGCGAGACTCCTTACCTCAAGCTGCTGACCCAGCTGTTTGGCGATCGCATGCTGGTGGCCAACGCCACCGGTTGCTCCTCCATCTACGGCGGCAACCTGCCGACCACCCCCTGGGCCAAGAACGGCGAAGGGAAGGGGCCGGCCTGGTCGAACTCCTTGTTCGAGGACAACGCCGAGTTTGGCTTTGGTTTTCGTCTCACCGCCGATCAGCATCACGGTCAGGCGGTGGCGGCCCTCGAAGCGATGAAAGGGGAGCTGGGCGAGTCGCTGGTCGATACCCTGATCAATGCCCCGCAGCTGCTGGAGTCGGAGATCCGCGCCCAGCGCACCCGGGTGGCGCAAGTGCGCGAGCGGCTGGAAGAGGTGAAATCCGGCAAGGCTCGCTCGCTGCTGTCCCTCATCGATCAGCTGGTGCGCCGCTCGGTCTGGATCATCGGCGGCGATGGCTGGGCCTATGACATCGGCTCGGCGGGGCTCGATCACGTGCTCGCCTCCGGGCGCGACGTGAACGTGCTGGTGATGGATACCGAGGTCTACTCCAACACTGGCGGCCAGATGTCGAAATCGACCCCGCTCGGTGCCGTCGCCAAGTTCGCGGCGGGGGGCAAGACGCTGGCCAAGAAGGATGTGGCGTTGCAGGCCATCGCCTACGGCAACGTCTATGTGGCCCGCATCGCCTTCGGCGCCAACCCGCAGCAGGCGCTGCAGGCCCTGCGGGAGGCGGAGGCCTATCCGGGCCCCTCGCTCATCATCGCCTACAGCCACTGCATCGCCCACGGCATCGATATGGAGTTTGGCCTGACCCAGCAAAAACGCGCCGTCGCCTCCGGTCACTGGCCGCTGATGCGCTACAACCCGGTATTGCGCAGTGCGGGGCAGAACCCCTTCAGTCTCGACAGCCTGCGCCCCTCCATCCCGCTCGCCGAGTACCGGCAGGAGGAGACCCGTTATCGCGTGCTGGCACAGAGCCATCCGGAGGAGGCGGAGCGGCTGATGCAGGTGGCGCAGCAGGTGGTATGGCAGAGGTGGACCACCTACGAGGAGATGGCCACCCGCGAGGCCAGCCATTTCCATCCGCCGGTGTGAGGATGAGGGTTAATCAAAATAACCAAGCGGGCCAGTGGCCCGCTTCTTTTGTTTCCGGTGTCAAAGAGGAATGGCCTGCACCACGTCGTCGTGAGCGGGCAATAAAAAGCCCGGCTTTGAGCCGGGCTGGGGGATAAGTTGCTTATCCGGGTATTCGTCGAGGCGTCTAATGTGGATGTTGTTTGAGGATGTCGTATATCTCCTCTTTCAGTTTAAGTTTCTGTTTTTTCAGATCCTTCACCTCGGAGCTGTAATCGCTGGCGTGATGTTTTTCCAGCTTCCTGATCTCCGCATCCAGGTCGTTGTGCAAGTCAAACTTCTCTTGGAAATGGACATCACTGCTCTTCAGTTTCGAGATGAGATCTCTGTACTCAGGGAACATGTAATGAAGCCTCCTTGTTGTCGTTTGATTGTGCCTTGACCTTCAAACTACCCCTTCCCCCGGGAGATAAATGTGATCCCGATCCAATTTGAGGCCACGGATTTGCTGCATCTGGCAGATGATTTTTAACTGATTGAATCACAAGCAGATAAGCGATTTATGGGGAGTGCATAGAGGACGGAACTGGGATCCTGTTCACAGTTGTGACGCTTTGATGACGGTAACGGCGCGACAGACGGGCAGCAAGAAGGGGCGCGGGGCCCCTTCTTGCTAACAGGTGTGGCGTTTACTCTTTTTTCTTTTTCTTCTCGGGCAGGGGCTTGCCGTCACGGGCAATCACCTTGCCCACCTCGAAGCCTATCTGCGCCGCCAGCTCTTCCAGATCAGGCGCCTTGGCTTCGTTGCCGATGGCGTACTGGTAGTTGGCGATGGTGATCTTCTCGGCTACCGGGGTGCCGGGGACTATGGGCTCACGCCAGCCCTGACCCACATGGGCCACCAGGGTGCCGTTCATGATGAGCTCGCCGACTATCTCCTGGGTGGGGATGCCCTTGCCGTAGGTGAGGCCCTGGGGGTGCTTCTTGCCGACCAGGGGTTCGTTGCTGGCGGGCACCAGCTTGGTGCGGATCAGCCACTTGGGATCCTTGTGCTTGCCCACCGCCTTGCCGGTCTGGTACTCGTTGATCTTGATGGTCTTGATCATCTGGGCCATGAAGTCCTTGGTCAGGGCCTTTTGCGCCTCGCTGGTCTGGTCGATGACGATGGGGGCCACGTACCAGGTCTGGGGGGCTTGCGCCTTGGGGGCCGCCGGGGCGGTTTGTGCCATGGTGAGCGGGCTGAGCAGGATGGCCGCCAACAAGAGTCCGATTTTCTTCATTGTGATTCCGCTTATGTTTCGACAAGAATTTTGTTTTGCCAGCGACGACTGCGCCAGCGCCAGAACATGGCCAGACCGCGAACCCACTCGTCGCAGGCCAGCGCCAACCAGATGCCTACCAGGCCATAGCCCTGCATGATACCAAGGAAATAGGCGAGGGGAACGGCAATGCCCCACATGGAGACGAGCGCCATGTAGAGCGGGAAACGGGCATCCCCGGTGGCGCGCAGGGCGTTGATCACCACCAGGTTGAAGGTGCGGCCGGGTTCGAGGATAAGGCTGATGAGGAACAGCTGCGCCACCTGGGTGATGATATCGGGATCGTCGGTGAACAGGCTGATGATGGCGCGTCCGTTCAGGGCCGCGGCGATGGCAATCAGGCTGGTGACGATGAGGCCAAGTTTCAGGCTCTTGATGAGCTGGCGATAGGCCTGTTCGAAGCGACGTGCCCCTGCCAGGTGGCCGATGATGATCTCGTTGCCAAGGCCGATGGAGAGGCCGAACAGCAGGATGAACAGGCAGATCTGGAAGAAGTAGGACTGGGTCGCCAGCGCCTTGTCGCCGAGCAGGCCGACGAAGGCGGTCACCACCATGAACTGCAGCATCCAGGAGAGGTTCTCCCCCGCCGCCGGCAGACCTATGTGCAGCACCTTGTCCAGCATGGCCTTGCTGGGGCGAAGGATCTCCGGCAGCCGCAGCCGAATGCCGGTCTTGCGCGCCACCAGCCACACCAGCAGCACCACACCGACGATGCGTCCGGCAACAGTGCTGATGGCGACCCCGGCGACCCCGAGCTGGGGCAGGCCGAACCAGCCATAGAGCAGCAGCAGGTTGCCGACGAAGGTGATGAGGTTGACGATGAGGGTCACGTACATGGCCTGACGGGTGTGGCCATGGGCGCGCAAGGTGGCGGCCAGACAGAGCGCCGCGGCCTCCGGCAGCAGGCAGAGGCCGATGATCTGCAGATAAAGGGTGGCATCCCCCATCAGGTGAGCGGGCAGGTTCATCAGCGCCAGCATGGTGCTGGCGCCGGCCATGACCCCGACCGCGGCCACCAGCCCCACCAGCAGGTTGAAGCCGATGGCGGTGTGGATGACCACGCGCGCCTTCTCCCTATCCCCGGCCCCCAGATACTGGGTGATCACCACGCTGGTGCCGATGCTGACGAAGCTGAACAGGGTGATGGCGAGATCGAACACCTGGTTGCCGACTGCCAGTGCCGCCACCCCTTGATAGGAGACATGGCCCACCATGAAGGTGTTGAGGGCCCCGGTCAGGAAGTGCAGGGCGAGATCGATGAACAGTGGCCAGGTCAGGGCGAAGAGGGAGCCCGGGCCCGCGTGGGATTGAGTCTGCATGGGGTGTCCAAATACTGGGGATGGCCCTCGTCAGCGCCATCTGGACGGGCATTTAACACCAAGCCGGTGCGGGGTGCAATCCTGCCCTGAGCAAAGAGGGGGCCGGGCTGGCCCGGCACCCTCTCGCCGGGTGGCACCGTCAGACCGGGGTGGCGCCCGCTTCCTGCTCGCAGGGCCGGGTGAGGTGCGCCGAGTCCGGCAGCTCGTCGTCCTGGGGCCAGCGGGAGAGCAGAGTATCCGTGGTGCTCTCCACCACCTCGTCATCCTTGAACACAGGCTCCCGATAGCAGCGGGTCATGCGCAGGGCCTGATACATGTCGGGACTGAGGATGACCCCCTCGTCCCCAATCCGGATCCCTGCCTGCTTGAGCCACTGGGTCATCTGGCCGTGGCGACCGGCCATCACCATGTGGATGCCACGGCGTCTGAGCTCCTTGTGCAGTTCCCCCACCATGCTCATCACGCTGATGTCCTGATGGGTGAAGCAGGCCACCGCGTCCACCACCAGACACTTGGGATTGTGGGGATCCTGCACCAGCAGCGCCAGCACCCGCCGCTTGAAGTAGGGGGCGTTGAAGTAGGTGAGCGGCGAGTTGAAGCGATAGACCAGGATGCCGGGGATGGCCTTGGCCTGCTCGTTGTCCCCCAGGGTGCGCACCACCCCCTCGTCATCCATGCCGAGCAGCTGATCGGTGGGGCGCATCACGTTGCGCAGGAACTGGAACAGCCCCAGCAAGACGGCGAGGGTGATCCCCGGGATCACCCCCATGGTGAGCACGCTGATAAAGGTGATCAGCGCCAGCCAGAAGGCGGCGCGGTCCGAGTCGCGCAGGGCCCAGAGGCCGCGAAAATCGGTGAGCGACAGGGATGCCATCACCAGCACCACCCCGAGGGCGGCGGTGGGAATGAATTGCAGCGGCGCAGTCAGGTAGAAGGTGATGAGGGCGATCACAGCCGCGGCTATGATGGAGACCAGCTGGCTCTTGCCGCCGTTGGCGTCGTTGACAGCGGTGCGTGAATCCGCACCGCTGATGGCAAAGCCCTGGGAGACAGCAGAGGCGAGGTTTGCCATGCCAAGGGCCCGAAACTCCTTGTCCGCATCGATTTCGTAGCCGTTCTTGGCGGCGAAGCTGCGGGCGGTGAGCATCATGGAGACGAAGCTCACCATGGCGAGGTTGAGCGCCGGCAGCACCAGCTCGCGCATCAGGCCGGGGGGGAACTCCGGCATCTGGAAGGCGGGCAGGCCCGAGCCCACGGCCCCCAGGGTGGCGATGTCGAACTGGCCGAGATTGAGGGCCCACACCAGGGCCGCCGTCACCACCATGGCCACCATGGAGGAGGGCCAGGATGGCCTGTAGCGCTTGGCCAGCAGCAGGGTGAGCAGGGCGGTCAGGCTCATGGCCAGGGTCGGCAGATGGGTCTGGGTAATGTAGTCGGTGCCATTCAAGATCCGCTCGATGAGATAGCGCTCGCTGAAGGTGAAGCCGAAGATCTTGGAGAGCTGGCTCACCATTATGGTGATGGCCACCCCGTTGAGCAGGCCCATCAGTATGGGGCGGGAGAGAAAGTCCGCCAGCACCCCCAGCTTGAAGCGGCTGGCGATCAGGCACCAGAAGCCGGTCATGGCGGTCATGGTCATCACCAGTTGCCACTGGCGGGTGGGATCCCCGGCGGCGAGCGGTGTCACCACGGCGGCAATGACGGCGCAGGTGGCGGCGTCCGGGCCGACGATGAGCTGGCGGGAGGTGCCAAAGAGGGCGTAGACCACCATGGGCAGTATGCAGGAGTAGAGGCCGACGATGGCGCCCACCCCGGCAAGCTCCGCATAGGCGATGGCCACGGGCAAGGCCACGGCCGCCACCGAGAGGCCAGCGCGAAGATCCGGCATCAGCCAGGCCCGCTGATATTGCAGCAGGGCGGCGAGGCCCGGCAGCCAGCGTTCGAGAGAGAAGAAGTCGCGCATTATTTAACCCATTGAGTTATAAACAGCTTTTCCTTAGTGTGCCCAAGGTTGTCGGCCCATTGCAATCCGGTCATGGCCAGTTCACCACAAGGTCAGGCCAGATGCGCTGCCACTGTTTGTCCCTGATCCTGTCGATGAAGATCCGGCTTTCCTGCCGGCAGCGCGGATTGGGGCTCACCTGCAGGGACCAGTTGGGGGCAAAGCCGTAGGGGGCCAGCCACTCGAACGAATCGTCTGCCAGCAGGCGGACCCCGATGCAGGTGGGCACCTCTACCCAGTGACTGAGCGCCGCCAGCGAGCTGGCGAAGGGGGCCACTTGCTGGCGTACATGCATGCGCGCCTGATTGCGTACCTCCCAGCGCTGGCCGGGCAGACGCTCCGCCAGCCAGTCTTGGTGCCCCCGCTCGGCCAGCCCTTGTGGATCCCCTGCATCCAGATAGATGAGATCTATGTCGTTGAGGGGAGTGGGCTCGGCCTTGTGGTGCAGGTGATCCCAGATGAGGTTGCGCACAAAGCCCGCCCCCAGCGCCCAGTCTGGCAGGGCCAGCTCCCGTGCCGTTCGCAGGCAGGCCATGCGCAGGGGATCGGCCCGCAGCAGGGCCTCGGTGTGGGCTTGCAGCTGCGCCTCCCTAGGGGCTTGTGCCTCAACCGGCATGACGGCGCAGCCAGACATCTATGTAGCTGCAGCTCGGCACTATGGTGAGCCCCTCTGCCCGGGTCCAGTCGTAGAAGTTACGGGCCAGCTTGTCGGCAATGCCCTGTCCGCGCAGCTCGGACGGCACCTGGGTGCTGTAGGCGTCTACAGTGGTTGCGTCCAGCCTGCGGTAACTTAGGCGGGAGAGCTTGCCGTCCACCTCGCAGATGAACTGCTGCTGGTCGGCCTGATGAAGAATGTCGCTCATGGAGGCTCCTCAAAGGGTGGGGAAGGGATATCAGAGCATGCTGGCCGGACTTTGCCAACCGTGCTCTTTGCGGGCCGAGGAGGCTCGCTTACACTGACCGGCCTGCGAGCGGCTCGCTAGGCAAGGTATAGAACAGTTAGCAGAGGATGGATCCCGTTATGGCCTTCGCCACCCTGGAAGATCTGATTGGCAATACCCCGTTGCTGCGCCTGCGCCGCATCAACCCCTGTCCCGACGTGACCCTGCTGGTGAAGCTGGAGGGCAACAACCCCGCCGGCTCCGTCAAGGACAGACCGGCCCTGAACCTCGTTCGGGCGGCGGAGGCGAGCGGTTACTTAGGGCCAGGGGCACGACTCATCGAGGCCACCTCGGGCAATACCGGCATAGCGCTGGCCATGGTGGCGGCGGCCCGGGGGTACAGAATGCGGCTCGTCATGCCGAGCACCATGAGCCAGGAGCGGCGCGATGCCATGCAGGCCTATGGCGCCGAGCTGGTGCTGGTGGAAAACGGCATGGAAGAAGCGCGGGATCTGGCGCTGGCCATGCAGGCCCGCGGCGAGGGGCTGGTGCTCGATCAGTTCAACAACCCGGCCAATCCGGATGCCCACTACCTCTCCACCGGCCCCGAGATCTGGCGCCAGAGCGAGGGGGCCATCACTCACTTCGTCTCCGCCATGGGCACCACGGGCACCATCATGGGGGTCTCCCGCTACCTCAAGGAGCAGAACCCGGCGGTGCAAGTGATAGGCCTGCAACCGGCCGAGGGGAGCCAGATCCCCGGCATTCGCCGCTGGCCAGAGGCCTATATGCCCGCCATCTTCGATCCCGAGCGGGTCGATCGGGTGCTGGATGTGACGCTCGATGAGTCGCTGGCCATGATGCGCCGGCTGGCGCGGGAAGAGGGGATCTGCTGCGGGGTCAGCTCGGGGGGCGCCGTGGCCGGTGCCCTGCGGGTAGCGGCAGAGCTCAGCCAGGGGGTGGTGGTGGCCATCATCTGCGATCGGGGGGATCGCTATCTCTCCACCGGGGTCTTCACGCCGTCCATCTGATCCTGCGCCAAGCCGGCCCTCTGCGGGTCGGCTTGTAGGTCATTCCCACACCTGTTCCAGCAGCGCAAGCAGCTCTTCCCTGTCCGCATCCTTGCGGTTGTAGAGCAGGGCGCCGTCGTTGATGGCGAGATCACGAATGTCGGTGAGCACCGATCTGTCCGTCACGCCGGCTTCCGCCAGGGTGCGCGGCAACCCTACCGCCTGCCAGAGACTGTCCCGCAGGGCGCAGAGTGCATCCAGGGCCGCCTGGGGACGCAGCGCCTGTGGGGTGGCCGCGAAGCGCTCCGGCCCCGCCAGCGGCAGCAGCAGGCGGGCCAGCTCAGGGTCTATCTGCGGCCTGTTGTAGTCGAGCACCGCGGGCAGGAAGAGGTTCATGCACAGGCCGTGGGGCAGGTGGCAGCGGGCCCCCAGGCTGTGGCCGAGGGCGTGCACCAGCCCCACCATGGAGTTGGAAAACGCCATGCCCGCCAGGGTGGATCCCTCCGCCAGTTGCAGCCGCAGGTGCTTGTCTTCGGGGGCCTGCAGCACCTTGGGCAGGGCATCGGCTATCTTCTCCACCGCCATCAGGGCCAGGGCGTCGCTGACCGGGTTCTTGGCATTGCCGATGAAGGCCTCGATGGCGTGGGTCATGGCGTCCATGGCGGTGGCGGCCGTGATGGGCAGCGGCAGCCCCCGGGTGAGGCGCGGGTCCAGCACCGCCAGCTGGGGCAGCAGGAAGGGGGAGGTGAAGGGCACCTTGCGCCCGCTCCCCTCGTCCCGGATCACCGCCACCAGGGTCACTTCCGATCCGGTGCCCGCCGTGGTGGGCACCGCCGCCAGCGGTTTGAGGGGGCGGGTCAGGCAACCGGCCCCCGCATGATCCAGCAGCCGCTCCCCGCCCAGGGTGACCAGGATGTTGACCGCCTTGGCGGTATCGATGACGGAGCCGCCCCCCAGGGCCACCAGGCTGTCACAACCCAGTTCCCGCCAGCGGGTGGCGATGCGCTCCACCACGGCGGTGGAGGAGTCGGCTGGGATCTCGTCCCAGATGGCGGCGACCGGCAGGCCCCCCTCCGCCAGCACATTGGCCAGCAGGGTGGCGAGCCCGCTGCCGCCGACCCCCTTGTCGGTCAGCAGCAGCGGACGGCGTGCCCCCAGTGCCATCAGCTCGTCCGGAAGCTGTTCCAGCGCCTGCTCCCCTGCCATCAATCTGACCGGACAGAAGAAATCGTAATAACGGCTCATGATGTTCATCCTTCTTTTCAACCGGTCAGCAGACCCAGGTAGATGTGGCAGGCTCGCGTCAGCTTGTGGCGCGGGCTCGGGTAGTGGCGCAGCAGGGGCCGCGCGATGAAGGCAGGCAGGATCAGGGCTTGCAGCTGCTCCAGCGCCCGCACCAGATGCATGGCCGCCCCGAGATCCCCCTCCACCAACAGCCGGTTCTCGCAGAAGGCCTGATTAATGCCGAGGCGAAAGCTGAGGGCGCGAAAGGCGATGGCGGGGTGCTTGAAGCAGACCCGCAGAACATGGGGACTTGTTGCCCCAAGGGACGCGGGGCCGCATCGCCAGCGCCCGGCCACCTGGTGCAGGGTCAGCCCATAAGGCAGCCCATGCACCTCCAGCCGGATGCGAAGCCCCTCCGGCAGCGGGGCGAGCTCACTGCGCACCGCCTCGTCGACCCGGGCGGCGCGGCACAGGGTGCGGCCGATGATCCAGAGCAGACTCCCTATCCAGAGGCGCCTGCCGGTGGCAAGCCAAGGATCACGCGTCATGAAGGCCTCCTGCAATGGCGGACCAGAAGAGGGCGAAGGCGCTGGCCTGCCAGTGGGGATCGTCCCCGAGCTCGGGCTGGTCGACAAAGAGGGAGGCACAGGCCAGAAACTGGCTCTGGCACACCTCCAGCATCAGGACGGGGGGCGCCTGCATCAGCTCGCCGCTGGCTTGACCCCGGGCAAGCAGGCGCGGCAGGAAGCGTAGTGTCTCCCCCAGGATCTGGCTGCGCAGCGGCCGTGCCAGCAGGGGGGAGTGGAAGAAGCCCAGCACGAACTTGAGCTCGTGGGGATGGGCCTGCATCCAGCTCATCGCCTGACACCAGTAGTGGCGCGCCTGCTCCCTGAGTGGCAGGGCCGGATCCGCGTCGCTGATGGCGGCGCCAAGGCGCAGCTTGACGTCCTGGTAGAGCTGCTGGATCAACAGCTCCTTGCTGGGAAAGTGGTGGAACAGGGTGCCGTTGGCAACCCCTGCCGCCCGGGCGATGCGGGCGGTAGCGGCCCCCTGCAGGCCATCCTCGGCGCACAGGGCAAGGGCGGCATCCAGGATCTGGCGGCGTTTGTCTGTCATGGGATCGCTCATGTTGCCTCCTAGCGCAGGAACAGGGCCATCATCAGCTGCTGGTACCAGCGCCGATAAGGGGGGTGGATCAGGTTCCCCGTGCTGAAACGGCCGCGGCGCAGCACGGTTTTCGCCTTGGAGAAGGTGAGAAAGCCTTCGTGGCCGTGGTAGTGCCCCATGCCGGAGGGGCCTATGCCGCCGAAGGGGGCGTCGTCCGCCGCCACCTGGAACAGGCACTCGTTGATGGCCATGCCACCGGCGTGGGTCTCCCGGATGAGGCGGCTCTGCAGCGTCTCGTCCAGGCTCATTAGATAGAGTGCCAGCGGGCGTGGCCGAGCCGCCACATAGGCAATGGCCTCCTCGATGCTGTCATAGGGCACCAGGGGCAGCAATGGGCCGAAGATCTCCTGCTGCATCAGCTGGCAGTGGCCGGGTACCTCGGTCAGCAGGTGGGGCACCAGGCGGCGGGCGCCGTCATCCCGGGCCGGCGAGGCGCAAGGGTGCGCCTGGGCACCCGCCTGCTTCGCCTCCGCCAGCCAGGCGGTGAGCCTCTCATACTGGGCCGCGTTGATGATGGAGCCGTAATCCGGACTATCCAGCCCCTTGGGATAGAGGCGGCGAAAGTGCGTCTGATAGGCTTCGATAAAGCCCTGCTCCTGCCCCCGCGGCAGCAATACATAGTCCGGGGCCACGCAGATCTGGCCGGCGTTGAGGCTCTTGCCGAAGATCATCCGCTCCACCGCCAGGGCCAGGGGCATGTCGGGGGCGATGAGGCAGGGACTCTTGCCACCAAGCTCCAGGGTCAGCGGCGTGAGCTGGGGCGCGGCGGCAGCCATCACCTGCCTGCCCACCGCCGTGGAGCCGGTGAACAGCAGATGATCGAAGGGCAGTGTGCTGAAGGCGGCCGCGAGTCCCGCATCTCCCTCGATGAGCACCACCTCGTCGTCGTCAAACACCGCCTCCAGCAGGGTGCGCAGCGCGGCATTGGTATGGGGTGTGAACTCGGATAGCTTGATCATGGCCCGGTTGCCGGCGGCGATGGCGCCGATGAGTGGCCCCAGGCTCAGCATCACCGGGAAGTTCCAGGGCACCATGATGCCGACCACGCCAAGCGGTTGATAGTGCACCTCGACCCTGGCGGGGGCCAGCAGCAGGCCGGGGTGGCGCCGCACTGGTCTCATCCAGCCCTTGAGCCGTTTCAGGCTGTAGTTGATCTGCATGACGCAGGGCAGGATGTCGGCGACCAGGGAGTCGTAGTCGCTGCGCTGGCCATAGTCTAGGGCCAGGGCGTCGCAGAGCGCCTGCTTGTGGGCGAGCAGGGCGCTCTTGAGCGCGGTCAACCGGCTGCGGCGCTGTGCCAGGCTCGGCATGGGCTGGGCCTGACAGGCCTGCTTGAGGCGGACCAACTGCTCGGGCAGGGAGAACTTGTCTGGGGACTCTGTTCGTATGGCTTCCATGGCATGCTCCGCACAAAAACTGACCGACTGATTAGTCGGTCTAAGCCTACCGGCTTGTTGCCAGCTTGTAAACATGGGCGTACCAGAGCAAGGGCGGATGAGTGGGTTCTCTGATGGAACTGTGCTCGGCCACACAGTTTGGGGGTATCCCGATTGGTGAATTATCCAATAAGAGGTAGTTTTCAATCATCAACTCAAATGGAGAGCAGCACATGACCAGGGAATTGCACAGCCTGCTGGCCCGGCTGGACGATGTGATCGAGCGCATGCCGGACAGTTTCAACACCTATGAATTTGCCCAGAAGCTGGCGCTGCAACATCAGCGCGAGTATTTCGCCGCGGGTCACTCCCTGGCGGAGCAGGACAAAAACCTGCTGCGGCTGCTCCACGAGAAGATTGCCGAGGCGCTGGCAGCAAGCGAGCGGCTGATCGAAGGGGCCCTGCTGCCCTGCGTGACCCCCTGGGGGGAGCGAGCCACCTCGCCCCGCTGGCACCGCAAGCACTGAGCCTCTGCGCGGCACATAAAGAAGAAGGCCCCTCGGGGCCTTTTTGGTGTTCGTTGGTGGCGGCTACTGGGTCAGGCGGCGGGCTTGCCAGTAGCGGCTGTTCCAGTAGACGTTGTCGAGGCGAGAGCGGATCACCCCCTTGCTGGTGGAGGCGTGAATGAACTCCCCTGCACCTGTATAGACGCCGACGTGGTACTGCTGCCAGCCGGTCTTGAAGAACACCAGATCCCCGTGCTGCAGACGGTATCTGTCCACCGGCCTGCCGAGATTGGCCTGGGATTCAGTGGTTCTGGGCAGGGTGAAGCCCAGCACCTGCTGGTAGGCAAGCTGGGTGAAGGCGGAGCAGTCGAGGCCGGCGCGATTGGTGCCGCCCATGCGATAGGGGACGCCGCGCCACTGCTGATAGAAGCCGTCGAAGGCACTGGCCTGGCGGGCAGGAGGGGGCGGCTCCGGGGTACTGGAGCAGGCGACGACAAGCAGGGCCAGCAGGGGCGGAAGCAAGGTGCGAAACATCTCAACTCCTTGATAGGGCACGGGATTCATCATAGACGATGTTCCTGCCTGGAACCTGAACAGCGATAGCATAAAAACTTGCCGAGGGCAGAGAAAGGGCCCCCGGCAAGCCAGGCGTCAGTCCGCCGCCTTGGGACTTATCAGCGGCGTGAGCAGTTCGGCAATCTTGTAGAAGGTCTGCACCCGGGTGGTGCTGGGGCGCCATACCAGGCCAATCTCGCGATAGGGCTTCTCCCCGGGCAGGGGGATGGCCACCAGATCCGAGTTGTCGAGAATGCCCGCATCTATGGCCATCTGGGGCAGGAAGGTGGTGCCAAGGCCGGCGCCCACCATCTGCACCAGGGTGTGCAGACTGGTGGCGGCGAAGGGGTTGATCTTGCTCTTGTCCCGCAGCCGGCAGGCACTCACCGCGTGCTCGGTCAGGCAGTGCTCCCGCTCCAGCAGGAAGATGCTCTGATTGGGCAGCTCCTTGTAGTCGAATGGCATGTGCAAAGTGGCAGCCATATCTGACGGCATCACCATATGGAAGGGATCCAGCCCCACCGTCTTGCTGTGAAAGCCGCCTATCTCCACTGGCAGCGCCAGGATCAGCAAGTCGAGCTGCCCCTGCTCCAGCTGCTTGAGCAGATTGGTGGTGGTGTCTTCCCGCAGCAGCAGCTCCAGCTCCGGATAGGCCTTGCCGCACACCTGCAGCAGCTTGCTGAGCAGGAAGGGGGCTATGGTGGGGATGCAACCCAGGCGGACGGTGCCGTGCATGACGCCCCCCTGCTGCTGGCCGAGCTCCATCAGATCCCGGGCGTCGGAGAGCAGGTTGCGCGCCCGCGCCACTATCTCCATGCCGACCGGCGTCATGATGAAGCTCTTGTGGTCACGCTCCACCAGTTGCAGGTTCATCATGTCCTCCAGGGTCTGGATCCCGGTACTCAGGGTGGACTGGCTGACATGACAGGCCTTGGCGGCGCGATTGAAATTCTTGTGCTCGTCCAGAGCGACCAGATACTGCAGCTGTTTCAGGCTGGGCCAACGTTGCATAGGGGAAACCCGATCGATGCTATCTATTTGATTTGATTAATCTACCATCGAGAGACTGCTTTGTCGCCGAGATTAGGCGCCCTCCTGGCAGGGTCTGTGCATTGCGGGGCAAGCGGATGGGGATAAGCCCGCCATCCACCTGCCCGTCGCTACAACAACTGCCATGGGAGCTTATCCCCTTGTGCCAGCCCGTTGAAGGGGGGTTGCCATGGGATGTGACGGGGATCGGCCTTCCCGGGGGGCACCCGACGCCGGCCATAAAAAAACGCGCCGGGTGGCGCGTTTTTGCAGGCGTGAGGGGCAGGCTATTCGTCGAAGATACCGAAGTGATCCTTGGCGAAGTTGACGCGTTGCTCCACGTTCATCTTGACCTGACCCAGCTTCTCGATGGTCTTGAGGTTGGGCACCAGGCCGCGGCCGTTGGCGATCTGGATGGCGAGACCGGGACGGGCGTTGAGCTCCAGCAGCATGGGGCCGCGGAACTTGTCCAGCACCATGTCGGTCCCGATGTAGCCAAGCCCCGACATCTCGTAGCAGGAGGCGGCCAGGGTCAGCAGGGTATCCCAGTGGGGCACCTTGAGATCGTAGAGATCCAGGCCGGTGTCCGGGTGGTGGCGCAGGGGGTTGCCAAACTGCACCGCCCGCAGGGCGCGACCGGTACGCAGGCACAGACCCACCCCCACGGCGCCCTGGTGCAGGTTCGCCTTGCCGTCCGAGGCGGCGGTGGAGAGACGCATCATGGCCATCACCGGGAAGCCCTTGAAAATGATCACCCGGGCATCGGGCACCCCTTCGAAGGAGTAGCCGTCGAACACGTCATCGAAGTTGATGAGTCCTTCCACCAGCGCCACGTCGGGCTTGCCGCCCAGCGAATAGAGGCCCGCCAGTATGTTGGAGACATGGCGCTCTAGATCCTGACCGGTGGAGGCGCTGCCGTTGGGCTTGTAGAAGCTGCCCTCTTCCTGACGCAGGATCACCAGAATCCCCTTGCCGCCGGAGCCGCGGGCCGGCTTGATGCAGAAGCCCGGCCAATCCTTCACCAGCTCGGTGATGCGGGTCACGTCGTGCTGCTCGCGGATGGTGCCGATGAGTTCAGGCACCGTCACCCCCGCATCCAGCGCGATGCGCTTGGTCTTGAGCTTGTCATCCACCAACGGGTAGAGACGACGCGGGTTGTAGCGGCTGATGTAGGAGTGGTTGCGTTTGTTCATGCCGAGGATGCCTGCCTGAGACAGGCTCCACGGGCTGGTGTATTTCTGCCAGAACCACATCTGTTACTTGTCCTTACCCGGGGTGGCACCGGACTTCATCTCGTCCACCAGCGGCTTGAAGCGCTTGAGCTCGCTCAGCTTGTAGCCGGTGTAGTTACCCATCACCAGCACGGTGGCCATCAGCACCAGTTGCAGGCCGAGGAAGTTGAAGGTGAGGTGACGAATGAGCTCGTTGTCCATGGCCAGGTAGGCGATGACCGCCACCAGCAGGGAGCCGCCACCTTGACGGAACACCTCTTTCGGGCCCTCTTCTTCCCACAGGATGGACATCCGCTCTATGGTCCAGGAGAGGATGATCATCGGGAAGAAGGTGATCTTCATGCCGTCGGTCAGCCCCAGCTTGAAGGCAAACGCGGAGAAGATGCCGATCATCGAGATCACCATGATGATGATCGCCGATATTCGGGCCACCAGCAGCAGGTTGAGCCGCGACAGGTAGGAGCGGATGACCAGGCCGGTACCGACGATCAGCAGGAAGCCTATCAAGCCCGTAACGAGCGAGGTCTGGATAAAGGCGACCGCGATCAGCACTGGCATGAAGGTGCCGGAGGTCTTGATCCCCACCAGCACCCGCAGGAACACCACCATCAGCACACCGATGGGGATCAGCAGCAGACCCTTGAACAGCGCCTGCTCTTCCAGCGGCAGGCTGTGGATGGAGAAGTTCATCATCTCGGACTTCTCGAACTTCTGCGCCAGGGCCACGTTGACCGGCTGTTCCTGCTCGATCATCGAGAAGGTGACGCGGGAGTTGTGGCCACCGGTGACGTCCAAGAGGGCGCCGGAGTTGTATTCCCACAGCAGCAGGTTGCCCGGTTGTCCCTGTTCACCGGTTTGCGGGTTGAACAGCTTGTAGTCGGTCGGGCTGTTGAACACCTGCAGGTAGTCCACCAGCTCCTGGCGACGGCGACCGTCTTCCAGGCTCAGGGCGTGCACTACGCGTGCCGGCACTTCGGCGTTGTTGAGCAGCTCGGCGATCAGGCTGGCACGGCTCTTGTGAGACTTCAGCAGCTCGGCGTTCTGTTCCTGCTTCTCGATCTCCTTGATGATCTCGCGGGTCAGGGTGTAGCCGTCGGCGGAACGCTCCTGGGCGCGCTCGAGGATCTGCTTCATCGCGGTGGCGTAGGGCTCACTCTCGATCTGCTTCTCGATGGCGGGCGGCAGCGGGTTGGCGGCGGGCTTGGCATGGGCATCCGCCATCATGTCGACCCGATAGTAGAGCTCCTGGCGGCCAGAGGCGGTGCGAATGGACCACTCGGCGCGGGCATCCCCGTCTTTTTCCACGAACGACAGGCCGTAGCCCGGGCTGGCGGCATTCTCGTTCATCAGGGTGAAGCCGGGCTGGGTGCCCGGAATGGCCAGGGAGGCGATCACCGGCTCACCGGTCGCCTCGAACTCGAGCTTGGCTTCGATAGACCAGATCTGACGTTTTTCACCGGGCGTGAGCGGCACGTCCAGGGCGACATGGTGATAAAACGTCATTCCCAGGCCGACAATGAACAGCAGGGCGACCAGCAGATAGAACGGCTTACGGGAAACCATGGATTATTTTACATCCTTGAGCTTGGGTTTTGGTTGGATATACTCGCGGGCCACGTCGACCACGGCGATGTCTTTCAAGAATTCACGGCCCAGCAGCACGGGGAAGGTCATGTCGCTGCGGTCTTTGAGGGTAAACTCGGCCTTCTCGGTCATGTCGCCGATGCGCACGGTGAGGCGCACCACGGGACGACGGTCGAGGTCGTCGGCAGAAGCCTGACGCACCCGCACGTGACGCACCAGCGGCGCCTCGATCTGGATCTTGTCGTCCATCTCCTGGTGGCTCAGGAAGAAGCGCACCCAGTTTTTGCCGTTGCGCTCGAAGATGGTGATCTCCTGGGCACTGATGGAGGAGGTGGTGGCGCCGGTATCGACCCGTGCCTGGAAGGCATCGTTGGCGGCATCGACCCAGATCCACTCCGCTTCACCCACCAGCAGCTTGCCGTCGACCGTGTGGCCCTGACTCGGGGCCGGGCACTTCTCGGTGGGGATGGCCATGGGTTTGGGGGGCTCGGGTGGCAGGGTAGCCAGCTTGCTGTCGACTTTCTTCACGGACTCTTTCATGTTGGTGACATCGGTGTTGAGCTGAACCAGCAGGTGCTGTTGCTGCACATACTGCTTCTGTTGCTGTTCCATGGATGTTTGCAGGCGTTGCTCGCTCAACGTGATCTCGTTGCGAAGCTCGGCCAGCGTCAGGGTCGGGGCCGGGGGGGCTTTTTCCATACTGACACACCCGCCGAGACTGAGCAGGGAGAGCAGGGTCATTCCTTTTAATTTGCTTTTCATGTCATTCATTTAACTGTGCTTCCTGGAATTGGGTCAGTGTAACTTCCACAGCCGCCATCGGCTAGTCTTTGGCCTTTCTGGCGATCAGTACGGCACGCTTGGGTGCCGGGTATCCTTCGACCGTGAGTGCCGGATCGTCTGGGTCCAGGTAGTCACTCAGGGACTCGTTAATCATCCAGTCGGTACGACGCTGTTCGTCGGTACTGGTCATATTCTCGTCCACGATTCGCACGTCGCTGAACCCACAGCGTTCGACCCAGAGTTTGAGAGCCGTGCTTGAGGGGATAAACCAGACGTTGCGCATCTTGCCGTAGCGATCGGTGGGCACCAGCACGTCGTTGACGTCGCCGTCGATCACCAGCGTCTCCAGCACCAGCTCCCCGTCGTCTTTGAGCTGGTTGCGCAGCTGTTCGATGTGCTCGATGGGGGACTTGCGATGATAGAGCACCCCCATGGAGAAGACGGTGTCAAAGGCCCGCAGCTCAGGGAGCTCCTGGATGCCGAGCGGCAGCAGGTGGGCGCGCTGATCGTTGCCGGCGAAGTGGCGAATGGCCTCGAACTGGCAGAGGAAGAGCGGGCTAGGATCGATACCGACCGCGAGTTTTGCCCCTTCGCCTACCATGCGCCACAGGTGGTAGCCGCTGCCGCAACCTACATCCAGCACGTAACGCCCGGCGAGCGGGCTGATGTGGGGCAGCACTCGATCCCACTTCCAGTCGGAGCGCCACTCGGTGTCGATGTGGATGCCGTGCACATGGAAGGGGCCCTTGCGCCAGGGCATGAACTGGCGCAGCAGGCTCTCGGTCTTCTTGCGCTCCCCCTCGTTCAGGCTGTCCATGCCGCCTACCTCGACCCGGCTTTTCAGCTCGACGTTGCCGGGGGCCACCTGCGGCAGCTTGTTGAGGGCGCGGTTCCAGCGCGGCAGGTCCCCGTGCAGGTTGTCGTGCTGCCAAGCGTGCAGCTGGGCGGGCAGGGTGTGCAGCCAGTGGCTCAGCCGGTTCTTGGCGATCAGTTGATAGAAGTTGGCGAAGTCGATCATGGCTGGGCGTCGCTTGATTTGATGGCAATCATGGAGCCGAAGTTGAAGCACTGGAACCAGAGATCCTGATGGGTGAAACCGGCGTCCCGCAGGCGGGCACGGTGAGTCTCCAGGCTGTCGGTACGCATCACGTTTTCAAGGGCGGTACGCTTCTGGCTTATCTCCAGCTCGCTGTAGCCGTTGGCCCGCTTGAAATCGAGGTGCAAGTCGATGAGCAGCGCGTTGACCTGTTCGTCCTCGAAACGGAATTTCTCGCTCAGGATCAGGATGCCACCGGGGCGCAGGCCGTCATGGATGCGCTGGATCAGGGCGGCCCGTTTTTCGGGGGCGACGAACTGCAGGGTGAAGTTGAGCACCACCACGGAGGCGTTCTCGATGGCGATGTCGCAGATGTCCGCCTCCACCAGCTCCACCGGCACCTCGGACTTGAAGCCAGAGAGATGGGCGCGGGCACGCTCGATCATGGGGTGGGAGAGATCCACCGCCGTGATCTGGCAGCCCGGCTGATTGACATGGCGGCGCATGGCCTGGGTCGCGGCGCCGAGGGAGCAGCCGAGATCGTACAGGCGGCTCTGGGGCTGGGCGTAACGGGCTGCCATCATGCCGATGGCGGAGATGATGTTGCTGTAACCCGGCACGGATCGCTGGATCATGTCGGGGAAGACATCGACGACCTGTTCGTCAAAGCAAAAATCCCCCAATTGGGCAATGGGGGCGGCAAAAATCTGATCGTGCATGCTGGCGCAACCTGACAGCCGGTGCGCGAACCGACTGTGTGTTCAATGGAGTCGTTGGGTGACACCCGTCCGGGTCGTCACCGGTTTACGAACGGGGTGGCTGGCCTTGAGATCCTTCGGGCCTGCCCTGTTCGCAATGGACCATCATCCTGGTCCTTTATGGGAGTGAGCCGTCTGCGGCATGTGTTGCCATGGACAACGGTCAGCGCCCCTTCTTGGGAGCTGGACGGTCGCCTGCGGCACAATGCAATGGCGGGCGTCCGGCTCCTTGCTTGGGGCGGTAGTGTAGAGGAAAGGCGGGCGTTTGTCTTGACGCCGAGGCCCGTCCAGCCACAAAAAAACGGCTTTTTTTAGCGGTGAAACAGGGGTGGGGAAGCGAGCGGCTAAAAGGGCAGCAGGCCCTGGCGCGCGCGATCGTTTTCCCCCGGCCAGGGGGCCATCTCCTGACCGAGCAACCGACTGACCTGACGGGCCAGTTCGGGGGCCCGTGCATTGTCGGCGGTATGGATAAAGAGGTAGAGATCCTTCCCCTCTGCCAGCCATTGCTGCCAGCGGGGCAGCCAGGAGGGCAAAAACGGGTGATTGTCCTCGGGATGAGGCAGGCCGATAAGGCGCACCACAGGGCTGTTTGCGGTGGCGAGCAGGTGCACCGGGAGCCTCGGCTTCTTGCCCTGGGCATCGACGAGGGCCGGCGTAGTGGCAGGCACCGAGAAGAGCGGTCGGCTGTCGAGCATGATGCGGTTGATGCCCCTGTCCATCAGCAGGCGGTTCAGGGCCCGCTCCGCCTCACCTTTGGCGAAGAAGTCGGGGTGGCGCACCTCCAGGGCATAGGTGAAATCCGGCGGCAGGCTCTCGAAGAAGGCGGCGAGGCGCGGCAGGCCGGCGGGGCCGAAGCGGGCGGGCAGTTGCAGCTTGAGCAGCCCCAGTTGCCCGTGCAGCGGGCCGAGCAGGGTGATGAAGTCCGCCACCTGCTTGCCGGCGCTCACCAGATCGCTCTGGTGGCTGATTTCTTTCGGAAACTTGAAGCTGAAGCGGAACTGGGGCGGCACCGCATCGGCCCAGCGGCGCACCGTGTCCGGGGTGGGGGAGGCGTAGAAGGTGGTGTTGCCCTCCACGGTATTGAACACCTGGGCATAGTGGGCGAGGTGCTCGGCGGGTCTGGCGCCCACCCCCAGCAACTGCCCGGGCCAGGCCGGGTGTGACCACTGGGGCAGACCCAAATAGAGGCTCATGTCGGTTCCTGTCTGCGGATTTATGCTGTTTTGCTCCCCTTTTTGCGCCAGGACAACAAAAAACAGGGCAAAGGGGGCTGCGGGCCATTTTACCCAAATGGGGGTTTTCCTCTATAATGCCAGCCCTTTTGTTTGCCAAATCGTTGTGACTCACGGGGTTGTGCGCCTAAGGTGGCGATGACCTGGGTCACAAGGTTGCCAGACAACGACGCTTGCCGATGTTCTCGCCTCGCGCGTCGCCCCTCAGTGGGGCCACTCGGCGCGAGCCGGCATTGGCGGCAAGTATCCGGCTCGGGGAGCCGGATGATATGAGACTGATTTCAAACCGGGTAAGAATCCGAATCTGGCCAGCTGTGAGACAGACGGTGCTTGCCAGTCGTGCCCGGCGACCCAAGGTGAACCGTCTCTCTACCATTTCGAAGGAAGAAGTCCATGCGCTCTATCTATTGCGGACAGGTCAATGAGGCCCATGCCGGGCAGACCATTACATTGTGCGGTTGGGTCCATCGTCGTCGCGATCTCGGCGGCCTCATCTTTATCGACATGCGCGACCGGGAAGGGATCGTGCAAGTCTTCTTCGACCCGGACAAGCCGGACGCCTTCGCCCTGGCCTCCGAGCTGCGCGGCGAGTTCTGCATCCAGGTGACCGGCGTGGTGCGTACCCGTCCGGACTCCCAGCGCAACAGCGACATGGCTACCGGCGCCATCGAAGTGTTCGCCCACGAGCTCACCATCATCAACCGTGCCGAGCCGCTGCCGCTGGACTTCAACCAGGTCAACAGCGAAGAGATCAGCCTCAAGTATCGCTATCTGGACCTGCGTCGCCCCGAGATGGCCAAGTACCTGAAGACCCGTGCCAAGGCCAGCGCCTTCGTGCGCCGCTTCATGGACGAGCAGGGCTTCCTCGACATCGAGACCCCCATGCTGACCAAGGCGACCCCGGAAGGGGCCCGTGACTATCTGGTGCCGAGCCGGGTGCACAAGGGCAAGTTCTACGCCCTGCCGCAGTCCCCGCAGCTGTTCAAGCAGTTGCTGATGATGTCCGGCTTCGATCGCTACTACCAGATCGTCAAGTGTTTCCGCGATGAAGACCTGCGTGCCGACCGCCAGCCGGAATTCACCCAGATCGACGTGGAGACCTCCTTCATGACCGCGCCGCAGGTGCGCGAAATCATGGAGGAGATGATCCGCAAACTCTGGATGCACATCCTGAACGTGGATCTCGGCGACTTCCCGATCATGACCTTCGACGAGGCCATGCGCCGCTTCGGTTCCGACAAGCCGGATCTGCGCCTGCCGATGGAGCTGGTGGATGTGGCCGACCTGCTGACTGCGGTGGAATTCGCCGTGTTCGCCGGCCCCGCCAACGATCCGAAAGGCCGCGTGGCAGCCCTGAAAGTCCCGGGCGGCGCCGAGCTCTCTCGCAAGCAGATCGACGAGTACACCAAGTTCGTCGGCATCTATGGCGCCAAAGGCCTGGCCTGGATGAAGGTCAACGAAGCGGCCAATGGCATCGAAGGGGTACAGTCCCCGGTCGCCAAGTTCCTCACCGACGAGATCGTGCGCGAGATCCTGGCCCGCACCGGCGCGGCCGATGGCGACATCCTCTTCTTCGGTGCTGACAGCAAGAAGGTGGTGTGCGACGCCATGGGCGCCCTGCGCCTGAAGGTGGGCCGCGATCTGGGTCTGGTGGAAAACGTCTGGAAGCCGCTGTGGGTCATCGACTTCCCCATGTTCGAGGAAGATGGTGAAGGTGGCCTGGCTGCCATGCACCACCCCTTCACTGCCCCGAGCAACCTGGGCCCGAGCGAGCTCAAGGCCAACCCCCTGGGGGCCTATGCCAACGCCTACGACATGGTGATCAACGGCTACGAAGTGGGTGGCGGCTCTGTGCGTATCCACAACAGCGAGATGCAGTCCACCGTGTTCGACATCCTGGGGATCACCCCGGACGAGCAGCGCCTGAAGTTCGGCTTCCTGCTGGATGCCCTGAAGTACGGTACCCCGCCCCACGCCGGTCTGGCCTTCGGTCTGGACCGCCTCAGCATGCTGCTGACCGGTACCGACAACATCCGGGACGTGATCGCCTTCCCGAAAACCACGGCAGCTGCCTGCCTGATGACGGATGCCCCCAGCTTCGCCAACCAGGCCCAGCTGACCGAACTGGCCATCGCCACCGTTGCCAAGGCCGATGCCAAGGCTGACGCCTGAGAAGATTGAAGAACGGGTCGCCATGCGACCCGTATCCCATTGATTTCACATTATAACGGAGAGTTTTTATGGCAGGTCACAGCAAATGGGCCAACATCAAACACCGCAAGGCGGCACAAGACGCCAAGCGTGGCAAGATCTTCACCAAGCTGATCCGCGAAATTACCACCTCGGCTCGCCTCGGTGACGCGGATCCCGCCAACAACCCGCGCCTGCGCGCGGCGGTCGCAGCTGCCCTGACCGGCAACATGACCCGTGACACCATCAACCGTGCCATCCAGCGTGGCGCCGGTGGTGGTGATGGCGAGCAGCTCGAGACCATAGTCTACGAAGGTTACGGCCCGGCGGGCTCCGCCGTCATGGTGGAGTGCCTGACCGACAACCGCAATCGCACCGTGGCCGAAGTGCGTCACGCCTTCAGCAAGTGCGGTGGCAATCTGGGCACCGACGGCTCAGTGGCCTACCTGTTCAGCAAAAAGGGTCTGCTGACCTTCGTGGGCGTGGACGAGGATGCCCTGATGGACGCGGCCCTGGAAGCGGGCGCCGATGACGTGGTCACCGAAGAGGATGGCTCCATCGAGGTCTACACCACCCCGAACGATTTCGGCACAGTGCTGGACGGCCTGGAAGCCGCCGGCTTCAAGCCTCAGAGCGCCGAAGTGACCATGATAGCTTCCACCGAAGCCGAGCTGGACGCCGACACCGCACCCAAGCTGATGCGTCTCATCGACATGCTGGAAGACCTGGATGACGTGCAAGAGGTCTACCACAACGGCTCCATCTCCGACGAAGTGGCCGCGCTGCTCTGATCTGATCGCACAGCCCCTGACTGGGGATGGACACCAGACGGCAGCCTCAGGCTGCCGTTTTTTTTATCTCCCTGACTCTTCTCAGACGCCATTTCCTTCGCTGTGCCTTCCTTAATTCCCGCTTAAGTTTGCCTTCTTACTCTCTCATTGCATCCGGGCCGCTGTGCCCATCACCACCTTGTCTGCTCGGGAAGAGAGACGGGTGGCAGGGATGCCCACAACGGAGTCCCCATGCAGGGTCTCCAGATCACTGGTTTGTCGGAGTCTTCTTATGCGCCTCACTCTGGGAGTGATGAAGGTCAATCTGTTGCTGGTGCTGCTGTTTGCACTGGTGTTCAACTGGCCCATCTTCCTGCACTTTTACCGCATTCTCACCCAGCTGGAGCACGTCAAGGCGGGCTTTGCCCTCTCTATCCCCTTGGTGCTGCTGGCCGCGCTCAATGCGGTGTTTCTGCCCTTCACCTTCCGCTATCTGCTCAAGCCCTTCTTCACCTTCCTGATCGTCACCGCCTCCCTGGTCAGCTACGCCATGCTCAAATACGGCATCATCTTCGATGTGGGCATGGTGCAGAACATACTCGAAACCAACAGCGGGGAGGCCACTTCCTACCTCAATGGTTCAGTGGTGCTCTGGTTCCTGCTGACCGCCGTGCTGCCGGTGCTTGGCCTCTTGTGGCTGAAGATCGAATACCCAACCCCCTGGTACAAGGGGCTGGCCCAGCGTCTGGCGGGGATCGCCCTCTCCCTGCTGTTCCTGGTCGGCGTCGCCACCCTCTATTACCAGGATTACGCCTCGGTCGGGCGCAACAACCATACCATCGTAAAAGAGATAGTCCCCTCCAACTACGTGCGCGGTCTCTATCGCTACGCCCGGGATATTCTCTTCGCCACCCCTGTCCCTTATCAGCCGATAGGCACAGATGCCAGGGTGGTGGACAAGGGCGGCAAGCCGACCCTGATGTTCCTGGTGGTGGGGGAGACGGCCCGCAGCCAGAACTACTCCCTCAACGGCTATCAGAAGCAGACCAACGGCTTCACCATGAAGGAGCCGGATCTCGTCTCCTTCAGGGACGTGCGCTCCTGTGGCACCGCCACCGCTGTCTCGGTGCCCTGCATGTTCTCCAACCTCACGCGCCGGGAATATGACGAGACCCTGGCCAAGTCCAGGGACGGCCTGCTGGACGTGCTGCAACACGCCGGTGTCTCAGTGCTGTGGAAGGAGAACGACGGCGGCTGCAAGGGGGTGTGCAATAACGTGCCCACCCTGGAGATCGAGCCCAAGGCCTTCCCCCAATACTGTGAAGGGGACTCCTGCTATGACGAGGTCTTGCTGCAGGGGCTGGATCGGCAGATCGCCGGGATGAAGGGCAAGCAGGGCAGCAAGCTGGTGGCCTTCCACCTGATGGGCAGCCATGGCCCGACCTACTATCGCCGCTACCCGGCCGAGGATCGCGTCTTCCTGCCGGACTGCCCGCGCAGCGACATCGAGAACTGCAGCAACGAGGAGCTGGTCAACACCTATGACAACACCATCCGCTATACCGACAAGGTGCTGTCCCAGCTTATCGCCAAGCTCAAGACCCTGGAGAGCCAGTACAACGTGGGGCTGGTCTACCTGTCGGATCACGGGGAATCCCTGGGGGCGCTGGGGCTCTACCTGCACGGCACCCCCTACAAGTTCGCCCCGGACGATCAGACCCGGGTGCCCCTGCTGACCTGGTTCTCTCCCCAGTTGCAGCGGGATCGCGGGCTCAATCAGGATTGCCTGCGCCAGGAGGCGGACAGCAAGCGCTTCTCCCACGACAACCTGTTCCACTCGATGCTCGGCATCATGGACGTGCAGACCCAGGTCTACGACGGCAAGCTTGACCTGTTCAAGCCCTGTAGGGCGGGGTAAACCGGCGAAAAAGACCATAAAGAACGGCAGCCACTGGCTGCCGTTTTTGTTTCCCAAGGCTTGGGCCTTTACTTCTGCTCCATGATGATCTGCAGCAGATCCCCTTCCAGCAGGGAGCGCTTCACCAGGGCGAAGCCGCCTATGGTGGGCTGGTTCTGGAAGCGCGCCTTCACTATGGGCAGGCCACGGTGGAAGCTCGGCAGGGACTGGTGCTCGACGCAGCGACGGATGGCCGGGATCAGTATCTCCTCGGCGGCGGTGATTTCGCCGGCGATCAGCACCTTCTGAGGGTTGAACAGGTTGACCGTGATGGCGATGGCCCGGCCCAGGTGTTCTCCCACGTTCTCGATCACGCTGCGGGCCAGTTCGTCACCGGCCACGGCGGCCTTGCACACCTCCTGGATGGTGATGTGCTTCTCCTGCAGCGAGCTCAGGTGGCCGCGGCTGATGAGCTCCTTCACCTTGTCGACGATGGCCTCGTTGGAGGCGATGGTCTCGAGGCAGCCGAAGTTGCCGCAGTGGCAGCGCTTGCCGAGGGGCTCGACCTGGATGTGGCCTATCTCGCCGACGTTGCGGTTATGACCGAGGAATACCTGCCCCTTGGTGATGATGCCGGAGCCGGTGCCCTGGTGGACGCTCACCAGGATGGAGTCCATGCAGTCGCGGGACTCGCCGAAGAAGTGTTCGGCCAGCGCCAGGGAACGGGTGTCGTTGCCCACGTAGCAGGGGAGGTTGAAATGGTGCTCAAGCAGCTTGGCGAGCCCCAGGTTGCGGATCTGGTAGGTGGGGGTATAGATGACCATGCCGGATTCCGGGTTGACCAGACCCGGCATGGTGAGCGCGACACTGATGAGGTTGCGGCTGCGCTCGGTATTGGCGTCGATGAAGGCGCCAATCTCCCGCAGCAGCATGTCGACCACGGGCTGCTGCTCTATCTCTGTCACCTGGGTGATGTGCTGATCGAGCTCCTTGCCGTCGAGATCATACAGGGAGAGCTGCAGATAGCCGCGGCCAAGCTTGGCGGAGACAAACTGAAAGCGATGCTTGATGGTGGTCAGGGAGATGGCGCGTCGTCCGCCGGTTGACGCCTGGGGCGACGTCTCCCTGATCAGCCCATGCTCGATCAGTTGCCGGGTTATCTTGGTCACGCTGGCCGGGGCCAGCTGACTCAACTCGGCAATTTTGACCCGCGAGATGGGCCCCTGCAGGTCAATGAGTCGATAGACGACGGCACTGTTCACCTGCTTGATAAGATCTACGTTTGCTATTTGTCCGCCAGTCATAGTGTCACTGTGTTGTGTAGTGTCCGTTAACCACGGTCCCGCAGACCGTGAAGGCCTGATCAAAGACGGTGAGGTTGGCAATTTTTCCGACCTGGATACTACCGAGACGTGAGTCCCATCCAATGGCGCGAGCGGGATAAAGGGTGGCCATTCTCAGTGCTTCATCGAGCGGTAATCCGACCTGTTTGACCAGATTCTCCACCCCTTCAATCATGGTGAGGGCAGAGCCGCCGAGTGTACCATTCTCATCGACGCACTGACCATCGCGGAAATAGACGGTTGCGCCACAAAAATCAAACTGCTCAAAGCCTTCCGGTGCACCCGCCGCGGCGGTGGCATCGGTGACCAGCACCAGTTTCTCGCCGAGGATCCTGTGTGCCAGGCGCACGTTGGCCCAGTGCACATGGTGACCGTCGACGATGATGCCCGCATAGACATCCTTGCGATCGTAGATGGCGCCCACCACGCCAGGCTCGCGACCGTTCAGGGTCGGGGTCATGGCGTTGTAGAGGTGGGTGGCAAAGCGCATGCCGTTGTCAAACCCGGCCATGGCCTGGTCATAGCTGGCAGCGGTGTGACCGGCTGAGACCAGGATGCCGGCCTCCACCAGTCGACGGATGTGCTCCGGCTTGTTGCGCTCCGGCGCCAGGGTGATCTTGGCGATGGCGTCGCTGTTGGCGCAGAAGAAATCGATCATCTCGTCGACGGGCTGACGGATCTGCTCGGCCGGGTGTATGCCCTTGCGCTTGAGGTTGGTGTAGGGCCCTTCCAGATGGACCCCCAGCACCTCATTCGGACGGGCGGCCATGTAGTCGCGGGTCACCGCCACCGCCAGCTTCATGTCGGCATCCGGACTGGTGATCAGGGTCGGCAGGAAGCTGGTGGTACCGGACTTGAGATTGGCCGCCTGCATGGTGGCCAGGGTCTCTGTGGTGATGTGACCGTTGAACATGACGCCACCGCAGCCGTTGAGCTGGACGTCGATGAAGCCGGCGCTGAGGTTGGCGCCCTTGAGATCAATCTGCTCAATGCCCGCTGGCAGTTCGGCCAGGTGGGAGATGGCGACAATCTTGTCGCCTTCGATCAGTACGCCGTGGCCGGTCAGCACGCAGCTGCCGGTATAGAGGGTGCAATTAGTCAGTGCGTACATGACGGCTCCTTACAGGCGGTCGATGTTGGCGGCTTCCAGCTGCTGGAAGTAACGGACCGTCTTGACTTTCAGCTCCATGGTGGAGGGCTCGTCGCACACCATCATGCCCTTGGGATGCAGTTGCAGGGTGGAGATGGTCCACATGTGGTTGACGCAGCCTTCCACCGCGGCCTGCAGGGCCAGGGCCTTGGCGTGGCCTGTCACCAGGATCATGATCTCTTCGGCATCCATCAGGGTGCCCACGCCCACGGTCAGCGCCAGCTTGGGCACCTGCTCCATGTCGCCACCGAAGAAGCGGGAGTTGGCGATGCGGGTATCCTCGGTCAGGGTCTTGACCCGGGTACGGGAGGCCAGGGAGGAGGCCGGCTCGTTGAAGGCGATGTGGCCGTCGTTGCCGACGCCGCCCATGAACAGGTTGATCCGGCCATAGGACTTGATCTTGTCCTCATAGCGCTTGCACTCGGCCACCAGATCCTCGGCATTGCCGTTGAGGATGTTGATGTTTTCCGGGCGAATGTCAACCAGGTTGAAGAAGTTATTGTGCATGAAGCTGTGGTAGCTCTCCGGGTGCTCCTTCGGCAGGCCCACGTACTCGTCCATGTTGAAGGTCACCACGTGCTCGAAGCTCACCTCACCGGCCTGGTGCAACTCGATCAGGCGCTTGTAGGTCGTCAGCGGCGTGCCGCCGGTGGGCAGGCCCAGTACGAAGGGGCGATCGCTGGTCGGTTTGAACGCATTGATGCGGTCAACGATGTAACGGGCAGACCAGAGACCCACCTGGCTGGCAGACTTCAACGGGATCAGGCGCATTCTATATACCTCAGAACGGTTGCCGCACAGGATTGACGGCAAGGGACCAAACACGGATTCAAGTTGTTTTATAGCGTAAATAAAGATTGCGAACTAAGCCACATCTATCCGCTACCTTTATCTCTGTTGAGTGATAATGATCACGAAAGCTGGTTTATTAATTTGCGAAGCGAAATAAAACAAATAGACTGCCAATCAAGCCTTGATGGCTTATGCGTCGAACGTGATAAGCACTTAATTTCTAGAAAAACATCAACTAAGGAGAGGAACCGTGAACATTCTCGGTTATTTGCAAAAGATCGGCCGTGCCCTGATGGTGCCGGTAGCGGTATTGCCTGCCGCAGCGATCCTGATGGGGATTGGCTACTGGATTGACCCTAACGGTTGGGGTGGCGAAAGCGCGCTGGCGGCTTTCTTGATCAAGGCGGGTGCCGCCATCATCGACAAGATGGCCATCCTGTTTGCCGTGGGTGTCGCCTATGGCATGTCCAAGGATAAAGACGGTTCTGCCGCGCTGGCCGGTCTGGTCGGCTATCTGGTAGTGACCACCCTACTGAGCCCGGGTGCGGTCTCGCAGATCCAGCAGATCCCGCTGGACCAGGTCCCTGCTGCCTTCGGTAAAATCGAGAACCAGTTCATCGGTATCTTGACCGGTGTCATCGCAGCTGAGCTGTACAACCGCTTCAGTGGCGTCGAGCTGCACAAGGCGCTGGCCTTCTTCTCCGGCCGTCGTCTGGTGCCGATCGTGACCTCCGTTGTCATGATAGTGGTCTCCTTCATCCTGATGGCCGTCTGGCCGATTATCTATGGTGGCCTGGTCTCCTTCGGTGAATCCATCGTCAGCATGGGCTCCACCGGTGCCGGCATCTACGCCTTCTTCAACCGTCTGCTGATCCCGGTCGGTCTGCACCACGCCCTGAACTCGGTGTTCTGGTTCGATGTGGCCGGCATCAACGACATCCCGAACTTCCTGGGTGGCCAATCCTCCATCGACGCCGGCAAGGCTGTCGTGGGCGTGACCGGCATGTACCAGGCTGGCTTCTTCCCCATCATGATGTTCGGTCTGCCGGGTGCGGCACTGGCCATCTACCACAGCGCGAAGAAAGAGCACAAAGAGAAAGTTGCCTCCATCATGATCGCAGCCGCCTTTGCCGCCTTCTTCACCGGGGTGACCGAGCCGCTCGAGTTCTCCTTCATGTTCGTGGCGCCGGTGCTCTATGTCATCCACGCCCTGCTGACCGGTCTGTCCGTGTTCATCGCCGCCAGCATGCACTGGATTTCTGGCTTCGGCTTCAGCGCCGGTTTCGTCGATATGTTCATCCAATCGCGCAACCCGCTGGCGACCCAGTGGTACATGCTGCTGGTACAAGGCCTGGTGTTCTTCGGTCTCTACTACGCCATCTTCCGTGCCGTTATCGTCAAGTTCAACCTGAAAACCCCGGGTCGTGAAGATGACGAAGCCGTGCCGGTACAGGCCCAGACCACCGACCGCACCGAGCTGGCTCGCCAGTATCTGGAAGTGCTGGGTGGCCAGGACAACCTGGTGACCATAGATGCCTGCATCACCCGTCTGCGTCTGACCCTGAAAGATCGCAGCATAGTCGATGAGCGCAAGCTCAAAGCCCTGGGCGCGGCCGGTGTGGTCAAGCTCGGTGAGCAGAACCTGCAGGTGATTCTGGGCCCCTTGGCCGAAATCATCGCCGGTGAGATGAAAGCCCTGCGTTAATCGAGCGACTCGCTCACCTCAAGTCTAAGTCCATTGTTGACATAACTAAGGGCCCCGTTCCCGGGGCCCCATATAAAAAAAGCCAAGAAAATCCAACCTTTACTTCAAATGAGAGCAGCAGTTATGAACTTGAAACATTCTCTGTTAGCCATTGCCATGTCTACCGTTTTCGTCAGCCAGGTCCAGGCAGCCGATGCCGCCAAGCAAGCCGTGGTCGATTCCCTCGCCAGCAATCTGGTCGTCAAGTACGAAGTCGTCACCAATGACGGCGCTGGCGCCGGCCTCGACTGCCAGGCCCTGGGTTCCGAGTGGGCGAGCTGTGGTGTTGCCAAGCTGCACCTGACCAATACCGGTGCCGACGTCACCTCCAAGGACTGGAGCATCTATGTCTCCTCCATCCGCCGCATCCAGCGGGTGGACAACGACCAGTTCACCATCACCCACCTGACCGGCGACCTCTATCGTTTGACGCCAACCGAGAAGTTCCAGGGCTTTGCCAAGGACGCCACGGTCGAAGTGCCCCTGGTGGTGGAGTACTGGGTATTGTTCGAATCTGACATCATGCCGAACTGGTATGTCGCCAGTGAAGGGGCCGAGCCGAAAGTGCTGGCCAGCATGAGCAACATCGACGATGCCACCACCTACGAGAAGCCGATGCCGGCCGACGGCTGGAAGCGCACCAAGGATGACAACAACATCCTGATGAACAGCGAGACCCGTTTTGCCGCCAACCAGACCAGCACCCTGCTGCCTGCCGGCAAGATTGACGACCAGATACTGCCGACCCCGATGAAACAGGTGGTCAAGGCCGGTCCCCAGGTCGACTTCTCCACCATCAAGCTCAATGCCCTGGACCTGCCAAGCGATCGCGCCGAGGCCATCAAGGCTCAACTGACCAAGCTGGGTGTTACCCTCTCCGACACCGGCTACCCGGTCACCATCAAGCTCGGCAGCAAGCTCAAGCAGGCCGAAGGCTATGACATGACCATAGGCGCCAAAGGCACTGTGGTGCAGGGTCATGACATCGACGGGGCCTTCTGGGGCGCCCAGTCCCTGATCTCCCTCTTGGGGGTCAACGACAAGCTGGTGAGCCAGATGAGCGTCGAGGATGCGCCGCGCTTTGAATACCGCGGCATGCAGACCGACGTGGCCCGCCACTTCAGAAGCTCTGAGACCATGAAGAAGCTGGTTGACCAGATGTCTGCCATGAAGCTCAACGTGCTGCACCTTGGCCTGACCAACGATGAAGGCTGGCGCATCGAGATCCCAGGCCTGCCGGAGCTGACCGACGTCGGCAGCCAGCGTTGTCACGATCTCTCCGAGACCCAGTGCCTGATGCCGCAGCTCGGCTCAGGCCCCACCAGCGACAACATGGGCTCCGGCTTCTACAGCAAGTCCGACTACATCGACCTGGTGCGCTACGCCAAGGCTCGCGGCGTGACCGTGATCCCCGAGATCAACATGCCGGCTCACGCCCGTGCCGCCGTGGTCTCCATGGAGGCGCGCTACAAACGTCTGCTGGCGGAAGGGAAGGAAGCGGAAGCGAACCAGTTCCGTCTGACTGACCCGGATGACACCTCCAACGTCACCTCGGTGCAGTTCTACGACAAGATGTCCTTCATCAACCCCTGCCAGCCGGGTGCCGCCACCTTCGTGGCCAAGGTGATGGATGAAGTGGCTCAGATGCACCAGGCAGCCGGCCAGCCCCTGACCGCTTGGCACTACGGTGGTGACGAGGCGAAGAACATCATGCAGGGCGGTGGCTATCAGGATCCGGCCGTTACCCAGAAAGCCGATCTGGTGGCCTGGAAGGGCAACGTCGACTCCAGCAAGCAGGACAAGCCGTTCGGCAAGTCCCCCCTGTGCCAGAAGATGATCGACGATGGCAAGATCAAGGATGTGGCCGAGCTGCCTGTCCACTTCGCCAAGGAAGTGAGCGAGATGGTCAAGGGCCACGGCTTCTCCACCCTGCAGGCGTGGGAAGATGGTCTGAAGTACGCTACGGACGCCAGCGTGTTCGCCACCGAGAAGACCCGGGTCAACTTCTGGGAAACCCTCTACTGGGGTGGCTTCAACGAGGCGATGAAGTGGGCGCACAAGGGCTATGATGTTGTGCTCTCGAACCCGGACTACCTCTACTTCGACTTCCCGAACGAGGTACACCCGGCCGAGCGTGGCTACTACTGGGCAACCCGCTTCAACGACACCCGCAAGGTGTTCGCCTTCGCCCCGGAAAACCTGCCGCAGAACGCCGAGACCTCGGTTGACCGCGACGGCAACGCCTTCGTGGCCAAGGGTGACCAGGATCCGGTCAAGTTCAAGGGGATCTCCGGTCAGCAGTGGAGCGAGACAGTGCGCACCGATGCCCAGTACGAGTACATGGTCTACCCGCGCATCTTCTCCGTGGCCGAGCGCGCCTGGCACAAGGGTGGCTTCGAGCTGGATTACGTGAAGGGTCGTGAGTTCTCCGGTACCACCAAGCACGTCAACAAGGCCACCCTGAACAAGGAGTGGAACCAGTTCGCCAACCTGCTGGGTCAGCGCGTGCTGCCCAAACTCGACCAGGCCGGTGTTGAATACCGCCTCTCGGTGCCTGGCGCCAAGGTGGTGAACGGCAAGCTGGAAGCGAACGTGGATCTGCCGGGTCTGCCCATCCAGTACAGCCTGGACGGCACCAACTGGACCGCCTATGACGCCGCCGCCAAGCCGAGCGTGACAGGCAAGGTCTGGCTGCGTACCACCAGCTTCGATGGCAAGCGCACCAGCCGCGTCACCGAGCTGAACTGATAGTCCTCAATCCATAACGCAAGGTGGGTCGCAAGACCCGCCTTTCCCAAGACCGATAGGTCATCGGCTTTGGGAAAGGTTGACTGTGCGTGTGAACCTTTGTTGTGTGTGTATTGTCTGTTTTTCATCACTTGTGACCCCGCCTCGTGCGGGGCTTTTTTTAGCCAGGGTTCAGAGGGGCTCCCGCTGTTTCCCGTTTTTAGCACGCCAATGGCCCGGATTAGCCAAATTCAGGTTGAGGCAGGGCGCGTAATGAGGGATCATATCCGGCTTGACGGCGGGGTGATGAGGGTGCCAACCGGCACAACTTCCGCCAGTGACGCATTTTTGAGGTGAGCCATGAGCGAGGCGAGCAGCCCAACCAACTTTATCCGTCAGATCATCGATGAAGATCTGGCCAGCGGTAAGCACAAGAGCGTGCATACCCGTTTTCCGCCGGAGCCGAACGGTTATCTCCATATCGGCCACGCCAAGTCCATCTGCCTGAACTTCGGCATCGCCCGTGACTATCAGGGCCAGTGCAATCTGCGCTTCGATGACACCAACCCTGCGAAGGAAGACATCGAGTTCGTGGAGTCCATCAAGCAGGACGTACAGTGGCTCGGCTTCCAGTGGAGCGGCGAGATCTGCTACTCCTCCGACTATTTCGACAAGCTGCACGGCTATGCCATCGAGCTCATCGAGAAGGGTCTGGCCTATGTGGACGAGCTTTCCCCCGAGCAGATGCGCGAATACCGCGGCACCCTGACCGCCCCTGGCAAGAACAGCCCGTTCCGCGATCGCAGCGTGGAAGAGAACCTGGCGCTGTTTGCCAAGATGAAGAGCGGCGAGATGGCCGAAGGCAGCGCCTGCCTGCGCGCCAAGATCGACATGGCATCCCCCTTCATGGTGATGCGCGATCCCGTCATCTATCGCATCAAGTTTGCCCACCACCACCAGACCGGTGACAAGTGGTGCATCTACCCGATGTATGACTTCACCCACTGCATCTCGGACGCCCTGGAGGGGATCACCCACTCCCTGTGCACCCTGGAGTTCCAGGACAACCGTCGCCTCTATGACTGGGTGCTGGACAACATCAGCATCGACTGTCACCCGCGTCAGTACGAGTTCTCTCGTCTGAACCTCGAGTACACCGTCATGTCCAAGCGCAAGCTGAACCTGCTGGTGACCGAGGGGCACGTCAGCGGTTGGGACGATCCGCGCATGCTGACCGTCTCCGGGCTGCGTCGCCGTGGTTACACCCCGGCCTCCATCCGCGAGTTCTGCCAGCGCATCGGCGTGACCAAGCAGGACAACATCGTCGAGATGAGCATGCTGGAAGCCTGCATCCGTGACGATCTCAACGAGAACGCCCCCCGTGCCATGGCGGTGCTTCATCCGGTGAAAGTGGTCATCGAGAACCTGGCCGCCGATGAGGTGCTGACCGCACCGGCGCACCCGAGCAATGCCGAGATGGGTACCCGCGAGCTGAACTTCACCCGCGAGATCTTCATCGACGAGGCGGACTTCAAGGAAGAAGCGAACAAGCAGTTCAAGCGGCTGGTGCTGGGCAAGGAAGTACGCCTGCGCAACGCCTACGTCATCAAGGCCGAGCGGGTCGAGAAGGATGCGGACGGCAAGGTCACCTGTATCTACTGCTCCTACGATCCCGAAACCCTGGGCAAGGATCCGGCTGATGGCCGCAAGGTGAAGGGCGTGATCCACTGGGTCAGCGCTACTCACTCCCTGCCGGCCGAGATCCGTCTCTACGACCGTCTGTTCAAGATGCCGAACCCCGGTGCCGAGGACGACTTCGAGGCGGCGCTCAACCCGGATTCCCTGGTGATCATCGCCGGTGCCCGGGTCGAGGCGTCCCTCAAGGACGCCAAGCCTGAGTTTGCCTACCAGTTCGAGCGTGAAGGGTATTTTTGCGCCGACAACAAGCTCTCAAGCCCGGAGCACCTGGTGTTCAACCGCACCGTGGCTCTGCGCGATGTCTGGGGCAAGGCCGAGGCCTGATGGCTGCCGTCTGACAGGCAGAGGGCAGGGGAGACCCTGCCACTCTGGTCCGGATTGCGGACAAAAAAAAGCCAGCGTGATGCTGGCTTTTTCATGGCTGCTCGCAGCCGACGGCGTTATTCGTCGTGTTTGCAGTCACCGTTCACGCAGTGACCATAGAGATAGAGGCTGTGGTTGGTCAGGCGGATATTGTGGTGTTTGGCGATGTCGCGCTGACGCTGCTCGATCACCTCGTCAGAGAACTCGATCACCTTGCCACAGTCGAGGCAGACCAGGTGGTCGTGATGCTCCTGGGTCGCCAGCTCGAACACCGACTTGCCCCCTTCGAAGTGGTGACGGGTGACGATACCGGCATCATCAAACTGGTTGAGAACGCGATAGACGGTAGCGAGACCAATCTCCTCACCCTGATCGATCAGCCGTTTGTACAGATCTTCCGCACTGGTGTGCTGGCAGTCCGGCTGTTGCAGGATTTCCAGGATCTTGACGCGGGGCAAGGTGATCTTGAGCCCGGCCTTTTTTAACGCTTGGTTGTTGTCTGCCATATTCTATTTATTCGCATTCTCGAAGGTGTGGTTATTTTGATTGACTGCCGCTGGAATGGCAACCACGAACTCGCTTGGCCTGTCATTATAGGTCGTAGCCAAGTCAAAAATAAACCCAGTAATTCAAGGGGTTTAGCACATTTCCCCCCTCTGGAAGATTAATCTGGCCAGCCCGGTTCAGGCTTGCTCGGCGAGGGAATGTTGATACTATGTCACTTCTCTATAGTCTGGTCGGATGAGATCCATGGATTGGCTTTTTGACAACGCGGCCTGGGTGCGCCATGCCCTCAACGCCTGGCCTCCGTTCTGGGGTGCTGGCATCAAGATAGAAACATTGAGCCCTGATTTTCGCTTCTGTCGGGTCACCTTGAAGTCCCGCTGGTGGAACAAGAATGCCAACCGGACCCAGTTCGGCGGCAGCATGTTCGCCATGACGGATCCCATCTATCCGCTGATGCTGATGGGCCATTTCAAGAACCGTTATTACGTCTGGGACAAGGCGGGCAGCATCAATTTCATCAAGCCTGGCAAGGGGATGCTGGTGGCGGAGTTCAACCTGACCGACGCCAAGCTGGCATCGATCGTGGCGGCGACCGAGGGGGGCAACAAGCATTTCCCCGAGTTCGAGGTGCAGGTGCAGGACAAGCGGGGCGAGCTGGTGGCCCAGGTCAGGCGCACCCTGTATGTGAAACCCAAGCCGGAGCACAGGACGCCGGGTCAGGCTGCATCGACCATGAAGGAGTAAAAACAACAAGGGCCCCAGAGGGGCCCTTGTTGTCAGAGGAGGGAGATTACTCCAGCTCGCTCAGACACATCTCTTCGTGCAACTGCTTGCACCAGCCCTTGACGCGCTCGGCAGTCAGCTCCGGCTGGCGATCTTCATCGATGCCCAGACCGACGAAGTGCTTGTCATCTACCAGTGCCTTGGAGGCCTCGAACTCGTAGCTCGCGGTTGGCCAGTGGCCGATGATGATGGCACCTTTGGCTTCGACGATGTCACGCAGGGTGCCCATGGCGTCGAGGAAATATTCGGAATAGTCTTCCTGATCGCCGCAGCCGAAGATGGCAACAAGCTTGTTGTTGAAGTCGATCTCTTCGAGCTCGGGGAAGAAGTCATCCCAATCGGCCTGGGCTTCGCCGTAGTACCAAGTCGGGATACCGAACATCAGCAGATCGAAGCTGTCGATGTCGGCCTTGCTGCTCTTGGCAATGTCACGGACTTCAATCAGTTGTTTGCCCAGTTCTTTCTGGATCATCTTGGCGACAGCTTCGGTATTACCGGTATCGCTGCCGAAAAACAGACCTACACTAGCCATAGTGTTTAGTTACCCGTATCTGGTTAATGCTTAACGGTTCAGATTGCGATGCCTGCTGCATGCGCAGACTCAATCTGTTGCTTCAGGATAGATTGGATCAGCTCGGCTCGGCTGACGTTCTGTTGTAGCGCAAGTTGGTTCAGGCGCTCCAGCAATTCGGCCTCCACCTTTAACTCGACCCGTTTCAGGCCGTTCTCCCGATCGCGCTTGAGCTGGTTGCGCTTGTTGATCTTGAGTTGGGTCTCACGGGGGAGTGGATTGGTCTTTGGCCTGCCGGGGCGCTTCTCAGTTGCGAACAGATCCAGTGTTGTTCGATCAGTTTGCTGTTTGGCCATACATCACAGATGAAAAGTAGTTAGCCGATCCCTGAGCCTTCCCAGCCCATTTCGATCAGCCCCTTGGCGACAAAACCCGCGCAACCCAGAAACAGAACCAGCCAGACGATGAGACGACCGAAACGGGGCACGTTGCCGCGTTTGAGAACGTCGTGAATGGCCAGACCAATCAGCAGGAAGATGGCCACGAAGAACAGCTTCAGGCCCAGACTCTCGATCAGATCGATGTGTTCACTCAGCATGGATTGCGCGCACTCCTTATGAAGGGCGCACTATATCACAAAGGATTTGAAACTGTTAACCGCCTGTCGACAGGAAATCCACAACCAGTTTGTTGAACAACGCCGGCTTTTCGGCGTGCAGCCAGTGACCAGTTCCGGCGATGATGCGGGCCTTTGCTGCCGGGAATTGTGCCATCACAGTCTCGGTGTATTGGGGCTGCATATAGTCGGAATCCCCCCCCTTGATGAACAGGGTCTGCCCCTCGAAGCGGGTCTGGTCGTCGGGCCAGCCCATGATGTTGGCGTAGTTGTGCTCAAGGGCCGGCACATTGAAACGCCAGCCCCAGCCCGCCTCGGTTTTGGCGAAGGACTTGAGCAGGAACTGGCGCACCCCGGGGATTTCGATATGTTCAGCCAGGATGGCTTCCGCCTCGCTGCGGCTTTGAGGAAGGCGCTCGAGCGTGGCGTTGAGTCCGGCGAACACATTCTGGTGGCGGGCATGGGGATAGGCCACCGGGGCGATGTCGGCCACCACCAGCCGGTCGACCCGAGCAGGGGCCTGCTTGGCGACCTGCATGGCTACCTTGCCCCCCATGGAGTGACCTACGAGGGCCACCTGCTCAAGCCCGAGCTGATCCAGCAGGGCGATCACATCCGCCCCCTGCTGTGGATAGCTCATCTCGCCGCTGTGAAAGGAGGCACCGTGGTTGCGCAGATCGACGCTGATGACCCTGTACTGCTCGCTGAGGGGACGGGCCAGCAGGCCCAGGTTGTCCAGGCTGCCGAACAGGCCGTGGATCAGCACGACGACCGGGCCTTGTCCTTGATCCTTGAAATTCAATAATGAGTTTTGTTGCAAAATGACACCTTATCGGTCGTGGGCTGTTTCGCCATATTTTTAACACACTGAAAGAAAAGGATTTCATTCCTCAGGGGGGATTATTTTGTGGTTTTTTTTCCAAAAAAACGACCCGGGATCGGCTATCAGTGCGGGGGATCACACACCTGGCCCCGTATTATGCCGTATTCTCAAGGAGATTCATGCACATCTGCCAGCCCCTCCCTTGGGCTGCCGGGTTTGCCTATGTATAATCGCCGCATCCGAATTTCGACGAGTCCAGCGCATCCCTATGAAAACCATCGAGCTTGATGACGATCTCTACTTCTTTATCGCGAGCCAGACCCGGCACATCGGCGAGAGTGCCTCCGATATCCTGCGCCGTCTGCTGGAACAACCCGTCAAGGCGGGGACGACAGTGCCGGTTGCACCTGTGGCCCAGCCTCAACCCCTGGCCGATGCCATGGGACTGGAAGCCCTGCTCGATTCCGACGAGCTGCAAAAAGAAGAGAAGTCCATCAACCGCTTCATGCTGGTGCTCAGCACTCTGTACCGGGACAACCCGGATAGCTTCACTCAGGCGACCGAGATAAAGGGGCGCAAGCGCGTCTATTTTTCCCGGGATCCCGAGGCACTGCGTGCCAGCGGCAGCACCACCAAGCCCAAGCAGGTGCCGGATACCCCGTTCTGGGTCATCACCAACACCAACACCAGCCGCAAGCAGAACATGGTGGCCCAGCTGATGGCCAGCATGGGTTATGACGAGGCTCTGACGGCTCGGGTGTGCGGCGCAGTTTAACGCATCACAGACTCAAGGCCTTGCCAGGCAAGGTCTCACCAAGGAAAACGCCATGGCACAGCATTCCCACGCCGGCAAGCCGGCCCGTATAAGCGATCTGACCAACATTCCCCGTCTGGTCAGCGCCTACTACCTCAACAAGCCGGACATGAGCCGCCCCGAGCAGCGGGTGGCCTTCGGCACCTCTGGCCACCGCGGCAGCGCCCTGCACAACGCCTTCACCGAATCCCATATCCTGGCGGTGACTCAGGCGCTGGTGGAGTATCGCCAGCAGGCCGGCATCACGGGCCCGCTGTTTGTGGGCATGGACACCCACGCCCTCTCTGAGTCGGCGTTCTCCAGCGCGGTGGAAGTGCTGGCGGCCAATGGCGTCGAGACTCGCATCCAGGCTGGTCTGGGCTTCACGCCGACCCCGGTCATCTCCCACGCCATCCTGCGCCACAACGCCGGCAAGCCAGCGGCCCTGGCGGACGGTGTGGTGATCACCCCGTCCCACAACCCGCCGGAAGACGGTGGCTTCAAGTACAACCCCCCTCACGGCGGTCCTGCCGAAGGGGAGATCACCAAGTGGGTGGAAGACCGCGCCAACGCCATTCTGGAAGCCGGTCTGGCCGGCGTGAAGCGGATGCCGTTCGCCGAGGCCCTGGCGAGTGAGTTCGTGGTCGAGCACGACTATGTCACCCCCTATGTGGACGATCTCGAGAACGTGCTGGACCTGGCCGCCATCAAGCAGGCTGGCATCAAGATCGGGGTGGATCCGCTCGGCGGCTCTGGCGTGGCCTACTGGGATGTGATCGCCAAGCGCTACGATCTCGACATCGAGGTGGTGAACTACAAGGTCGATCCGACCTTCTCCTTCATGACCCTGGACAAGGACGGCAAGATCCGGATGGACTGCTCCAGCCCCTTCGCCATGGCGGGCCTGATTGCCCTGAAAGACAAGTTCGACATCGCCCTTGGCAACGACCCTGACTACGACCGTCACGGCATCGTCACCAAGGCGGGTCTGATGAACCCGAACCACTATCTGGCGGTGGCCATCCAGTATCTGTTCACCCACAGAACCGGCTGGCCCAAGACGGCTGCGGTCGGCAAGACGCTGGTCTCCTCTTCCATGATCGATCGGGTCGCCGGCGAGATCGGCCGCACCCTGAAAGAGGTGCCGGTCGGCTTCAAGTGGTTCGTGGATGGCCTCTACAGCGGCGAGTTCGGCTTCGGCGGCGAGGAGAGCGCGGGCGCCTCCTTCCTGCGCAAGGACGGCAGCGTCTGGACCACCGACAAGGATGGCTTCATCCTGGCCTTGCTGGCCGCCGAGATCCTGGCCGTCACCGGCAAGGATCCCCAGGCCCACTACGATGCCCTGGAAGCGAAGTTCGGTCGCTCCAGCTACCGCCGCATCGACGCTCCCGCCAACAGCGCCCAGAAGGCGGTGCTCTCCAAGCTGGATCCGGCGCTGGTGGAAGCCTCGACCCTGGCCGGCGAGCCCATCCTTGCCAAGCTGACCAAGGCTCCCGGCAACGATGCTGCCATCGGCGGCCTGAAAGTGGTGACCGAGAACGGCTGGTTCGCGGCGCGCCCCTCGGGCACCGAGTCCATCTACAAGATCTACATGGAAAGCTTCAAGGGCGAGGCGCACCTGGACCTGATTCAGCAGGAGGCTCAGCAGATCGTCTCCGCGGCCCTGGCCAAGGCCGGCGTCTGAGCCTGAAGCCAGTCACTGAAGCGCATAAAAAGGAGCCATATCGGCTCCTTTTTGCTGTGTGCCTGGCGGGGATCTGGTGCCCGATCAGCCATTTCCCGGCTGGTCTGGGCAAGCCTTGGCAACCTGCCCACCCTTGAAGAGGGGCCGGGTCGGCAGCTTCATCAGGAACAGGGATAGCAGGATCACCGCGATGCCGAGCCACTGGCGGCCGTCCAGGGTCTCTCCCACCAGCAGCACGCCGAAGGAGACAGCCACCATGGGGTTGGTGAGGGCCAGCATGCCCATCACCTCGGGACCGTGGCGCTTGAGCCCCCACAGCCAGGCCCAGTAGGCCAGCGCCGTGTTGAGCAGGACCAGCCAGATGAGCCCGGGGGCACTCGCCGGCTGTGGCAGCGGCATGGGGCCCGCCAGCCACCAGGCGAGCGGGATCAGCATCAGGCCCCCGAGCAGCAGTTGCCAGGCGGTCAGCGCCAGCAGATCGCTCACCGGCCAGCGTTGCATCCAGCGGCTGGACTGGCCGATGAGCAGGGTGGCCAGCAGGGCGCACGCCACCCCGACGGGATCCAGGTTGGCGGAGGGATTGAGCAGCAGGAGCACACCCGCGAGCCCCATCAGGCCCAGCAGCAGCCACTTCAGGCTGGGTCGCTTGCCATCCTGCCACCAGGCGAGCCCCATCAGGATCAGCGGCAGGGTGGCGCCCAGAGTGCCCGCCACCGCCCCCGGCAGGCGATAGGCCGCCACTAACAGCAGGGCAAAGAAGGCGGTGATGTTGCAAAACGCCAGCAGAAACTGCCGGTTCCAGGTGAGGGGTGGCCGGCGGGGATGGAGCAGCAACAGCAGTATACCGGCCGGCAGCGCCCGCCACACGGCCACCCAGTAGGGGGAGTAGTCGGTCAGGTAGAGGCTGACGACGGCATAGGTACTGCCCCAGAGCAGGGGGGCGAGCAGGGCAATCAGCAGTGGCATGGTTGTCTCGCAATAAAGTATCTTTAAGTAAAGATAAATTAGCCGCGAGTTAGTTTATTATCAAGTATCTTTTCGAAAAGATAATGGAGCCGGAATGGATAGTGATCATGTAGACCTGTTGCTGGCCCAGTGGGCGCGGCAGCGACCGGATCTCGACTGCTCCCCCATGGGGGTGCTGGGGCGGGTGGCGCGCATGGCGGCCATCGCCGGGCGCGAGGTGAGTGAAGAGCTCAAGGGGTGCGGCCTGCTGGGCTCGGACTTCGACATACTGGCAACCCTGCGCCGGGCCGGTGAGCCGCTGACCCCGACCGCCCTCTACCAGTCCGCCATGTTGAGCTCGGGGGCCATGACGGCCAGGCTCGACAAGCTGGAGCAGCGTGGCCTGATAAGACGTGAAGCCTCCCCCGATGACAGGCGAAGCCTCTTGGTCTGCCTGACGGAGCCGGGGCGGGAGCTGGTCGATCAGGCGGTGGAGCGCCACGTGGCGAACGAACGACGCCTGCTGGCCCCGCTGACGAACGAGGAGCAGGGGCAACTGGCTGCTCTGCTCAAGCGCTGGCTGCTGGAAAACGAATAGCAAAACGGGCCCGATGGGCCCGTTTTCGTAGGGTGGGGCTGGCTCAGTAGCCGCCTCTGGCATCCCTGACCGCCAGACCCAGCTGCCACACCGCCATGGCGTAGTGGGTGCTGTGGTTGTAGCGGGTGATGGCGTAGAAGTTCGGCAGGCCATACCAGTACTGATAACCGGTGCCCACGTCCAGGCGCAGCAGGCTCGCCTCCTTGTGGTTGCCGAGCGACGATGTGGGGGCCAGCCCTGCCCCGCGCAGGGTGGTGACCGGGTAGCGGGTCTGGAAGCCGTGCTCATAGCCGGGCAGCTGGCCCTGACCGCGTACCGCCACCGGTTGCCCCTTCTCCCAGCCATGGGCCTTGAAGTAGTTGGCCACGCTGCCGATGGCATCCACCGGATCCCACAGATTGGTGTGGCCATTGCCGTTGAAGTCCACCGCATAGCTGCGGAAGCTCGACGGCATGAACTGGCCATAGCCCATGGCACCGGCGTAGGAGCCCTTGGGTTCGGTGGGATCCATGCCCTCATCCCGGGTCATCACCAGGAAGGCCTCCAGCTCGCCGGTGAAGAAGGTCGCCCGGCGCGGATAGTCGAACGCCAGGGTCGCCAGGGCATCCAGGATGCGGGTCTTGCCCATCACCCGGCCCCAGCGGGTCTCCACCCCTATGATGCCGACGATGATCTCGGGGGGCACTCCGTAGATCTGCTGCGCCCGATTGAGCTCGCTCTCGTACTCACGCCAGAAGCTGACGCCGTTTTGCACATTGTCCGGGGTGATGAACTTGGCGCGGTAGCGATTCCAGGCACCGGTCGGCCCTGTGGGGGGCGTGGTGGTGGGCGCCTGGGCGTCCATCAGCCGGATGATCCAGTCGTAGCGTTCGGCCTGGGCCAGCACCCTATGCAGCTCGGCGCCGTTGAAGCCGTGCTTGTCGACCATGCGTTGCACGAACTGATCCACGTTGCTGCGGTTGGCGAAGTCTCCCTTGCTGACCCCCTGCTGATAGAAAGGTTTGCTCGGCGGCGTCTGATTGATGAAGGCGCTCTGGGGCTGCGGCTTGACCACGGGCTTGGGGGCCGGTGTGCTGCTGCAGCCATACAGCAGAGGGAACAGGGAGAGGGTGAGGAGAAGGCGACGCATATGGTTCTCGTGAGCCTGAAAAAGAGTGTCGTCATGGTAAAACATTGGCGTCCATGCGCAAGTGCTCAGTGCAGGGCCTGGGGCCCATATTCATCCGCCGCTGAATTCACCGACAGGCCCCTCTCCTCTCAACGCAGGGTGTGGTAGCCGCTCCAGAGCCGGGTCAGGGTGGTGATGGCGCAGAGCAGGGCAAAGCCGTAGGCGAGCGGGGCGAAGGCGGCGGGCCAGAGGCACATCAGCACGAACAGGGCGATGGTCTCGCTCCCCTCGGTCAGGCCGCCCAGATAGTAGAGGGACTTGTGGTGGTAGACCGGATTCTCGATGCCGCGCTTGCCCGCCATGATGGCAAAGGCGAGAAAGCTCGAGCCCGTGCCCATGAAGGCGAACAGCAGGGTGGCGGCGGGCAGGGCGTTGGCGGGGGCTGCAAGGGCAAAGCCCAGCACCACGGCGGCATAGAAGATGAAGTCGAGGCTGATGTCGAGGAAGCCGCCGCAGTCGGTGATCCCGGTCTGGCGCGCCACGGCCCCATCCAGGCCGTCCAGCAGCCGGTTGAACAGGATGGCGGCGAGGGCCCAGCCGTGCCAGCCCAGTGCCAGCAGCGGCAGCGCCAGCATGCCGACGGCAAAGCCGATGAGGCTTATCTGGTTGGCACTGATCCCGGCCCGGCACAGGGGGGCGGCCAGCAGCTGGAGAGGGCGGCGAATGAGGGGGATCAGGTGGCGGTCAAACAAGGTCGGAGTCCTCTTTGGTCAAGCAGGGAGTGGTGAGTGTCAGGATAGCCCCCGGGGCATCCTCCTCGTCGTGGGTGACCAGCAGGGCGGGTATGCCGAGTGTCTTGAGCCGCTCGAACACCAGGGTTCTGAAGGCCGCGCGTAGCGGCTTGTCCAGCCGGGAGAAGGGCTCGTCCAGCAGCAGGGCCTCTGGCTCTGCCAGCAGGGCCCGCAGCAGGCTGACGCGCGCCTTCTGACCGCCGGAGAGCTGGCCCGGCAGCTTGTCCGCCTGCCCTGCCAGCCCCACCTCTGCCAGCGCCTCGAGGGCGCAGGCCCGTCTCGCCCCCATCCCCCTGAGATGCGCCGGCATGCCGAACATCAGGTTCTCTGCCACCGTCAGATGGGCAAACAGCAGATCGTCCTGAAACAGCATGCCGATGCGCCGCGCCTGGGGCGCCAGGGGGGTGAGCAGCCGCTCGCCGAGCCCTATCTCCCCCGCCAGCCGGATAGGCCCAGGGGGCAGCACCCCCGCCAGAGCCGCCAGCAGGGAGCTCTTGCCGCAGCCGCTCGGGCCCATCAGGGTCAGCACCTCGCCGGGGGCCACCGTCAGGGGGGGCAGTGTCAGCATGGGGTGATCATCCAGGTAGAGGGTGAGCTCGGTGGTATGCAGCATGATCAATGCCTCAGTGCGGGGTTGATACGGCGGGGCAGCCAGAGCACCAGGCCGTAGATGAAGAGTGGCAACAGCAGTTGCAGCAGGCCATAGAGGCCAGCCAGTCGCCGGTTGAGGCCGCTGCCTATGGCCACCGCCTCGGTGGTGATGGTGACCACGCGGCCCGCGCCAAACAGCAGGGTGGGCAGGTATTGGGCCAGGCTCACCGCCGCCCCGACCCCGAAGGAGAACAGCAGCGGCCGCGCCAGCAGCGGCCCCTTCACCTGCCACCAGGCGCGCCAGGGGCTGGCTCCGAGGGAGAGTGCCGCCCGGGTGAGGCGATCGTCGAACTGGCGATAGGGGCCGTGCAGGCAGAGATAGACGTAAGGGAAGACAAACAGCAGCTGGCTCCAGAGCACCCAGCCCGGTCCTATGCCGTCGACGCCGCCAAGCCAGTCGATCTGCAGGCGCAACCCGAACAGCAGGCTGGCCTGGGGCAGCAGCAGCGGCAGGCAGATGAGCCAGAGCGGCCACTGGCTGTGGTGGGGGCGGCGGCCCTGCTGCGCCTCCAGGGCGAGCACCGCCAGCAGCAGCGAGAGGCCGGCGCAGAGCAGGGCCAGCCATAGGCTCTGCCACAGCAGGGGCCCCAGGGTGGGCAGCAACTCCAGCCAGTGGTGGCCGCTCCATTCGCTGGGCCAGAGCGCGGGGAAGGACCAGCGCCGGGCCAGGGACCAGAGCAGCAGGGAGGCCAGCACCAGCAGGTTGATGGCGAGCAGGACCCAGACCCCTGCCCGGGTGAGGCGCTCGGGCCAGGGCGAGGGGAGGCTGCGCCTGCCGTCCAGCCAACGGGCCTTGCCAAGCGTCCCGTGGCTCCACTCCAGCAGCCGCAGGGCGGCGAGCAGCAAGAGGTTGAGCGCCAGCAGCAGCAGGGCGCCGCTGGCGCTGGCCCCGCGCCACTGGAGGTCCGGGTCCTGATACCAGAGCCAGAGCCGCACCGCCAGGGGAGCTGGCGCATCGGGCCCCAGCAGCAGGGCGAGATCCACTACCCCCAGGCCATAGGCCGCCACCGCATAGAGGGGCAGGCGCAGGGCGGGCCAGAGCGCGGGCAGCAGCAGGCGCCACCAGATCTGCGACCCGCTGAAGCCCATGGTTTGCCCAAGCCACTGCTGGCGGCTGACTCGGGCAGGGTCGAGGGCCGAGAGCGCCATCAGCAGCAGAAAGGGGGTCTCTTTCAAGATGAGCGCCAGGATGAGGCCGAGCCCCCAGGGATCTCTCAGGGTCTGCCAGTCGGGCGGCAAGTCAAAGCCGGTGAGGGCGGGGGAGATCAGGCGCAACAACCAGCCGGAGGGGGCGAGCAGGAAGGCCACGCCGATGGCGAAGGCGACGTGGGGCAGGGCCAGCAAGGGGGAGAGCAGGCGGCGCAGCCAGCGCATCCAGGGGCGCCCCTCCCCCCGGGCGAGCAGCAGGGCGGTGAAGAACAGGGCCCCCAGGGTGGAGGCCCCCGCCACCCAGAGGCTCAGGCCCATCGAGTGCCAGAACCCAGGCTGGGCGAGCAGCAGGCTGACATGGCCTTTGGCCAGGCCTTCAAGCAGCAGGAGCAGCAGACCGCCGGCGACAGGCGCGGCCAGCGACAGGGCGCACAGCAGGAGAAAGAGGAGGCGCCAGGGCCGGATGCTCATGGTCTAGTGGCCGTAGCGTTCGGCCCAGGCCGCTTCCAGCCGGGTCTGCCAGCTGGGATGGGGTTCGGCCACCGCCTTGAAGCGCAGGGCCGGCTGACGGTTCCCCGGCAGGGCATCCTGGCGCAGCACGCTGGGGTCCCCCCAGAACGCGGGATCCGCCTTGCGGGCCTGGGCGGTGGGGCTCAGCAGGAAGTTGGCCACCACCTTGGCACCGGCCCGGGCGCTGGCGTTGAAGGGGATGGCGAGGAAGTGGCTGTTGGTCAGGGCCCCCTTGGCCATGGCAACGGCCTTCACCGCAGGGGGCAGGGTGCCGTTTTGCACCGAACTCTGGGCCTCGCCCGGGTTGAAGCTGATGGCCATGGCCAGCTCGCCGTCATCGAGCAACTGTTTGGTCTCGGCGGCGCTGGTGGGGAACAGCTTGCCCTTGCGCCAGAGCACGGGGTGCAGCTGATCGAGCCAGCCCCAGAGCGGGGCCGTGAGGCGGGCAAAGTCGGCGTTGCTCGCCTCCCGATAGAGGGGCGCAGGATCGGCGGTCAGCTCCAGCAAGATCTGCTTGAGGAAGCTCGAGCCATGAAACTGGGGCGGCTTGGGGTAGGTGAAGCGGCCAGGGTTGGCCCTGGCCCAGGCGAGCAGCTCGGCCGCCGAGGTGGGCGGGGTGGCCACCTCGTCCCCATTGACCATCAGGTTGAGCTGGCCTATGCCCCAGGGGGCCTCTAGCCCGGCGACCGGCAGGGTGAAGTCCTGGTGCACCGGCAGCTTGGTGTCCACCAGTGCCATGTTCGGCAGATCCTGGGTGAAAGGGGCCCCCAGCAGCCCCTGCTCCTTGAGCGCCTTGAAGTTCTCGCCGTTGACCCAGAGCAGGTCGATGGGGCCGTCCGACGTCTTGCCCGCCTGCTTGCTGGCCAGCAGCTGGCTGACGCTCTGGGCTATGTCATCTACCTTCACCTGCACCAGGGTGACCCCGTATTGGCGCTCAATCTCCTGACTCGCCCATACCAGGTAGGCGTTGATCTCCGGGCTGCCGCCCCAGGCGTTGAAGTAGACGTGCTGGCCCTTCGCCTCGGCGAGGGTCTGTTGCCAGGTCGTCTCGGCGGCGTGGAGCTGGGTCGTCAGCAGCAGGGCGGTGGTGAGCAGGGGGCGGAGCAGGGCGCGAACTCGGGTCTTGAACATGGTGAGGGTCTCGTGGGCTCAGGCGCCGCGGCGCCAACTGTGATAACGGGCCAGCAGGGTCAACAGGCGGGTGGGCTGGTGGGCCCGCTTCCACTCACCCGCCACGTATTTGTTCCCCTCCATCAGGGTGGGATAGGCGTGGATGGTGCCCAGGATCTTGCCAAGCCCCAGGTGGTGGCGCATGGCGAGCACAAATTCGGCGATCCGCTCGCCGGCGTGAGCGCCCACTATGGTGGCGCCAAGGATTTTATCCTTGCCCGGCACCGTCAGCACCTCGACAAAGCCGTGGCGCTCCCCGTCGGCGATGGCGCGATCCAGCTCGGCCAGATTGAAGCGGGTCGCCTCGAAGGGAATGCCTTGGGTCTCGGCCTCCTTGCGGTTGAGGCCGACCCGGGCAATCTCGGGGCTGGTGTAGGTGGCCGCCGGGATCACCCTGTAGTCAGCCTTGAAGCGCCTGAACTGGCCAAAGAGGGCGTTGACGGCGGCATACCAGGCCTGATGGGCGGCGAAGTGGGTGAACTGGTAAGGGCCAGCGACGTCTCCCACCGCCAGTATGCTGGGGTAGTTGGTGGCGAGGAAGCCATCGACTGCTATGGTGCCACGGGGGGCCAGCTCCACCCCCAGCTCTTCGAGCCCGAAGCCGCTCACGTTGGCGACCCGGCCCAGGGCAAGCAGCAGCTGATCCCCCTCAACCAGGTGCGTTTCCTCCCCCCGGCGCAGTTGCAGCCGGATAGGCAGCGTGCCCTCGGCCGCGGGCTCGTAGTCGGCGCGCTCAGCCCGCCAGCCGGTGAGTAGCCGCACGCCGTCGCGGGTCATCTGTTCGGCCAGCGCCTCGGCGACCTCCCGCTCTTCCCGGGGCAGCAGCTGATCGGCGAGCTCCACCAGGGTGACGGGAATGCCGAGCAGGGCAAGGCTCTGAGCCAGCTCGCAGCCGATGGGGCCGCCACCGAGCACCAGCAGGTGGCGGGGCGGTTCGCGTAGCTGCCAGAGGCTGTCCGAGGTGAGGTAGGGCACCTGCTCGAGACCCGGCAGCTTGGGCACCAGAGGCCTGGCCCCGGTGGCGATGACGATGTGGCGGCTGCTCAGGCGTCTGCCGTCCACCTCCAGCTCCCAGGGGGAGACGAGGCGGGCCCGGCCCTGGATGCACTCCACCCCCAGCCCCTGATAGCGTTCAACCGAGTCGTGGGGCTCGACCTCCTTGACCACCTCGGCCACCCGTGCCATCACGGCGGCAAAATCGGCCTGTGATTGACTGGGGCTGAAGCCAAGCTCGTCTGCCTTGCGCTGTTCAAAGGCGAAGCGGGCGCTTCGGATCAGCGCCTTGGAGGGAACGCAGCCGGTGTTGAGGCAATCCCCCCCCATTTTGTGCTGCTCGATCAACGCCACCCTGGCCTTGACCGCGGCGGCTATGTAGCTGGTGACCAGACCCCCGGCACCGGCGCCCACCACCAGCAGGTTGTAGTCGAAGCGAGCCGGTTTGCGATAGGGGGCGTGCAACCGGCGCAGGGCGAGCCTGCGTTGCAACCAGCGCATCAGCCAGGGCATCAGGCCGAGCAGGGTCAGGGCCGCCACCAGACCGGGGGAGAGGATCTTGCCCGTGCTGGTGAGGGTGGCGAGTTCGCTGCCCGCCAGCACATAGACGAAGGTACCCGGCAGCATGCCGAGCTGGCTGACCCAGTAGTAGGTACTGACTCTGATGGGGGTGAGCCCCATCAGCAGGTTGACCAGAAAGAAGGGGAAGAGGGGGATGAGGCGCAGGCTCAGCAGATAGAAGGCCCCATCCTTCGCCATGCCGGCCTCAAAGGTGGCCAGTTTGTCCCCGAAGCGTCGGCTCACCCAGTCGCGCAACAGGAAGCGGGCGCTGAGAAAGGCCAGAGTGGCCCCCAGGGTGCTGGCAAAGGAGACCAGCAGCAGCCCCCAGCCGACGCCGAACAGGGCGCTGCCCCCCAGGGTCAGCAGGGCGGCGCCGGGCAGGGAGAGGGCGGTAGTGATGACGTAGAGGAGCGTGAACAGCAGGGCCGCTTGGCCGAAGTGCGCCTGCACCCAGGCTGAGGCTTGCACCTGGTGGGCCTGCAACCGGGAGAGGCTGAGGTAGGCATCGAGATCGAAGGCGAAGAAGGCGCCGACCAGACTTCCCATCACCAGCAACAGCAGCAGGCGGCCCCGGCTCATTGGCCCTCCCTGTCGGAGGGCGCCGGGCGCTCGGGCTGCACCGGCAACTGGCAGAAGCCTTGGGGGGCGATGTCGAGGGCGGCATTGAACTTGGCCGACATGTTCTGGAAGGCGATGAGGCCGGTCAGCTCCACCAGGGCATCATCATCGAACCAGGGCTTGAGCCGCGCGACCTGCTCGTCGCTCACCCCGTCCAGCCCCGTCATGGCCTCGGTGTAGTCGAGCACCGCCCGCTCGCGCTCATCGAACAGGGGGCTTTGGCGCCAGTTGGCCAGCGCCTCCACCTTGTCGCTGGAGCCGGCGCGCTTGATGAGGGTCATGGCGTTGATGTCGACGCAGAAGCGGCACCAGTTGAGCTGGGAGACCCGCACCGTTACCAGGGAGCGCAGCACGGGATCTATGGGGGAGCGCTTGCGGTTGATGACGCCGTAGAGAGTGGCGACGGCGGCAAACAGGCGCGGCGAGCGGCCCCAGCACTTGCCCGGGATCAGCACCTGACCGTAGTTGCGCTGCTGCAGCCAGAAAAAGGGGCGGATAAACCAGGCATATTCCCGATCAGGCTTGACCTCAACGCGCATGTTATTCCTCTTGTTCCATTTTCTGCATCTTGGGTTTGTAGGCGCCCCCCAGCCGCTCGTTGAGCCGGATCAGGAAGTTCTGGATCCGTGCCCGGTTGATCCCCAGATCGCTGCGCCCCTGACGGGAGGCGGATCGCATGTCGACCCGGGTTTCTTTCGGCCCGGCGAAGACCCGTAGCGCCACGTCATCCTCAAAGCCGAACCAGCCGGTGGTGACCACGGCATCGAGGCCGTCCGGGCTAGGACGCACCCGCCAGCCGAGCTCCGTCATCAGCTCGTCTGCTTCGGCGAGCACCTCGGCCGGGGAGGCGTGGGTATAGAGAGGACCGGGGTTGCCGGGAAAAACTTGCAAGGGGGGGGCATTGACGGGGAGATCCTGTGTCGTTCTCAGCTGCTCGGCCCACAGCAGACGGGGCGGATGATGGGGATCCGTGCTGACGTCGTTGGTGAGCGGCGAGCGCAGCGCTTGAACGACAAACAGCAGGGGCAGCAGCAGGGGGGCTATGCCCCAGGCATCGGCCCACAGACAGGGGGAGCTGCGGTAGCGCCAGGGCAGGCGCAGCAGGAGCCAGAGGCTTATCAGGGCGCTCGCGAGGCAGAGGGCGAAACCGAGCCACCAGGGCCAGAGATGCGCCCGGCTGCCGAGGGCGCCCCCCAGGGGCAGCAACCAGGCCAGCAGGGGCCACCACAAATAGCTGTGCATATGCAGGATCCACTGGTTATGATGGAGCAATGCCCAGAAGGATAAACTTAATTGTCTGATAACGTTAGTAAATTATCTTTATCTTGGCGCTTTTTGCCGCCCTGGGCCGCAGGCGCTGCAGGGCGGCGGCCAGGGCCAGGTCGAGCCCTTGTCAGGGCAGGGGGCGCGGGGAGGGCCCTCAGTTGCGGTAGAGCACCTTGATGAGGTGGAAGCCGAACTTGGTGCGCACCGGCCCCAGCACGGTCAGGAGTTCCCCCTTGAAGACGGCATCGTCAAAGGCCTTGACCATGTCCCCCTTGGCGAACTCCCCCAGATCGCCGCTGCGCTTGGCGGAGGCGCAGGTGGAGAAGCGCTTGGCCATCTGGCCGAAGTCGGCCCCTTTGGCGAGTTTTTCCTTGATCTCGAGACACTCTTTTTCGGTCTTGACCAGGATGTGCTGGGCACAGGCTTTTTTCATCGGAACGCTCCTCGGCGAGGGTAAAGGGGGCGCAAGGGTACTCCAATTCGGTGCGCGCGTCAGCCCCGCCGGCGGCACATCAGCCGCGGGGATGGGTCGCCAGACGTGACCTGGGGCGAGACTGCCAGAGGATCTCCAGCCCCAGCAGGGCGTAGAGGCTCCAGATGGCCAGGGGATTGAGCCAGTCGCCGCCGAGCTGCAGGGTGAGCAGGGCGCCACCGACCAGCAGCAGGACTATCCCGGGCAGGCGCCAGTGGGCCGGCAGCGGTGCCAGCATGGCCAGCCCCAGCAGCAGGGCGAGCCCGAAGGGCAGGTTGAGGGCGGTGAAGGCCAGGGCCTGCTGGCCGTTCATGCCGGTCAACAGGGCCAGCAGGGCACTGCAACAGGCCAGGAAGGTGACGAATTCGAGTCGGTCGGCTATGTAGTCAGCAAGTTGTTCGCTACGTAAGTGCATGGGATCTCTCCTGCGATTGATGACATCAGTGTGGGGCAGGGAAGGTGGCAGTGGCAGCGGGATAAATCGATTGGATTGAACGAAGCTTTAGTGCCACCTATTCAAGTTGTTGATTTAAAATTATTTTCCTGTTCAATAGCAGGACATGGCAATGGGGGCGCCAGACGGTGATGTCAAGCCTGCCAGGGGATCCTGGGTCTCAAGGTCCGGGGCCGTCCGACAGGGGCTGTCGCGTGGCGAGCACAGCCGCGCCGCGGGCGGCGACGGGAATGAACTGCCGACATCGGACTTGGGTGCCGCTTTTTTGTACGACCCTTGCCGGGAGAGTGCACACTTTCCCTCATTGGCGGACTGTTTTCCTGTCAGGCCCAGGTAAAAGCCGGCTCCGGAAGAGGACGCCAGCCCCGGGGGAGAGGGGGATTTCGGGACTGCGGTTATGCTAGGATGAGCCGCGCTCGCCTGGGGTGAGCCCCATAATCATTCTAAATCGAACAGTTTTTTACTTATGTTATTCGGGGAAATTGACGTTTGACAGGATGCCATCCTATTTTGCCTGCCGGGTTCACCTCACCCGGGCGAACCCGTCGCCCAGGGCTCGGCACCTTGCTGCTCGCCCTCTCTCTGTGGCTGCTGGTGACCCCCGCCATGGCGGCCAAGCTGACCTATCAGATCAAGGGCATCAAAGGGGAACAGAAGGATAACGTCGAGGCCTATCTCAATGCTCTGCCTGTCTACCAGGAGCGCCAGTACCGTCCCGCCCGCGCCAAGATCACCGAGAGCGTGCAAAAAGCCCTGCAGGTCTATGGCTACTACCAGCCGAAGATCACCCTCACTCGCGACAAGAAATCCCCCGCCAGGGTAGTGATCGAGATAGCGCGGGGGGAGCCCGTGCTCATCTCGCGCCTCGACATTCTGCTGGAAGGGGAGGCGGGCAGCGACGAGGTCTACAGCGAGCTGCTGGACAAGTTGCCCCTGAAGGAGGGGGATCCCCTCAACCATGGCAAGTATGAGTCCATCAAGGCGGATCTCGGCAGCCTGGGGCTGGCGCGGGGCTATTTTGACGCCAAGATCAGCAAGAGTCAGGTGAAGGTCTTCCCGGATCAGGGCAAGGCCGAGATCTATATCCTGTTCCGCTCAGGTCCTCGCTATCACTTCGGCGAGATCCACTACGATGCGACGCCGGAGGCCCTGCGCCTGATCCGGCCGCTCATCAACATCAAGAGTGGCGATCCCTATCTGGCGATCCGGCTGGCCGAGATGTCCCAGGACGTCTCCTCCACCAAGCTGTTCAAGCAGGTGGACATCAAGCCCATGATCAGCCAGGCCGAGGGCAACTTGGTGCCGGTGCAGGTGACCCTCTCGAACCGGGTCGACCACGAGATCGAAACCGGTATCGGCTATGCCACGGACGTGGGGCCGCGCCTGAGTGCCACCTGGGAGAAGCCCTGGGTCAACCGCTATGGTCACAGCCTCTCCAGCACCGCCAAGATCTCGGCCCCGGAGGCGGAGCTCAGTTTCGACTACCAGATCCCGGTCGGCAACCCGCTGCGAGACTACTACTCCCTGCAGGCCGGCTATCAGTACACCGACAACAACGATACCCGATCCGATCTGGCCACCTTCGGCGTGCACCGCTGGAAGCGGCGGCCGGAGAGCTGGGACAGGGACGTCTTCATCCGGCTGGAGAACGAGCGCTACGTGCAGGGCAACGACGAGGGGAACAGTCTGCTGCTGATCCCCGGGGTCTCCTGGTCGCGGCTGCGGGTGCGCGGTGGCCTGGTGCCGGACTGGGGGGATCGTCAGCAACTGACGACGGAATTCTCCAGCCCTTACTGGGGATCGGACATCAACTTCATGCGGGTGTGGGGACGCAGCAAGTGGTTGCGCACCCTGGGAGAGGATCACCGCTTCCTGATGCGGGTCGAGCAGGGGGCCATCATAGGGGATGACTTCTCCCTGGTGCCGCCCTCCCTGCGTTTCTTCACTGGTGGCGATCAGACCATACGTGGCTACGGCTATGAGACCGTCTCGCCGAAGGACGAGGATGGCAAGCTCACCGGCGGGCGTTACACCAGTGTGGGCAGCCTGGAGTACAACTACCGCTTCAGCGACAAGTGGCTCGGGGCCCTGTTCGTGGATGGCGGCACGGCCACCGTCGACTACAGCGAGGCCTGGAAGATAGGCACCGGGGTGGGGGTGCGCTGGGTGACGCCCATCGGTCAGGTCAGGCTGGATCTGGCGGTGGCCATCTCCGAGGAGGACAAGCCGTTGCGGCTGCATTTCGCGCTGGGGCCCGAATTATGATCCGGTTTGAACCCACTCATCCTCGTTTTTATTTCTCCTGGCCGCTGCGGCTGCCTCTTTCGCGGGGGTCTGCGCTGTGATCTGGGTAAAGCGTATTTTCTTGTGGCTCATGGGGCTCGTCTTCCTGCTGCTCATCGGTGTCAGCCTGCTGGGCTTCACCCATCAGGGCAACAAGTGGCTGTGGCAGCAGGCCAAAGGGGCGCTGCCTTCCCTCAAGGGGGAGCTGGTGGCGGGGCAACTCGGCTATGGCTGGACCCTGGAAGGGGTCGGCTGGCAGGACGAGCTGGTGGACGTCACGGTGGAGCGGGCCGTGCTGGACTGGGATCTCGGCAAGCTGCTGCAGGGCAAGCTCTGGATCAAGTCCCTGACGGTCACCCGCCCGGTGGTGAAGGTCGCCGAGTCTGAGCCTGTGCCGGAAGAACCCACCGAGCCCTTCGTCTGGCGCCCGTTGCCACTGCGCATCCAGGTGGACAGCCTCAAGGTGACGGATTTGGACCTGGCCGTACCCGGTGTTGGGGTGACCCTCAAGGATCTGGAGATAGGCGCCACCCTGGATCGCAAGGGGCTCATCGTGCGCGGCCCCGTGCTCGATGATCTCGACATAGTGCTGGCAGAGGCCCCCAAGGAGGCTGCCGCCAGCAAAACGCCTGCCGACAAAGGGAAGAAACCCGCCAAGCCGGTGCAGAACAAGGCTGCCGCTGACAAGCAGGACAAACCGAACAAGCAGGAGAAGGACCCCTCCCTGACGGCGGGCAAGCCGTCCGAGGAGAGCCAGGCTGACAAGAGCGGCAAGGAGAAGGCCGCGAGCAAGCCCGAGCCCATCCTGCTGCCCGAGATCCGCCTGCCATTCCCCATCCAGCTGGAAGGGCTCGCGGCGACCCGGGTTCGCTATCAGCAAGGGGAGCTGGTAGAGGGACTCGACACCCTGCAACTGTCGGCTCGTGCTCAGGATGATCGTATCGACGTGCGCGAGCTCTCCTTGCGCCACGCCATGGCGGATCTGGTGCTCAAGGGCCATGTCACCCTGACCTCGGATTATCCCCTCGCCCTGACCCTGGATGCCAAGGCCCGCAAGGGATTGCTGGAGAACCAGCTCAAGGGGGAGCAGGCGAACTTGATCCTGGAGGGCTCCGTGGGCAAGCTGGGGTTGGCGCTCAAGGCCAAGGGACCGGTCACCGCCAATCTCAAGGGGACGCTGGCGACGCTGGATCCCGACTTGCCCTTCGATCTGGCACTGGACTGGAAGAGCCTTGCATGGCCCCTTCACAAGCCCGTCAAGGATGAGCCCAGCTACCGGCTGGACAAGGGCACCCTGAGCGCCAAGGGCACGCTCTCGGGCTATCAGTTTGCGCTCAAGACCGCCGGCAAGGGGACGGACGTGCCCCCCTTCAAGGTGGCGCTCTCGGGCAAGGGGGATCTCGGCCAGCTGAGCCGGGTCGAACTGCTGCTCAATGCCCTGAAGGGGGAGCTCAAGCTCGATGGCAAGCTCGGATGGCGCAAGGGCGTCCAGTGGCAGGGCACCACCGAGTTCAAGGGGATCAACCCGGCCGAGCTGGTGCCCGAGATCAAGGGGACGCTGGCGGGCAAGATAGCCAGCCGCTTCGAGCTGGACGAGGCGGGCCACTGGCAGCTGGCGCTGCCGGAGCTCAAGGTCGACGGCAAGCTCAACCAGTATCCCCTGGCGCTCAAGGGATCTCTCAGCGGCAACGACAAGATGGAGTGGACCATCCCGGCCCTGGCGCTGCAAAGCGGCCCCAACCAGTTGCAGGCCAAGGGGTCGCTCACCGCCCAGGCCTGGAAGCTGGATGCCCAGGTAGATGCCCCCAAGCTCGGCGGCATCTACCCCGGTCTCGGCGGTGATCTCAAGGGACAGGTGCGTGTCACCGGCAACCAGCAGGCACCGAGGGTGAATGTGGATCTGGCCTCGAGCCGCCTCGCCTATGCGGGAACCGTGTTCAAGAAGACGGCCATCAAGGGCAATGCTCTGGTGGGGGACAAACCGGCCGGCGAGCTGGCCCTGACGGTGGCCAGCCTGGTGCAGGGGACGACCACGCTCTCCCAGATAGCCCTGAACCTGAGTGGCGATCTCGACCGCCACGGACTCACCTTGACCATGAAGGGGGATCCGGTGGCGGCGGATCTGAGCCTGAATGGCAGCCTGCGCGGGGATCGCTGGCGTGGCGCCCTCTCCGAGCTCAAGCTGAAGACCCCCCTCAAGCGCTGGACCCTGTCCGTCCCCTGGTCCCTGGATCTGGACTTGGCCAGGCAGCAGCTGACCATGGGGGATCTCTGCCTGGGCTCCCAGAAGGCCAGCCTCTGTGTCAAGGGCAGCCAGATCTCCGCCGCCCAGGGGAGCCTGGAGTTTGCCCTGAGCGAGTTCGACCTCAAGCGGCTGCGTCCCTGGTTGCCGGACAACTTCCGCTGGCTGGCGGTGCTCTCGGCCGACGGGCGCGCCAGCTGGCGCGGCAATCAGCCGACCCTGCACGCCACAGTGCGCACCACGCCGGGAACTTTCGTGGCCGACGAGCTCAAGACCGAGTATCAACGTCTGGAGCTGGGGTTGGACTTCGAGCGCCAGCAGGCCGCCATCCGGGTCGATTTCGCCTCCAGACAGATAGGCAATATCGACACCGACCTGCTGATCCGCGAACCTGCTGGCCGTGGCCAATTGTCGGGTCAGCTCAAGTTTGACGATCTCAAGCTGACGACCTTTGCTCCCCTCATCCCCGAGGTGCGCTCCCTGCAGGGGATCATCTCGGCCGATGCCCGCTTCGATGGCACCCTGGCCGCGCCCCTGCTGTACGGTGAGCTGAACCTGCTGGAGGGGGAGGTGCAGACCCATTCCGACATGGTGACCCTCTCCAGGCTGGTGACCCGCCTCAAGATAGACGGCAACCGGGCCGAACTCGACGGCTCCATGCTGGTGGGCAAGGGGCCGCTCACGCTGGGGGGCTGGCTGAGCTGGGCCAGGCTGCCGGTGACCGGCAGCCTCACCATCAAGGGCAAGGATCTGGAAGCCCAATACCCGGGCATGGGCCGGGTCAGGGTGACGCCGGACATCGCCATCTCCCTGGGAGAAGAGACCAGGGTCAGTGGTCAGGTGGACATCCCCTGGTCGCGTATCCTGGTCAAGACACTGCCGGAGAGTGCGGTCGCGGTCTCAGATGACGTGACCGTCATCTATGACGATCTGCCGCCGGTGCCCAAGACGGCGCCCCTGCCGATGGAGATCAAGCTCGCCATCCGCCTCGGTGACGATGTCCGGCTGGAGGCCATGGGGCTCAAGACCAAGGTGACGGGAGCGCTCGGCATTCGCCAGGATCCCTCCAAGCCGCTGGCGGGCAATGGTCAGCTGGAACTCAAGGATGGGCGCTTCAAGGCCTATGGTCAGAACCTCATCATCAAGGAGGGGCGGATCCTTTTCTCCGGCCCCATCGATCAGCCCTATCTCAACATCGAGGCCTACCGGGATCCCGATACCATAGAGGATAATGTGACCGTCGGGGTTCGGGTGACTGGGCCGGCGGCCAAGCCGAAGATCACCGTTTATTCCGAGCCGCAGATGGCGCAGTCCGAGCAGCTCTCCTACCTGCTGCGCGGCAAGGGGTTGCAGACCAGTGGTGAGGATGGCGGCTTCAACGGCCTGCTGGTGGCAGGGGCGGTGAGCCAGGCGAGTGGCGTGGTCTCCAGTATCGGGGAGTCCCTTGGCATGAGCGATGTGGCACTCGACACCGCAGGGAGCGGTGACGATACCCAGGTGACCCTGTCTGCCTACCTGTTGCCCGGCTTGCAGTTCCAGTACGGCGTCGGAGTGTTCAGCCCCATCGCCGAGTTCAAGCTGCGCTACGAGCTGATGCCCAGGCTCTATCTGCAGGCCATGAGCGGGGTGGCCCAGGCGGTAGACATCTTCTATCGCTTCACCCTGTGAAGGCATGAGCACAACAACGGGAGGCCAAGGCCTCCCGTTTTTCATGGTGCTGTCTGGCAGGGCGGGATTGAGATGGCCCGGAAAAGCAAAAACCCGGCGCGAGGCCGGGTCTTCAGAAAAATGGTGGAGGGAGAAGGATTCGAACCTTCGAAGGCAGAGCCGTCAGATTTACAGTCTGATCCCTTTGGCCGCTCGGGAACCCCTCCACGGGGTATGACCTGATTGTTGCACTTGAATGGTGGAGGGAGAAGGATTCGAACCTTCGAAGGCAGAGCCGTCAGATTTACAGTCTGATCCCTTTGGCCGCTCGGGAACCCCTCCCCAAGTGCGAGGCGCATACTAACAGATCTGTCGCGCTTGTGAACCCCTTGGCAGGGATTTTTAATGCTTAAAGGATTGGGTTCACGGCCGATAAGCAATGAAACCTTCATTTCCAAGATTTATCTCATGCTGCCCAGTGCGATTCGTGATCGATTGCTCGTCGATGAAGCCCAGTTGGGCCAGCGGCTCAACCAGGATCTCCGCCAGGGAGACAGGGCCGACTTCCGGCTGCACCTGGCGCTACTGACCGACGCGGTCGAGGAGCAACCCTGGTTTGGGGGCGCGCCGGCAGCGCCGCAGCAAGAGCAGGTATGGCGTACCCATTTCGGCCTGATGCCCCAGGCCGCCTTGCAGGGAGATCTGCAGGAGTCAGACGCCGGTGCGCTCAACGAGCGTCTGCAGCAGGGGGGTTGCATGGCCGATGTGCGGCTCTGGTTGGCGCTGCGATCCCCTCCGCTGGTCAACCGGACACCGGCGCTGGATCCCGCGGTGTATGACAATCTCTCGGCGCTTGGGCGGGAACGCTGGCAAGGCAAGCTGGCTTCCCAGCCAAGAGACGAGGATCCCTTGCTCATGCTGCCGTTGCTGGATGATCTGACGCGCGGAGTGGATGCGCGTTTGCGTTGGCTGGCTTGATGCCAGAGGCACAGGAACAAGATGCAAAAAGGCGGGATGACCCGCCTTTTTGCATTAATGAAGAGATAACAGTCTGGATCAGGCGTCGGCTTCGTCCACCTCGGGAACATCCTTGCCTACGACCGCCGCGCGGCGAGCGAGGGGTTTTTCAATGTGGCGATTGAGCTGGCGCTCCAGCTTCTGGCCCAGATCCGTGATGGCGGCATACAGATCCTCGTGCTCTGCCTGCGCAAACAACTTGCCGTTGGGAATGCCGGCGGTGGCCTCGACGATATACATCAAACGCTCTTTGGAGATGATCACATGGGGTGTGATAAGAGGCACCTGAAGACGCTCGAGCTTTTCAAAACGGGATTCAATGCGCTCGCGGATGGCTGGGGTAATGTCGATGATTTTACTGGTCATTTCGATTTTCATACTTGGCCCCCTTCGGGTCGTCTTGCTTGTGTCTTCACCCTCAGATTACCCATGTGGTCGGATGAAAATGTGACATAAATCACAAAACATCCCCTTGGTGATCCGGCAATCCCTAAATTGTGAGCTTTTCCCGTTTCATGCCAAAAACCGCTTGAGCTCAACGAAACGGGCAGGCAGTATGCGCGAATAGGATCGTTTCTGTCCCCCCCTTGGCAGCGCCTTGTGTCGACCCGATGTCTGGTTTTCACCGCTCAGTCTCGCATTTTCTCTACCCACATCGTTTATCGCATCGCAAAAGGATTGCCATGCGCCGATGGTGGTATGCGCACAAACGGATATGCTTTTCTGCATGTGTCGGGGTGGATAACGTGGTTGTAGTGTTGGAGTCGTAAATGAAGCAACAAGCCACCCAGATGATGTGGTTTTATGATCGGCAGCATGAGCAGTGGAGCCTGTCTGATCATCTCTCTTGCCAGCCCTGGCAGGAGGAAGGGGCTCATCCCTGGGCCCGCCAACTGGCAAAAGAAGATGAAGCCGGTTTCGCCGATTTTCTCGCAAGACTCCACCATTCGGGTCAACCCGGTCAGTTCATCGGCCACCTCTGCGATGAGGCTGGCACTGTGCATCATGTGCTCTGGTACGGCCAGTATGTGCCGGCCCAGCAGCTCTGCTGCGGCTGGCTGGCACCGCTGGAGATGTCCCACAATGCCGTGAGCTGCGCCGAGCCGTCAGCCGGTATCACTCCGCCACTTCCTCTGCTGCAGGCGCCCTTGCTGGCTCAGCTGGCGCAGGCACTCTCCGCGAGGACTGGCCTCGATTTCTGCCATACCCTGGTCAACGAGCTCGCCCATATTCTGGGGGCCAACGCGGTCTGGCTGACGGAACGAGTGGGCCTTGACCGGCTCAGGGTGCTGGCGAGCCACGGCATCGACTTCAAGGAGTATGCCCTGGCTGACATGCCCTGCCAGCAGCTCTACCGGCAGGGCGTCACCAGTGCGACCCCCGTGAGTGAACCTCTTATCGGCTGCACCTGCCTGCCCCCGGGCCAGCACTACTACGCCCAGCCACTGCTGGATCGCAGTGGCCAGATCCTGGGCCATCTCGCCCTGCTGTTTCCGAACCAGACCCAGACCGCCGATCTGGGATCCGTGCTGACCATCTTCTCGGTGCGCATGGTGGCCGAGCTGGAGCGCCTGCAGAGCGACGCCCTGATGCGGCTTTCTGCCGTGGCGTTCGAAACCCATGAAGGCATCATCATCACGGATCCCGACTTCAAGATCCTGCGGGTCAATTACGCCTTCAGCCAGATCACCGGCTTCGACAGCCAGGGAGTGATAGGCCTGCACCTTGTCAACGACCTCTGGTCCGGTCTCGGGGGGCTAGGCTATGAGCTCAATGCTCTGGATCGCTGGCAGGGGGAGACCCTGCGTCTGCACGCCGACGGCCATGTCTATCCCCAGTGGGAAATCGTCACGCCGGTCCAGGATGACAAGGGGGGCATCAGCCACTATGTCATCTTCTTCGAAGACATCTCCGAGCGTAAGGCGGCGGAGCGCCGCATCCAGGATCTCGCCTATTACGACGAGCTGACCGGTTTGCCCAATCGCCGTCAGCTCCATGAGACCCTGGCCCAGGCGTTTGCGGAGGCGAGCCGCGAGCACCTGATCGGTGCTCTGCTGTTCATCGATCTCGATCACTTCAAGACCATCAACGACTCCCTGGGTCATGCCACTGGCGACTGGTTGCTCAAGGAGGTGGCGAGCCGCCTCAAGCGGTTGGTGCGACAGGGGGATTGTCTGGCCCGACTCGGTGGTGACGAGTTCGTGTTGCTGCTGCCCGGCCTCTCCATCAGCCCGCCCCAGGCCGAGATGCAGGCCGACCTCATCGCGGAGCGGCTCATCGGGGAGATAGCCGCCCCTTACAGTCACGGCGGCCAGGTGCTGCACATCGGAGCCAGCGTCGGTATCACCCTGTTCCCTGGCCGGGAGCAGGAAGCCGGGGACCTGCTCAAGCAGGCCGATACCGCCATGTATCAGGCCAAGTCGGCGGGCCGCAAGACGCGGCGTTTCTTCGATGCCTCCATGCAGTTGCAGGCTGATCGGCGCCTGCTCATTCACAACGAACTGCGCAGTGCCCTCAACAATCAGGAGCTGACCCTCCACTATCAACCCCAGCACATGGTCGAAGGGGGTGACATCATCGGGGTGGAGGCGCTGATCCGCTGGCAGCCGCCGGGGCGGGCCCTGGTCTCTCCTGCGGAGTTCATCCCCATCGCAGAGGAGACGGATCTCATCGTCGACATCGGCAATTGGGTGTTGCATGAGGCCTGTACCCAATATGTCTCCTGGGAGGAGAACGGGATCCACGTGCCCCAGCTGTCGGTCAACGTCAGTGCCAAGCAGTTCCATGCCCACGATTTCGTCGATCGCATTCACGATGTGCTGGCCGCCACCGGCATGGACCCCTCCTGTCTGAACCTGGAGATCACCGAGTCCGTGGTGCTCGGCCATGCGGAGGACACCATCAGCAAGATGGCCGAGCTCAAGACCCTTGGCATCAGCTTCGCCATCGACGATTTCGGTGCGGGCTACTCCTCCCTGAGCTACCTCAAACGGCTGCCCGCCGATGAACTCAAGATCGACCGATCCTTCATCCAGGACATCCCCAAGGATGGTGACAACATGGCCATCGTCGAGGCGGTGATCGCCATGGCCCGCCACATGGGATTCAACGTGACGGCCGAGGGGGTCGAGTCCCGCCAGCAGCTGGAATTCCTGCAGGCGCAGGGCTGCCATTTCTTCCAGGGCTATCTCGCCTCCAAGCCGCTGCCCGTGCCCTATCTGGAGTGCTACATCAGCCGCCTGACCCGCCATGATCGCGCCGCTCCTGCCGACAAAAATAGTGTGGCGTAGCGCCCATATTTAACGGGTAGAATGAAGGTATCTCACCACCGCCAACGGGCGGTGGTCATGCCTCTTCTTAAGGGAGAATGCCTTTCGTGAAAGCCGTGCAGGGAATCATCTTTTCGGCGCTGTGCGTGCCAGGGCTTGTGGCACCCGTCTTTGCGCAAACCATGGAGCAGTCCCTCTATCGTGAGGGCTATGATGCAGTGCGTGCCAACGATCAGGACCGTTTCCAGCAGATCCGCGCCCGTCTCAACCACTATCCGCTGCTGCCCTATCTGGATTACTACCAGTTGGCGTTTCGGCCCGGGGCGGCAGACTACAACGACGTGACCCGCTTCATCCGCCAGCACGGGGATACCCCCCAGTCCAACCGTCTGGAGCGCGCTTACCTCACCTACCTGGCCCAGAGCCAGCAGTGGTCCCAGTTCCTGCGCTTCTACCCGGCCAAGCCGAACTCCACCGATCTGCTCTGCATGCACTATCAGGCCCGCTATTACACCGGCCACAAGAGCGAGGCATTGCAGGAAGCGGGCAAGCTCTGGCTGACCGGTCAGTCCAGGCCCGATGCCTGCGATCCCCTGTTCCAGCTCTGGCAGCAGGCGGGCCTGCGCACCCAGGAGAAGATCTGGCAGCGGATGAACCTGGCTTTCGAGGCGCAGAACCCCAATCTCATCCGCCACCTCGGCGCCCAGCTGGGAGGGAGTCTGAAATCCTATGGGGATCAGATGATTGCCCTGTTTGAGCAACCGGCCAGGGTGATGAACCCGGTTTATTTCACGACGGCGCCGCAGTCGAGGCAGTTGCTCTCCCTCGGGCTGGCCCGCTATGCCAACGAGCAACCAGAGCCCACCCTGCGCCAGCTGGGGGAGATGAAACGCCGCTTCGGCCTGAACCAGGCCGAGGTTGCTCGGGTGGAGCGGGCCGCTGCCCGCCGCCTGCTGCTGGACAGAGCCACCGCCCAGCGCAGCTGGCTGGACGCGACCCTGGTGCGGATGAAGGACGCCGAGCTGGTGGAGCTGCGGGCACGCCTCGCCATCTGGGAGCAGGATTGGCGCGGCCTCGAAGGCTGGGTCAAGCGGATGCCCATGGCACTGCAGAAGGAGGATCGCTGGCGCTACTGGCTGGCGCGCTCCCTGGAGGTGCAGGGGCGGCAAAAACCGGCGCGGGAGCTTTATCTCGAGACCGCCAATCTGCGCGGCTTCTATGGCTTCATGGCGGCGCAGCGCACCGGTGTGCCCTATCGCATCAAGAACCAGAGCGTGGGGCACAAGGTGCCGGACTGGCGCACCGCCAGCAGCCGCTGGCCTTTCCTGGTGCGGGTGCGCGAGCTGCTGGCGATGAACGAGATCGCGGCGGCGCGTTCCGAGTGGATCCACAACATGGATCGCAACCCCGTGGCCCAGCGCCTGGAGTTCGGTCATATCGCCCTCAACCAGGGCTGGCACGAGCTGGCGATCCTCTCCAGCATCCGGGCCGAGGCCTGGGATGCGATCGACTTGCGCTTCCCCTTGCCCCTCAAGCGTACCTTCTCCCAGATGGCGCAGGAGCGCACCATGAACACCAGCCTGCTCTACGCCATCTCCCGTCAGGAGAGCGCCCTCTATCCGCTGGCGCAGTCGCCGGTCGGGGCGCGTGGCCTGATGCAGCTGATGCCGGCCACTGCGAGAGAGACCGCCAGCAAGCTGGGAGTACCCTATCGCAACGAGCAGCAGCTGTTCGACCCGGCCATGAACATTCGCCTCGGCAGCGCCTACCTCAAGCGGCTGCTGGACGTGTATGACGGCAACCGGATCCTGGCGGCGGCGGCCTACAATGCGGGCCCCGGCAGGGTCAAACGCTGGCGGGAACAGAGCACGAACAAACCGATGGATGTCTGGGTGGAGAGCATCCCCTATAGAGAGACACGCAACTACGTCCAGAACGTGCTCTCCTTCGATCTCATCTACCAGCACAAGCTGCAGCAACCCTTGCGTTTCATGTCGGAACGCGAGCTCAATCACGCCTATTGAGTGCGGGGGCAGTCGTGTCAGCGACTGCCTCCCATTCTTGCCTCAGAATGGTTATTATCCCTTAAGCTTTGTTACAAAAGGAAACCTGTCAGGTGATCGGGCGCCGCGTCTTGGTCTGACTGGTTCGATATAATGCCCGATCAACACAGACAGGCTTCCCCAACAAAGGAATTGAGAGTGGCAACGATCAAAGACGTATCTCAGCTGGCGAATGTGTCCATTTCGACGGTGTCGCGAGTCATCAACAACACGGCACAGGTTGCACCCGAGAAGCGCGAGGCCGTGCTCGCGGCCATGAAGGAGCTGAGCTTTCGTCCAAACAGCTTCGCCCAGGCCCTGGTAAGCAAGCGTTCCAACTGCATCGGTGTCCTGGTTGGGGATCTCTGTGGTGGCCCCTTCTTCGCCCAGATGATGCGTGGCATCGAGAGCATGGTCGACAAGGCGAACAAGTTCACCATAGTGGTCTCCGGCAACCACGACGCGGCCCGGGAGCGTCATGCCATCCAGGCGCTGCTGCAACGCCAGTGTGACGCCCTGATCCTGCACAGCAAGGCGCTGCCGGACGAGGAGCTGAGCGAGCTGGCGTCGGGGTCCACCCCCATCGTCTTCATCAATCGCCAGGTGCCGGGCTGCGAGGAGCGCTGCGTCTGGCTGGACAACCAGGCGGGCATCACCACCGCCTGTCAGCACCTGCTGGACGCGGGGCACAGCCGGATCGCCTTCATCACCTCGGATGACGAGGAGTTTGTCGACGGCCAGCAGCGGATGGCCGGCTATCGCGTCGCCCTGCAACGGGCCGGCATCGAGCTGGATCCCGCCCTCATCGGTCGCGCCTTCGCCGACGAGAAGGGGGGCTATGTGGCCATGAGCGAGCTGCTGGAGCGCGGTGTTCCCTTCACGGCCGTGCTGGGCTTCAACGATGCCATGGTGGCGGGGGCCATCTCCTGCCTGCTGGAGCGGGGCTACAAGATACCGCAGCAGGTCTCGGTGGTCGGCTTCGACGACATCCCCTATGCCCGTTACATCTATCCTAAGCTCACCACGGTGCGCTACCCCATCGAGGAGATGGGAGAGCGGGCCGCCGAGCTGGCCTTGCGCCTGCTGGATCACAAGCCGGTGGAGGGCTTGGCGCTCAAGTTTGAAGCGGAACTGGTACGCCGGGAGTCTGTGGCCTGAGCGATGGATTGGCCCCAAGTGGGCCAATTTTCTCACCAAACATTGAAAGCGCTTTCAGAAATCCTTTTCAACTGTGATCCGCTTCAAAGCTTTTTAACCGCGCAGTCACTAGCATAGGCCCCACGAATTAGGAGCGTGCGCTCCCGATTTTCCCGCTGTGGGAGGTAACCGGTTCATCCGGCTATTTCCTTCGTTACTTTCGACGGTCATCATAGGATGGCCGTTTTTTTTTGCCGAGATTTTGCCGATGACGACCGAACATGAGTATCAGACGGGAATAGTGGGTGCAGGCTGGCTGGGGTTGCCGTTGGCCCGGGCATTGCAGGCGCAGGGCCAGTCCGTCGCCGTGACAGTCAGCTCCCTCGAGAAGGCGACCCGGTTGCGTGACGGGGGCATCGCGGCCTGGCCGCTGCTGCTGGCCCCGGACATGGCGGGCCCGCTGCCGTTTCGCTGCCGCGATCTGGTGATCTGCGTGCCCCCCAGCAAGACCGAGGATTACCCGGCGTCGGTGGCACGGCTGTGTCAGCTGGCCAGGGCGGCAGGTGCTGGCAAGGTGCTCTTTATCAGCGCGACCTCGGTGTGGGCGCCAGGGCAGGGGGAGGATGAGACCCCGAGCCCGGCCAACGCCAGGGGAGAGCGGATGCGGGCGGCAGAACTGGCTGTCCAGGAGGGCGGCTTTGCCTGTGCCATGGTGCTGCGTCCGGCCGGCCTCTACGGCCCGGACAGGCACCCCGGGCGCTTCCTCGCGGGCAAGACGCTGGCAGGAGGAGGGCAGGCGGTGAACCTGGTGCATCTGGACGATGTGGTGGCGGCCTGCCAGCTGATGCTGGCGGTGGGGCAGGTGGGGGACACCTACAACCTGAGCGCACCGGTCCACCCGCGCCGGGAGCAGCTCTATCCCTTCGCGAGCCGTCTGCTCGGGCTGGCGCCCCCGCAGTTCATCGAGCCGGCGGGGGATTTTTCCCCCATCGAGGGGCAGCGCATCTGCCAGCGACTGGGTTTTGTCTATCGCTGGCCGGATCCGGCCCACTGGTTTGCCGCGCAGGCGTCCTTGCAAGGGTGAGTCAGGATGGGCTTCAACCTGGTCTTCTTTGCCGATGGCTGGGCCCGCGAGCCTTGTGCGGTGCGGGCCCGCCGGGCAATTGAGGTTTGCCAAGGGCGGGATCGCCCCCTATCATGCCGTCATCCATGATAGAGAGAGCAGTAATGATGGAAGAGACAAAGCGTCATCCCGATGGGGAGCTGTTGCTGAGAACCCTGGCGATGCCAGCCGATACCAACCCCAATGGCGATATCTTCGGGGGCTGGATCATGTCCCAGATGGATATAGGTGGGGGCATCATGGCCAAGGAGCTGGCAAAAGGACGCATCTGTACCGTCTCGGTGGAGGGCATGACCTTCCACAGCCCGGTCAAGGTGGGCGACGTGGTGTGCTGCTACGGTCGCTGCCTGAAGGTGGGACGCAGCTCCATGCGCCTCAAGCTGGAGGTCTGGGTCAAGCCGGTGCTGCGGGAGAACGAGGCTCAGCGTTACTGCGTGACGGAAGGGGTCTTTACCTACGTGGCCATCGACGATCAGGGTAAATCACGCCCCGTTCCGGTCTGAATCTGCTCAGATGAGCCGGGCGTTGATGATGGATATTTCCTGCTCAAGCCCGGTTTTTTGCCGTATCATGCGTTCCAGCATCTCTTCCGAGCCGACGCACTGATCCGTGTCGAACAGACAGAGATCGCACTGGGGATCCCGTCTGATCTGATAGATGGTGGAAAGCTCCACTTGATGACAAGTTCCTTGTTGATCATAAAATGTCACGCGGTACTGGTGCTGTCTCGCCATTGCAGGATCCCTCATGGATGAGTCGGGCCGGACACGAATAATGAGACTAGTCGGCGTCCATGACCTCTGTGAGGCTCATGGTGCGTTGCAGAGGCAGGTGATTGTTAGCCAATGAAAAATAGTTATCGGATTCTGGGGACGTCCCTGCTGACGCTGGGGCTGGTTGGTTGTTTCGAGGTGCCGGATCAGGATCACCTGGTTACGGCGGCGGGCATAGTGCCCGGCGTTGATTGTCAGAAGCCGCCTCTGGTGGCGCTGGCTTCCACCGCCTTGCCCCGCGAGTTCGGCATCACCGTCTGGAATCTCTACAAGGGTCAGCGCAAGAACTGGCGTGAAGGGCTGAATGAATATGCCAAGTCCCAGGATCTGGTGCTGCTGCAGGAGTCGGCGACCCGGCCCGAGATGCTGCACTGGCTGCGTGCGGGTGATTTTCAGTGGCAACAGCTGCAGGCGTTCACCCAGGGCGGTGTCTCCTTCGGTGTCATGACGGTGGCCAAGACACCGCAGGCCTTCGTCTGTGGTGTGCGCTCCCCCGAGCCGCTGCTGCGCATCCCCAAGTCCGGTCTGGTGAGTCTCTACCCCTTGCAGGGGGATCCTGACGGTGTGCTGGTGGTCAACCTGCATGCGGTCAACTTCGAGTTAGGGATGGCCACCTTCCGCGAGCAGCTCAACGATCTGACCGCACTGATCCATCGCCATCAGGGTCCTGTCATCCTGGGGGGGGACTTCAATACCTGGAGCGACAAGCGCGAGTTCTGGCTGAACAAGCTGGTCGGCGAGCTCGGCCTGCAGGAAGCCATCCCTGTGCCTGATTTGCGCCGCACTGCCTTCGGCCGCCCGCTGGATCACCTCTACTACCGCAATCTGGACTTAGTGGAGGTGAGCTCACCGGCCACCGATGCCTCGGACCACAATCCCATCATGGCGCGGTTCGCGGCCCAGGCCATCACCCCTGAGGGGTGATAGATGGTAGATAAAAAAATACCCCGCACTCGCGGGGTATTTTTTTATTCGGTGATAAGCAATCAACTGTTGTTCTTCACGAACAGGGTCAGCTCCTGCCCCGGCTTGAGGTAGTCGGTCTTGCCGAGCTGGTTCCAGCGCATCACGTCGTTGACGGCGACCTGGAAGCGGGCGGCGATGGAGGAGAGAGAATCCCCGCGGCGCACCTGATAGACCATGGACTTGTTGCTGCCCTTGCCCTGCTTGGGCCAGACCACCAGCTTCATGCCTGGTTTCAGGGCCGACTTGGTGCTCAAGCCGTTCCACTTGGCCAGATCGGCGTGGGTCACCCCGTGGGCCTGACTGATGCTCCACAGATTGTCACCGGAGCGCACCTGATACTGGATCTTGCTGCCACTGCGGCTCGCCAGCTGTTGTGGCTTGCTCTGAACGGCCTGGCTCGCGTGTCCCCCGTTGGGAATGATCAGGCTCTGGCCATGGCGCAGATTGGTGCCGCGCAGGTTGTTCGCCAGCTTGAGTTGCTGCACGCTCACCCCGTGGTTCTGGGCGATGCGGGAGAGGGTATCGCCACTGGTGACCTGATAGGAGCGTACGCCACGGGTACGTTCACGCTGGGGCAGATCGGCCAGGGCCAGCTCCAGGGTGTCGGCGTACTCGACGGGTACCAACAGGTTGTAGGGGCCTCGCGGCGAGGTCATGCCACGCTTGAGTGCCGGATTGAGGGCCTTGAGCTGGGAAGCGGAGACACCGGCCAGCTGCGCCGCTACGTTCAGGTCGATCTGGCCACCTGTGTTGATGGTCCGCAGTTGCGGCTTGTTGGCCAGCACCGGCAGGGTGACATTGTACTTGTCCGCATTGCGGATCATGTCAGCCATGGCCAGGATCTTGGGCACATACATCCGGGTTTCACGGGGCAGGTCCAGCGACCAGTAATCGGTCGGCCGACCGGCCTTCTGATTGCGGATGATGGCATTGCGTACCCGACCTTCACCGGCATTGTAAGCGGCCAGCGTCTGCAACCAGTCGCCGTCGAAGAAACGGTTCAGGTACTCCAGATAGTCCAGTGCGGCATTGGTGGAGGCCAATACATCGCGGCGGCCGTCATACCAGTTGTCGTGGCGCAGGCCGAAGTTCTTGCCGGTAGCCGGAACGAACTGCCAAAGACCGACCGCATTGCTGCGGGAGCGGGCATTGGGATCGAACATGCTCTCGATCATGGGGATGGTAATAAGCTCCATTGGCAGCTCACGCCGTTCGATTTCCTCTACCATCAGATACAGGTAGGGCTCAGCCCGGCTGGCAATGGTCGCCATATGCTTATCATTACGAAGTAACCAATCACGCTGCTGGCGGACTCGGGCATTTTCGTGCGAATCCAGCTGCATATCATCGCTGATACGCACCCACAGGTTATCGGTGTCATCCATCTCTTCTAACTGTTCGTCGCCGAACAGCATTCTGGAAGAGTGTTTCTTGTACGTTTTCTTGCTGACTTGGGGGGATTTGATCGGCTCGATTGCCGTTATCGCCCGGTCATCCTGATGGCTCAGGTTTTGACAGCCGCTGAGAAACAGCGCCGCCAATAAGGCCGTTCGTAGCTTCATCTCGCTCAGGTCATCTATGGAAAAACAGCTCGCATCATAAGGGGCAATGGCCCCCTGATCAAGGTTTGTTCAAAAAACGTCCTTCCAGCCCCTCAGCACGGTGAAGGTATCCTCTGGATTTTCCAAGCATTTAAGGGCGTATTTCTCAGCAGAAAATTTCACTGAGTCCTCATTGCAGCGCAGAAAAACATTGAAATGCCGCTCATCACCCAGGCGTGAGGGGAGACTCGGCAGGCCCTGCTGACGCAGCTTGCTGATCACCCCGATCCGGCGCTGGATCGCCAGGTTGTCCGGCTCGACCGCATGGGCGAAACGCAGGTTGGAGAGGGTGTATTCATGGGCGCAATAGAGGAGGGTGTCATCGGGCAGGGCCGCGAGCCGCTGTAGCGATGCGTACATCTGGGCGGGGCTGCCTTCGAACAGGCGGCCACAGCCGGCACTGAAGAGGGTGTCGCCACAAAACAGCATGCCATTGCCGTGATAGGCGATGTGGCCCAGGGTATGGCCGGGGATGTGGAGGACATCCAGACTCAGGCCGTGCCAGTTGATCTGATCCCCGTCATCGAGCCACTGGCCGTGATGATCCGGCATGGGGTCATGTTTGGGGCCATAGAGGCGGGCATGGGGGAAGTGATGAAGCAGATCCGTGACGCCGCCCACATGGTCGCGATGATGGTGGGTTAGCAGGATGGCATCGAGCTCAAGCCCGAGCGTCTCGAGCCGCTCCAGCACGGGGGCCGCCTCGCCCGGATCCACGACGAGGCAGTGATTTTCGTGTCGGATCAACCAGATGTAGTTGTCGCTGAAGGCGGGAACTGTGATGACGGTATACATGGGTCGGCTTCTCTTTGTGTTCTCTTTGTGGAAGGGATCTTATATAACAAGATGGCATTCGCACCCCGGATTGGTCCCATTATGCAGCTGGCACGTACCGAACAACAGATCGCGATCCCGACCAGCTGGTCGGCACTGCCCATGGGGGACTGGGTGGCGGCCGAGCTCCAGGAGCGGCTCGACAACTGGTGCCCTCATCTGTTTGGCTACCATCTGCTGAAAATTGGCGCCCTGAGCGCCGAGCTCTCCTGCGGCAGCTCCACTATTCGCCACCAGCTAGGTGTCGCCCCGGGCGGGCGTCTGCTGGATATCAAGGGGGATCCCCTTGCCTTGCCGATCCGCACCGCCAGTGTGGATGCCTGCCTGCTCGCCCATTGCCTCGACTTTTCACCGGATCCCCACCAGGTGCTGCGCGAGGCGGAGCGGGTGCTGACCGATGACGGCTGGCTCATCGTCAGTGGCTACAATCCCACCAGTCTGGTGGGGTTGGGTCATTATCTGCCCTTCATGCGACAACACCTGCCCTGGTCGGCGCGCATGTTCACCCCGGCCCGGGTGACCGACTGGTTGCAACTGCTGGGGTGCGAGGTGATGTTTGACGAGCGCTTCGGTTTCTCCTTCATGGGGAAGCAGAGCAAGATTGGCTGGTGGCGGGAGAGCCTGGGGCGGGATTACTGCAGACCCTTTGCCTCTGTCTATGTGATAGCCGCCCGCAAGCGGCGTTTCCCCGTCACCCCGGTGCGCCGTCGCTGGCGCCTGCCGGACTCGATGGCGGCGCCTGGTATGGCGCGCCAGGGTTGGTAACGAGGATGCCACGACAGACCGCTGGCTGTTCCCTTCATTTATAGAGATGCTTCGGCATCTCAGGGCTGGTAACCCGTGTCTTCGGCGAGCTGTTTGCCGCTGGCGGCATCCCGGGCCAGTACGTCACAACGTTCGTTCTCCGGGTGGCCGGAGTGGCCCTTGACCCAGAGCCATTCGATCTGGTGGCGCGCCACTTCCGCGTCCAGCGCCTGCCAGAGATCGACGTTCTTGACCGGTTGGCGGTTGGATGTCATCCAGCCTTTCTTCTTCCAGCCGATGATCCACTGGGTGATGCCCTGACGCACATACTGGCTGTCGGTGGTCAGGCGTACCTGGCAGGGTTCGTTCAGGGTGCGCAATCCCATGATGGCAGCCATCAGCTCCATCCGGTTGTTGGTGGTCAGCCGATAGCCCCCTGCCAACTCCTTGCGGTGCTTGCCATAAACCATGACGGCGCCATAACCACCGGGGCCAGGATTGCCGAGGCAGGAACCATCCGTATACAAATCAATCTTTTTTAGCATGGGTCTTGGGGTAAACTAGCGAATAAAACCGAAGTTTGACATGGATTCGATCATGAGCACACCCCAACTGAATCGCCAGATCATTCTGGATACTGAAACCACAGGCATGAACACGGCAGGCGGCCCCGTCTACCTCGGGCACCGCATCGTCGAGATCGGCTGTGTGGAGGTGATCAACCGCAAACTGACCGGCAACCATTTCCATGTCTACATCAAGCCGGATCGACTGGTGGACCCCGAGGCCATCGCGGTGCACGGCATCACGGATGCCTTCCTGGCGGACAAGCCCTCCTTCAGCCAGATAGCCGACGACTTCATCGCCTTCATCCGCGGTGCCGAGATCATCGCCCACAACGCTCCCTTTGACGTGAGCTTCATGGACTATGAGTTCGGCAAGCTCGGACTCGACTTCAAGACGGCGGACATCTGCGGCATCACGGATACCCTGGCGATGGCGCGGGACCTTTTCCCCGGCAAGCGCAACAACCTGGATGTGCTGTGCGATCGCTACGGCATCGACAACTCCCACCGTACCCTGCACGGGGCCTTGCTCGATGCGGAGATCCTGGCGGACGTCTACCTGCTGATGACGGGTGGCCAGACCAAGCTCAATCTGGCCAGCGAGAGCAACGAGAATGACAGCAACCAGGACACCGGGATCCGCCGACTGGAGAGCAACCGGGCCCCCCTCAAGGTGGTGCGCGCCAGCGACGAGGTGGTCGCCGTTCATGAGGCCAGGCTGGATCTGGTGCAGAAGAAAGGGGGAGCCTGCCTGTGGCGGCAATGAGTTCGCTCTGGGGCGGGCTGCTGCTGCTGACCTCCCTTTCCGGCATGGCCAACGAGGTGTTTGCCCCCTCCGACATCCCACTGCTCGACAACCGCTTTCGCATCGATTACGGCGTGAAGGAGATCACTTTCATTATCAAGCGCAAGCCGGGCACGCCGTCGGTGATCCTGGTGCGGCCCGATGGCAGCAAGCTCTATGTGGGCAAGGTCACACCGCCGGAGGTGGGTTGGCTGGCCCTCAAGGATCAAGATCTCATCACGGTGCGCAACCCCATGCCGGGCCCCTGGCAGGCCATCGGCGAGGTGGACCCCGACAACAGGGTGCGTCTGCTCACCGATATTCGGCTCGAGAGCGAGCCGTTGCCGACCCGCCTCTATCAGGGGGAGCGGGTCAAGCTGCAGTCCCGGCTGCTGATCGACGGGGCGGCGCCGGGGGCGGGCTACTACCTCTCCGATCTCGGCATGACGGTGAAGCTGCAACAGTTCAACGATGCGGCCCAGAGCGGGGATCCCATCGTCGAGGAGACCCTCGGACACTATCTGGATGATGGCAAGGGGCTCGACGAGGTACCCGGGGATGGCGTGCTGACCGCAGAGGCGGTGCTGGACGTGCCGGCAGGCAAGTATCGCGCCCTCTACAGCAGTGGCAATCAGGTGTTCTCCCGTGCCCAGTCCCAGCAGGTGCTGCTCTTCCCCTGGCCGCTGAGCTATACCTTGGATGCCCCTTCCGGTGACGTCGGGGCCAAGCTCTCCTTGCTCATCGATGCCGACGAGCTTGAGCCGGCCTCAGTGGTGATCCAGGGTAAGGCCATCGACAGCTCAGGGGTCAGCATGGCCTTCAATGCAGTGGCAACCGAGCCCCGCCTTGGCGTCGATCTCTCCGCCCTCAAGGCGGCAGGCCAGTACAAGGTGGAGGCGACCCTGTTTGGTACCACCCGACTCGGCCGCGAGGTGCAACTGCAACTGCCGGTCAAGTCATTCACCATCATGCCGCCACCGGCGCCGATCCCTTCCGCTGCATCTCCCACCTCGGCTGCGGTAGCGACCCAGGCCAAGTTTGAGGAACGGGAGAGCCCGGTCTGGTTGCCCTGGGCCCTGGGTGGTGGTGGCCTGCTGCTGCTCCTGCTGGGGGCGGGTGGCTTCATCCTGCTGCAAAAGCGTCGCACCCTGCACAAGGTGATGGCGGCGCAGAAGGCGCAGAGCGAGGTCGTCCCCCCGGCTCCCAAACTGGATCTCAATCTGCCGGAGCAGTAGCCAGCGCTCCATGCAAAGAAGCCGCCCGATGGGCGGCTTCTTCATGATGGCGGGGTGGCAGCTCGTTGTACCCCCTGTCTCAGTGGGCGCCGATATAGACGTCCTTGTACTGCTCGCGGATCTCGAGGAACTTCTCGAGGTTGGTCAGCATCAGATCCACCAGCTGGGGATCGAAGTGCTCTCCCTTCTCTGCTCTGATCAGCGCCAGCACCTGGTCCAGCGGCCAGGCCTGCTTGTAGCAGCGATCCGAGCCCAGGGCATCGAACACGTCCGCCAGCGCGACGATCCGTCCTTCCAGCGGTATGTCCTCCCCCTTTAGCCCGCGGGGGTAGCCGGTGCCGTTCCACTTCTCGTGGTGGTTCCCAGCGATGGTGGCGCCTATCTGGAACAGCGCGAGATCGCTGCCGGAGAGCATGTCCTGTCCCAGCTGGGCGTGGGTCTTCATGATCTCCCACTCCTCGGGGGTGAGCTTGCCTGGTTTGTGCAGGATGGCATCCGGGATCCCCACCTTGCCGATGTCGTGCAGGGGAGAGGCGCGCTTGATGAGCTCGCACCTGTCTTCGTTCATGCCCAGCAACTGGCAGAACAGCTCGGTGTAGAGTGCCACCCGCTTGACGTGCAGGCCGGACTCCTTGGAGCGGCTCTCCACCAGCTCGCCGATGCGGTAGATGATCTCGCGCTGATTGTCGCCGATGACCTCGTTGAGCCGGATGTTCTCCAGCGCCACTATGATGTTCTCGGTGAACAGACTCAGCAGGCCGGTATCCATCTGGCTGAGGGGGCGAGTGGTCTCGATGTGGAACAGCAGGTGGTGACGGGGGTTCTGGCAATAGAGCACCATCTGGTTGCCGTCGTAGACGTTGGCACCCTTGTCCATGGTGCAGCGCAGTATGGCTGGCGCCTCACTGAGGCGCAGGGCCGGGCCCTCGCTGAGCAGCGGTTCCAGCACCTGATCCCGTACCTCGTAGGCCAGATGCTTCACGTCGTAGATCTGGGACTCTTCCAGATTGAGCAGGGCGCTGAGCTGGGTCTGCGCCCCTTCGACGAATTGGCGCAGTGCTCGTTGTTCGAAGATCCCCTTGGAGGCTTCGATGACCTTCTCCAGCCCCTGGCGATTGCTCTCCAGGGTGCGAATGTCCCGGTAGGATCGCAGGCTGGCGCGCAGCAGGGTGCGTAGCTTCTGGGAGGTGAGCTCCGTCTTGTCCTTGTAGTCGTTGATGTCGTAGTTGGTGACGACGTCATCTTCCGGCGCCTGACCGGGCTGGCCGGTACGCAGCACGATACGCACCATCTTGTTTTGCAGCTCATCGCGCACGAACTTGACCACTTCCAGACCCGCGTGATCGGCTTCCATGACGACATCGAGCAGCAGCAGGGCAACATCCGGAGTGGTGGCGAGCAGCGCCTTGGCTTCGGTGGCGGAATAGGCGTGCAGAAAATCGATGGGCTTGCCGTCGAACTCGAACTTGTTCAGGGTGATCTTGGTGATGCGGTGCACTTCGGGTTCGTCGTCCACTATCATCACCTTCCAGCCGGCGGGTCGCGGTGCTGTCTGGGGCAGCTCTTCATCGTCAATAATCAGGATTTGATCATCCATTACGCAATCCTGTGTGTGATCCTGTGCCTACCTTAACCGCTTCATTCAAGATAGGAAACGGATTGATATCCAAAATATGATCCCATCGGTTTATCTTCTTTCTCCAGTCTCTATCGGGCTGATCGCACCATGAAAAACGCCTCCACGAAGGAGGCGTTGTGGCATTCATGGCATCAAGCTGCCCTGTGATAGGCCGACGCTTCAAACAGCGCCTTGTTGGCCACCAGATCGATGGGGTCGAAGTCATCGACGTTGATGGTGCGCAGACGGCTCTCTTCGGCACGGTGCAGCAGGTCGGCCTCGGTCTGGTTGATGACGCCAAGGGCCAGGCCGGCGTCTGCCACCTTGTCGAGCTGAGTGAAGGGACGCTTGCGGCCCTCTGCCTTGCACACCTTGTCAAACAGCGGCTCGGCGGTCAGCACGTCATCGAGGGCCTGTTCCAGCAACCCGAAGGGGTTGCCCTCCTCGCGGGTGAGGTACTGCCCTTCGGCCAGACGGTCGCGGGTGGCACTCGGGGTCTGCAGCAGACGGGCAACCTGGCTGTCCAGCTTGTCGGAGGGACGCTTCATGTCGCGACCCAGCGGCAATACGATGACGCGCAGGGCCAGGCCAATCCAGCGGTTCGGGAAGTTGCGCAGCAACTCGTCGATGGCTTCCTGTGCCTTGAACATGGCGTCTTGCAGTGCCCAGTGCAGCAGCGGCAGGTCGGCCTGCTGGCGCCCCTCGTCCTGATAACGCTTGAGGGCGCTGGAAGCCAGATAGAGCTGGCTCAGCACGTCGCCGAGGCGGGCGGAGACCCGCTCCTTGCGCTTGAGCTCGCCACCCAGGGTGCCCATCGCCATATCGGACAGGAAGGCCAGGTTGGCGCTGAGGCGCGAGAGCTGCTGATAGTAGCCCTTGGTCTGATCCCTGTAGGGGGCTGAGGCGAAGCGGGCGCCGGTGATGCCCAGCCAGAAGCTGCGCACCAGGTTGCTGATGGCAAAGCCGACGTGGCTGAACACCGCCTTGTCGAAATCCTTCAGCGCCTGCTCCTTGTCGGGATGGCTGGCGGCCAGCATCTCCGGCAGCACATAAGGGTGGCAGCGGATGGCGCCCTGACCGTAGATGATCATGCTGCGGGTCAGGATGTTGGCCCCTTCAACCGTGACCGCAATGGGCGCACCCTGATAGCCGCGGGCCAGATAGTTGTTTGGGCCCATGCAGATGGCCTTGCCGCCGTGGATGTCCATGGCATCGATGATGCACTTCTGGGCACGATCGGTGAGGTGGTACTTGACGATGGCGGAGATGACCGAGGGCTTCTCGCCCAGATCGATGCCGGTCACCGTCAGCTTGGCGGCGGCGCCCATGATGTAGGCGTTGCCACCGAGACGTGCCAGCGGCTCTTCGATGCCTTCCATCTTGCCGATGGGCAGCTTGAACTGGCGACGGATGCGGCTGTAGGCACCGCTCGCCAGGGCCAGCATCTTGACACCGCCCGTGCTGTTGGAGGGTAGGGTGATGCCGCGACCGACCGACAGACACTCCACCAGCATGCGCCAGCCCTGGCCGGCCATGGCCGGGCCGCCGATGATGAAGTCGAGCGGCACGAACACATCCTTGCCCTGGGTCGGTCCGTTCTGGAACGGCACGTTGAGGGGGAAGTGACGGCGGCCTATCTCGACGCCCTTGATGTCGGTGGGGATCAGGGCACAGGTGATGCCAAGCTCCTCTTCCTCACCCAGCAGGTGATCCGGGTCGCGCAGCTTGAAGGCCAGCCCCAGCACCGTCGCGATAGGGGCCAAGGTGATGTAACGCTTGTTCCAGGTCAGGCGCATGCCGAGCACCTCTTCCCCTTCCCATTCGCCCTTGCAGACGACGCCGAAGTCGGGAATGGAGCCCGCATCCGAGCCCGCTTCCGGGCTGGTCAGGGCGAAGCAGGGGATCTCCTTGCCGACTGCCAGACGGGGCAGGTAGTGGTCTTTCTGCTCGTCAGTGCCGTAGTGCTGCAGCAGTTCGCCCGGCCCTAAGGAGTTGGGCACGCCGACGGTGGAGGCGAGCACGGCGCTGGCGCCGCACAGTTTTTGCAGCACGCAGGACTGGGCGTAGGCGGAGAACTCCAGGCCGCCGTACTTCTTCTTGATGATCATGGCGAAGAACTTGTGGTCCTTCAGGTACTGCCACACCTCGGGAGAGAGATCGGCCCGCTCGTGGGTCACTTCCCAGTCGTTGACCATGCGGCACACCTCTTCAACCGGGCCATCCATGAAGGCTTGCTCTTCGGCGGAGAGGGTGCTCACTGGAATGGCGTGCAGCTTCTTCCAGTTCGGATTGCCGGCAAACAGATCCGCTTCCCACCAGGTGGTGCCCGCCTCGATGGCTTCCTTCTCGGTGCGGGACATCTCCGGCATGATGGACTTGTAGATCTTGAACAGGGGTTTGGTCAGCTGGTTGCGACGAAACTCCACCAGGTTGAGCGGGATGGCGATCACCGCGAACAGCACCCACACCAGCAGGGGCACATGGCCGTAGAGGGCGCCGGCGGCCAGGGCGGCGGCCGTGGCAAGCGTGGCGGTGAACAGTGACGCCCGGCGGTAAGCCATGGCGCCGATCACCAGGATCACCCCGAACAGAGTGAGGGTCGTCGTCATTTTTCGCTCCTTGCATGAGTTGCCGAAGTTGGGGAAAACGTGGGTTAACTGATCCAGAGGTCTGACCTGTTGGATGTGGTCCCTGTTGTAATTCATACGCACAAAATTATCAAGATGTTTACAAGCTTGTTACCTTGACACCGTGATCGCCCTAACGTACTGCAGGCCGCATCTTGGCGGGCAGGGGGGCGACGACTGGATTGGCTTGTGCGACAATGCAGAACCCTATGTTGGACGATACAAAGAGACATCAGACGCCATGTACCAAGAACTTATCCGCAATGAACTGACCGAAGCTGCCGGCGTGCTCCAGGCCTTTCTGACCGATGAGCAAAATCTGAAGAACATCGAGGCGGCCGCCAAACTGCTGGCTGACTCTTTCAAGGAAGAGGGCAAGGTGCTCTCCTGCGGTAACGGCGGCTCCCACTGCGACGCCATGCACTTTGCCGAAGAGCTGACCGGCCGCTATCGCGAGAACCGCCCTGGCTATGCCGGCATCGCCATCTCCGACCCGAGCCACCTCTCCTGCGTCTCCAACGACTTTGGCTATGACTATGTCTTCTCCCGCTACGTGGAAGCTGTCGGCCGTCGTGGCGACGTGCTGCTCGGCATCTCCACCAGCGGCAATTCCGGCAATATCCTCAAGGCCATCGAGGCTGCCCGCGCCAAAGGCATGAAAGTCATCGCCCTGACCGGCAAGGACGGTGGCAAGATGGCAGGCCTGGCCGATGTCGAGATCCGGGTGCCGCACTTTGGCTATGCCGACCGCATCCAGGAAGTGCACATCAAGGTCATTCACATCCTGATCCAGCTGGTCGAAAAAGAGATGGCCAAGTAATCAGAGAGGGCGGGTGGGGCAGCCGGGGGGCCAATGACCGATCCTGGCGCCTCGTATCCAGCTTGAGTTCGCTGATTGACGCAAAGATGATCAATTAATTCAGGGAGTGGACTGGACATGTGCGAACTGCTCGGCATGAGCGCCAATGTGCCGACCGACATCTGCTTCAGCTTTACCGGGCTGATGCTGCGGGGCGGCAAGACGGGCCCCCACAAGGATGGCTGGGGAATCACCTTCTACGAGGGGCGAGGCTTTCGCACCTTCAAGGATCCCGAACCCAGTGCCCAGTCACCCATCGCCAAGCTGGTGCAGGCGTTGCCCATCAAGAGCCGCGCCGTGGTCAGCCATATCCGGCAGGCCAACCGGGGATGCGTGTCGCTGGAAAACACCCATCCCTTCACCCGCGAGCTGTGGGGACGCTACTGGACCTTTGCCCACAACGGCCAGCTGACTGGCTACAAGAGGCTGCCGACCGGGCGCCACCGTCCTGTGGGGGACACTGACAGCGAGCACGCGTTCTGCTGGCTGCTTGACAGGCTGGAGCAGAAATACCCCAAGCGTCCGGCGAACTTCCCCGCCATGTTCCGCTATCTCGTGACCCTGTGCGACGAGCTGCGTGGACTCGGGGTATTCAACATGTTGCTGTCGGATGGGGAGTTCGTGATGACCTATTGCAGCAACAACCTCTACTGGCTGACCCGCAGGGCGCCCTTTGGCGAGGCCCGTCTGCTGGATGAAGACGTGGCCATCGACTTCCAGAGCGAGACCACTCCGAATGACGTAGTGACGCTGATAGCCACCCGCCCGCTCACCGGCAACGAGAGCTGGGTAAAGATGGTGTCCGGGGAGTTCTGCCTGTTCAGGCTGGGTGAGCTGGAATACGGCAATGCAGCCAAGCTGCTGACCCGTAAATAAAAAATACCAGGGTAGAATCCTACCCTGGTTCTTCGCAGCAGCCATACAGGCAAAAAGGGATGAGAGAGGTGTTGCTGAGCCGCATCATTCTCATGGCTTGCATTGTTACGTTATTGTTAATTTTGTGGCAACATTTATCTCTTTCCTGCCTGTGACTGGGTGTTGATAACTTGAACTGGCTCACACTCTGATGGCGGCAAGGCACTTCGCTCGAGTCTCACCGGAGAGTGGATGACAGCCGGTGTGCGGGTCGGCTATATTGTGGCCTGTTTGAATACCATCATAGGGAACAGAAGATGGAGTGGCTGGATCAGAAAGTGCTGCGGCAACTGGCAGATGACATAGGTCACGACATGATGCCGGTCGTCATCTCGGTGTTCGTCGAGGAGGTGGGCGGGCAACTTGCCCAGCTCAGGCCGCTCTTTGATCAGCGGGACTGGACCGCCCTGGCCCGCCTCGCTCACAGCATGAAGTCCTCTTGTGGCAGTTACGGTGCCGAGCCCAGCTATCGTCAGGTCATGGCGCTGGAGCTCGCCTGTCGCCGGGAAGATGCGGAGGAGGCCGGTCGCCTGCTCGAACAGCTCGAACACTCCCTGCCGCAGGTATTCTCTCATTTGGCCCAGTATCACTAGGCCGCATTGGCGGCTTAGCCCGCCTTGTCACGCTCTGCATACCAGCTCAGGATCACCGTATCCAGCGCCTGTCGGAGTTTGAGGCGATCGTGGCGATGGGGCAGGGCAACCTCACCCAGACTGGCCAGAACCAGGCAATGCTGCAGCTCGGGGGCCCCATGGCCTTCGGGGGCCAGGATGGCATCGATCCGACCCTGGCCGATCCGCTCTTCCAGCCAGCGATGCTGGTGGGACAGTGTCAGCTTGCCAGCTGGCCCGTTTTCGGCCACCAGATTGCTGATGAAGACGACGATGGCACCGCTGCCACGGATCGCCTCGGCTACCTCGTTTAGCAACAGGGGCGGCATGATGGAGGTGAGGAAGCTGCCGGGCCCCAGAATGATCATGTCGGCCTGGTTCAGGGCATCGATCGCCTCACGAGTGGCCGGCACGACCGGGTTCAGGCTCAGGGCCCGTGGCGGTGTGGTGAGCTGATCGATGGAAACCTCCCCCAGGATCTGATCGCCACAGACGGTGTGGGCACACAGATCGGTGGGATGTTCGGACATGGGCAGCAGGCTGGGCTCGATGTTCAGCATGTCACTGATGAGCCGGATGGCATCCAGGGGACGGACGCAGAGATTGTCGAGTGCCAGTAGCATCAGGTTGCCGAGGTTGTGACCCGCCAGCTCGCCGCGCCCCGTGAAGCGATATTCGAACAGTCGGCTGCCGATGCTGGGTTCGGTCACCAGCTGATTGAGGCAGTTGCGCAGATCGCCCCAGGCGATGCACTCCTGGCTCTTGCGCAGGCGTCCAGTGGAGCCGCCATTATCGGTCGTGGTGACAATGCCCGTCAGCCGAGTGCCTAAAAACGAGAGAGAAGAGAGCACCCGACCCATGCCGTGTCCACCGCCGATGGCGACGACCCGCTCAAAGTCATTGATATTTTTCTGCCACATGCCGTCATCCTGTGTGGGCCAGTGAGTATCATGCTAGTCCGCATGACCAGGTAATTATTTGATAAAGGTATGATTTTTGCTTGATGCCAGAGCATCGCATACCACTAGGAGATGGTGTTGAACTTCCTGACGGCTCACTCCCTTGCCGAGACGACCCCGCTGGCCGCTCAACAGATAGTTGAACGGCTGCTCGCTCAATCACCCCATTCCCCGTCGCTGTTGCTGGTTTATTTTACCCAAGCTCACGATGCCGCGGTACTGCGCCGTGTACTCAAGTCCCGCTTTCCCGATGTCCGGCTCATCGGGTGCAGCTCCTGTGGCGGTATCCTGACCCAGACTGGCCATCATGGTCTGCTGGGCTGGAGTCTCGCGGTGGCGGCTCTCTATGACGACAAGGGGGCCTACGGCGTAGCCGGCCAGGCAGGGGATAAGCTGGATGTGCGCCAGTTGCTGCGCCGCGCCATTGCAGATGGTGGGCGTCCCGGCGAGTTGCCGCAACTCATCTTGCTGCACACCAGCCCGGGGCAGGAAGAGGCTGTGCTGGCGGGTATAGATGCCGAGTTCGGGGCGACGGTTCCCGTCGTCGGCGGGTCGGCGGCTGACGACGGGGTCACCGGCGAGTGGCAACTGTGCTGGGATGAGGGGGAAGGGACGCAGGGCTGCGTGGTGGCGGTGCTCTATCCCGATTGCCAGTTGGCCTTCCAGTTCCACTCCGGTTATGTGCCCACCGAGCGCCATGGCATCATTACCGCGCTGGAGGGGCGCGAGGTACTGACCATAGACAATGAGCCGGCGGCCCGGGTCTACGCCCGCTGGACAGAGCGCCAGGTCCCCTGGCCGGTGGGCCCCATTTTGCGGGAGACGACCCTCTCCCCGCTGGCCCGGCAGGTCGGGACGCTTGATGAGATGCCTTACTACAAGCTTTCCCACCCCGATGCTGTCACGGCGCGGGAAGGGTTGCGTCTGTTTACCGAAACCCGGCTGGGGGAGCGCCTGCAACTGATGTACAGCAGCCAGGAAGGCTTGCTTCAGCGCAGCCTGAATGCGGTGCGCATCGAACCCGAATACGGGATGGCGGGGAACCTGCAACCCATCGGTGCCCTGGTGGTGTTCTGCGCGGGCTGCCGTCTGGCGCTGGGGGACTCACTCGGCGATGTCGTCGGTCACTTCAGTCAACGGCTGGGGGAGATCCCCTTTATCACGCCATTTACCTTCGGCGAGCAGGGGCGATTGCCCCACGGTGAGCTGGCCCATGGCAACCTCATGGTGTCGAGCGTAATCTTCCTCGAGAGCTGACAAGGTGCTGGACACAAGATGATAGGCAATAGCGAACTCGAAACCCTGGGCGACAAGCTGCAAACCACGCTGGTGGAGCTGATGCGCTGCCGGGAGCGGGAGGCCAGATACCGTCAGGAGTCGCAGGCCCTGCTGTGCGGGGTGGCAACACTGGCACAGGCTCAGAGCCTGGAGCAGGTACTGGACAGCCTCATCCTGGCGCTCAAGCCCTTCATCGGCTTCGAACAGGCTGACGTGGTCGCCTGGGAAAGCTCGCGCGGCACCACGCATCTGAGCACCCAACTCGGGGAGGTCGGCCGCATCTGGCCGCTGACGCCGCTCTTCTCCCGCGCCATCGCCGGGGAAACCCTGGTCATCTATGATCCGGCCCAGTTGCCCGAGCTGGCTGCTCTGGCGGGGGCGGCGGGCTGGGCCAGCGTCATGATGACGGGGCTGCAGGCGCCGGGCTTTTCCGGGGTGCTCATCTGCCGGCACAGTACCGCGGGCACCTTCGATCTTCAGAGCAAGGCGGCGATGCAGCGTTGTCGCCCGCTCATCTCCCAGGCGCTGGTCAACATTGCCTATCGGGCGCGCCTGCAGGAGCAGGTCGACCTCAAGACCCTGGCGCTTCAAGCAAGCGAGCAGCGCTTTCGCAGCTTTGCCGCCATGGCGTCTGACTGGTTCTGGGAGACGGATCCCGAGCACAGGCTGAGCTATGTCTCTGCCCCCGGCTATCAGGGGGAGGCGCTTGTCCGCCAGGCGGGGCGCAGCCTTTATGACTTTGCCCACGACAAGCAGGATCCCGCCTGGTGCAAGTATCAGTACCAGATCGCTCACCATCTGCCGGTGCGGGCGATGCGCGCCCAGGTGACGCTGGCCAACGGACCCTGCTGGATGGAGATCAATGCCGAGCCTTGTCATGATGCCAGCGGCACCTTCATCGGTTATCGGGGCACGGCGCGGGAGATTGGCAGCCAGATCCGCCGCGAGCAGGAGCTGGCGCGGGCACGGGATGAGGCCGAGAGTGCCAATCGTGCCAAGTCCCAGTTCCTGGCCATGATGACCCACGAGATCCGCTCCCCCATGAATGCGGTGCTGGGGATGCTGGATCTGCTGCAGCACGGTCGGCTCGAGACTCCCCAACAGACCCTGCTCGGTCACGCCACCCACTCTGCCCATTTGCTGCAGACCATCATCGATGATGTACTCGACTTCTCGAAGATTGAATCCCATACCCTGGCCCTGCACTGCGAGCCTTTTCAACCCGCCGAGCTGTGCCGGGCGCTGGTGGAGCCGCTGCAGGCGCAGGCCCGAGCCAAGGGCATAGCGCTACATTGGCAGCTGGATGAGCAAGTGCCGTCTCACCTGCAGGGGGACGCGGTCCGCCTGTCCCAGGTGATTGGCAATCTGCTCGGCAATGCGGTGAAATTTACCGCCGCCGGCAGCGTGCTGCTCGCGCTGGAATGGCAGGATGAGCGGCTGAGGGTGTCGGTCAGCGACACCGGGATTGGCATATCCCCTGAGGATCAGGCGTTGCTGTTCGAGCCGTTCTATCAGGTCGACAGCTCGGCCAGCCGTCGTTTTTCCGGCTCCGGGCTTGGGCTGGCCATCTGCCGGCGGCTGGTGCAACTCATGGGGGGGGACATCCGCCTGCAGAGCACCCCGGGGCAGGGCAGCTGTTTCTGGTTCGAGTTGCCCGGAATGGCCTCACCTTGCATCGAGGCAGTCAGCCCCGCCACTCAGGGGCTCTCCATGCTGGATCTGGATGTGCTGGTGGTGGAGGACAGCCCGGTCAATCAGCTGGTGGTGTCGCTCATGCTGCAAAAGCTGGTGTGTCGGGTGAGGCTTGCAAGCAATGGCCTGGAGGCGCTGGCACAGGTCGGTGAGCGGCGACCGGACCTCATCCTGATGGATATGCGAATGCCGCAGATGGATGGGCTGGAGGCGACGCGCCGCCTGCGCGACATGGGGTGCGAGGTTCCCATAGTGGCGCTGACGGCCAATGCCATGACGGAGGACAGGGCGCGTTGTCTGGCCCAGGGGATGAACGACTTTCTGGCCAAACCCATCAGCCTGGCCCGGCTGCGCAGTTGTTTGCTGCGCCATTGCCGGCTTCCATAGCCAGATTTTGGGTAAAAAAATGGTCAACCTGGTGGTTGACCAATTCTTCAGCAAATACTGAAGAGAGCACGGGATAAATCGGGTTGTACGGTCTTGTATGAAAAAGTCGTGCCAACTTTTCATGACCTGTTATTTGCGGCTGGTAGCGGAGTTATCTGTTGTTATCGCCACCGGTGATTGCAAATTGCGAATTCCATCTTTTCATTGTAAGAATTTCCGGTCAGGATATTCGCGTTTTGCAAATCACGTATTGACTCACTCTCTGACTCACTGTGCGATCAGTCGGCGCAGGAACTGGCGCGCCGCTTCACTGTTCTGTTTGGCAATCAACATCTGTTTCTCATAGATCGGCATGGGCAGGATCTCGAGCCAGCGCTGACAGAGCCAGGCCGCGTCGTCGAACTGCTTGTCCGGGTAGAGCTCATCCAGTTCTGGATATTGTTCAAATACTTCCTGCAATCTGCTGACCAGCTGCTTGTCACTGAAGTCCGAGTGCGCGCTCGGCCAGTTGGGCAGGGTTTCCACCTGAGCGTGGCGCAATCCGGATTTATCCGTTGCCATTTCGTGGATGCAGAAACGTTCCAGACCGAGCACGGTGACCCCGAGCAGACCATCGTTGAGCGTATAGAAATCTGTCACCTTGACGCGAGTGCCGACTGGCAGGATACGCCCGCAGGTGCCCGTGCTGGTGCTCTCTTCCATCACGATGCCAAAGCCCCGATCATCGATGAAGGACTCCTTGAGCATCTGCAGGTGGCGAGGCTCAAACAGACGCAAGGGGAGTTTCCCGCCCGGCAGTATGTGTGAGGGCAAGGGGAACAGTGCCAAGTGTTGAAGTTTCATGTTCCATCCTCCGATAAGTTGCATCTGAATATGACAATGCAGTGACTGTGCCAGAGCACGAGGAAAATGGAGGCTCGGTAGAGAAATGATGAAGAAAATTTAAATATTCATTAATAATCAATATATTAGAATATGCTCTAAGGACAGGGATGGGACTCGTCAGAGAGGGATTCAGGCGAGTTTATAGGGGCTCGTACATGCCCCATCTGCAGAATGGGGCTGCGTTCGCATATTGCAAATGACTCTCCTGCAAAATGCGCATCTGCCATCCATCTTCAGCGGCAGGATCTGTCAGACGAGATGGCAGAAACGGCTAGACGGCGGATGGGGTGTGCTGACCGAGCCCTTCCAGCATCAGGGCGGCGATCTCGTCGTACATCTGTGACCAGGCCTCAGACAGCGCCGGTGTGAAGTGCTCTCCCAGCCGTCTTGCCAGCACCAGGGTCAATGCCTGTTTCAACAGGCCGAACTGGTGTGACTGCACGTTGAACTGTCGATGCCGTCTGCCGAGATCCCGGATGATGAAACCCAGGGCATCCAGCTGCTCCAGGCTGGTGATCACCGTGTTCAGGGTCTCAGACACCTTGGTGACCGGCATTCCCGCAGGATCGGGAAAGAGGTTGATCAAGTCAGGTGAGAGCCGGAACAGCTCTGTATACACCTCCTGAACATAGGTGTTGTTCAATGCGGTGACCCTGCCCCATGCCCTTTGTACCAGTTCGATCTGTTCCGGTGTCATGCCGTGCGCCCTCCATGCGTCGTCTCCCAAACATAATAATGCATTTTCTCAATAAGTTGCGAGAGTGGAGTCGGTGACATTCTGTTAGGCTGGGGCTGTGCTGTATCCAGCAAAAAGCCCCGAAATGACGGGGCCTTGGCTGGCATGAGTGGGAGGACAACATGGGAGTCTAGTTGCGCTGCTCCAGGTACATGACGGCGGCTTCCACCCGGCTCTGGGCTTCGAGCTTCTTCAGCAGGCTCTTGACGTGCACCTTGACGGTGCCTTCCGAGATGTGGAGCACGGAGGCGACCTGCTTGTTGGAAAGACCCTTGGCAATCTCGCGCATGATCTGCATCTCGCGGCGGGTCAGGCTTTCCAGCTTCTGTTGCAGATGGTCCAGCTCATAGATGTTTTCCAGATAGGGACGCAGGGGCTCGCTCAGGATCTGTTTGCCGGTCATGACATCGGCCAGCTGACCGAGCAGCATGTCGGGCTCGGTGTCCTTGAGCAGGTAACCATCGGCGCCTGCCTTGAGCAGGGCAACCACGTCCTGACGGGCGTCGGAAACGGTCAGGATCACGACCCGGGAGGTGACCTCTTCGGCGCGCAGGGCTTTGAGGGTATCGAGGCCGGACAAGCCCTTCATGTTGAGATCGAGCAGGATAAGGTCCGGTTCGGACTCCTTGGCCATGGCTACGGCGTCAGTGCCGTTAGAAGCCTCACCTATCACTTCGATGTTATCTTCCAGCTCCAGCAGTTGCACAATGCCTTTGCGCATCAGGGGATGGTCATCTACGACCAGAACACTATATTTCATCTCGTCCATCAGGCGTCTCTTGTTAGGCTGGTGGGAAAAGTCAGGTGTACACGGGTGCCCCCGGAAGACGGTTCACTGATGGTCAACTGACCGTGCAACTTGCTGGCACGCTCGTTCATGATGCTGAGACCGTAGTGATTCACCGCCGAGCTTGCGCCCCCTATTCCGACACCATCATCTGCAATCTGAACCTGGATGTTACCATCAGCCAGGGTCTCACAGCTAACGTCAATGCGCTGGGCGCAGGCATGTTTGATGGCATTGAGCACTGCCTCACGGATCAGTTGCAGGATGTGTATATGCTGCCCCGCCTCGAGATCCGTATCAGTCAGTCCGTATTGGAGCCTGATCTCGGCCCGGGTCTGGGGCTTGAGCTGCTCCAGCATGACGCCGATGGCTTCGCCGAGATTGGCGTCGCCGATGCTGAGGCGGAAGGTGCCGAGCAGCTCGCGCAACTGGGTATAGGCATTGCTGAGCCCTTCGTCTATCTGCTCCATGGCGGCTTTGGCCTTGCCATTATCCCCCTTGGCGACGGAGCGCTTGAGCAGGGTGGACTGGATCTTGAGGTAGGAGAGTGCCTGGGCCAGCGAGTCGTGCAGCTCGCGTGCGATGACGGCACGCTCCTCCATCAGCAGCAGGCGCTGGTGTTGCAGCAAGGTCTGATCCTTGTGCAGCACCTGGGCCAGCAGCATGGAGAAGTTCTTCATCAGCCGCTCGTCGATGGGGTGAGCGCTTATCATGTCGAGCCGGCCGTATTCCTCATCATCCATCTGCAGATAGAAGCTCACCACGGCATCCAGGTCTCCGGGCCAGCCCTTGCGCCCGGTGATGTAGACCGGCATGGCATTGTGCTCGAAGCGGGTCAGCCTGATGTAGTCGATGTGCTGATGGGCGGCGGCCCGCTCCAGCAATTTCTGCAGGGTACGGCGGCTCAGCGGCGCCGCATGCAGCTTCTGGGCTGTGGAATAGAGGAAGGAGAGGGTGTCGTTCGCCTGCTGCAGCTTGGCGGTTTTCTCTTCCACCTTGCTCTCCAGCTCCCGATAGAGCTTGCCGAGCTCGTCCGCCATGGTGGCGAAGGCGCCGGACAGTTCCCCCAACTCGTTTTCGCAGTGGGGGGGCAGGGTCAGGTCGAACTCCTGGCGCTGGATCTGGCGTGCGCAATGGACCAGCTGATTGAGGGGGGCAACCACCTGCTGGCGGGTGAAACGCACCGTGAACCAGGCGATGGTGATGATGGAGAGCAAGCCCAGCCCCTCCGCCAGCGCCAGCATGCGCACCTTGAACTCCACGTGATACTGCATCTGATTGACGAAGTCATCGATGGCGGCGACGAACTGCTCGGTGTTGTCGGTGTAGCGGCTGGGGGTGGCGTTCTCGATGTGCTCGCGCATCATCTGCCATTGCAGCAGCACCTCGCCATAGGTACGGCGCAAGGAGGCGGGGGTGATCCAGCGCTGGGTCTCCTGCAACTCGGAGGCGTGCAGTGTCTGCTCGAACTGGTCGAGCCGGCCGAGGACGGCCTGATCCTTCTCGATTTCGTAGGCCATGCGATAGGCCTGCATCCGCAATGATCCCGACAGGTTGATCGCCTTGGCGTCGGGTACCGAGTAGAAGAGGGTGACCATGGCCACCACGGCGATCAGGCTGGCCATGAACAGGATCAGCACCATGGAGCGGCCGATGGCGCTGCTGACCGAGTGTACTTTGAACCACTTTCCCATGCCGATTGGCTTCCTTCAGATCAGACAAAGACCCCACAAAGTAGCATGGGAGTGTACTCCAACTTGTGCTAGCATCGAAAAACTAGATGAACTCCGAGCGTTTTTGCCTAAGTCATTGAGATAGGGGGAAAACGCCGTCAGCCGTCGTTCGAGCTGAAAGGGTCAGGAAAGAAATGCCCTGGCCTCCCGTATTTGGAAAGGTGTTTATGTTGCCACTTGAAGATGGTTTTTCCCGTCGTTTTTACTATTTGCGCCTGTCTATTACCGATGTGTGCAATTTCCGTTGTACCTACTGTTTGCCGGACGGTTATCGCCCCCCGGATGGGAACAAGGAGGGGCGCAAGTCGTTTCTCTCCCTGGAGGAGATCCGTCGCATCGTCTCTGGCTTCGCCGCCATGGGCACCCGCAAGGTGCGCCTGACCGGTGGGGAACCCTCACTGCGCCGTGACTTTACCGCCATCATAGAGACGGTGGCCAATACCCCCGGCATCGAGAAGGTGGCCATGACCACCAACGGCTATCGCTTGAAGGAGCGCGCCCAGGAGTGGTTCGATGCCGGACTCAATGCCCTCAATGTCAGTGTCGACAGCCTGGATCCACGCCAGTTTCACCAGATCACCGGTGAGAACAAGCTGGCGGAGGTGATGGAGGGAATAGAGGCGGCACTGGCCGCCGGCTTCAAGTCGGTGAAGATCAATGCGGTGCTGCTCAAGGGGCTCAACGATCAGCAGCTGGATCAGTTTCTGGCCTGGATCAGGCACAAGCCCATCGAGCTGCGCTTCATCGAGCTGATGCAGACCGGGGAGATGGACAACCTGTTTCGCGACCATCACACCAGTGGCGAGCTCATCAAGGCGCAGCTGCTTGGCAATGGCTGGATCCAGCAATTGCGCGCGGTGGACGACGGCCCGGCCCAGGTGTTCATGCACCCCGAATCACAGGGTGGGGTCGGACTCATCATGCCCTACAGCAAGGACTTCTGCGCCGGTTGCAATCGGCTGCGGGTCTCCTCCGTGGGCAAGTTGCACCTCTGTCTGTTCGGTGACAACGGGGTGGAATTGCGGGATCTGCTCAGTGACGACAGTCAGCAGGAGGCCCTGCAACTGCGGATCCGCCAGGCGCTCACCGGCAAGGCCGCCACCCATCGTCTGCACGAGGGCAATGCCGGCATGACCCCCCATCTCGCCTCCATCGGCGGCTGAGTGCTCACCGTTAGCTCAAAATAGCCATCGATTAATAAGCAATCCTCATATAGGGGTAATTTACCTTGCCCCTTTCCTGCCTTGTTGCGCCAAGGGTTTGATCCAGCGCAATAATCCCCCCTGTTTATCTCCCTGGTGGTATATCACTGGACTTGTGAGAGTCGCAATATACACCCACGCTTATAATTGGTATTGAAAATGCCAGTCACTGGTTCCGCGCTCGAATTCTGTCCTGTGAAGAGGAATTGATATGCCTGATGGGGTCAATCTGTCACGCCGCAGTCTGTTTCGAGGACGACTGAGTGCGCCCAGACCCGAGGTGCAGCTGCCTTGGTCTGTCTCCTGGGCCGACTTCGTGGCCGATTGCACCCGGTGTGGCGACTGCCTGACGGCCTGCCCGGAGCAGATCCTGATCAAGGGGGACGGCGGCTTCCCGACGGTGGATTTCCAGCGCGGCGAGTGCACCTTCTGCACCGACTGTGTGACCGCCTGCCAGGCGCCAATATTTCGGCCGACCACCCAGACGCCCTGGGACTATGTGGCTCACATCGAAGCCGATTGCCTGGCCAGTGCCCAGGTCTTCTGCCAGCGCTGTCAGGACAGCTGCGAGCAGCAGGCCATCCGTTTTTCTCCTCAGCTGGGGCGAGTACCCACCCCCAGCATCCATACCGAGTCGTGCAATGGCTGTGGTGCCTGCGTGGCGGATTGTCCGGTCGGCAGTATCAGGGTGGGCGCCCCCCATCAGGGGTCGTCTACATGAAGCAAGGGATGAGCAAGTTGGAAAACAACCATATGACCCGAGAAGAGTTCCATGTATCCAGCCTGGTGGTACTGACCCAGCCCCCCTTGCGCCACCGGCTCGCAGAGCAGATTGCGGCCCTGGATGGGGCAGAGATCCATGCCGTCAGCGACGAAGGCAAGCTGGTGGTGACCCTGGAAGGGCCCAGCCAGCGCCCCATCATGGCGGCCATCGATGCGATCAATGCCATGCCGGGCGTGCTCTCCGCCGCCCTGATCTACCACCAGTTTGATGAAGTCGAAGCCGAGGGCAGGGAATAGCGCCACGAGGCTGGGCCGCGCGGTTTGCGATGCCCGATGAAAGCAATAAAGCGCCATGACGCTGAGCCAGCGCGGCTCGTGACAATGGCTGTCATTGATGTGATTAAGCAATGCGAGGATATGTCATGAAGCTGAGTCGACGCGACTTTATGAAGGCCAATGCGGTGGCGGCAGCCGCTGCCGTGGCCGGAGTCAGTGCCCCCACCCTGGCGGCGAACCTTATTACCAGCACCGACAAGACTGCCATCACCTGGGACAAGGCGCCCTGCCGCTTCTGCGGCACCGGCTGCTCCGTGCTGGTGGGCTCTCAGGCCGGACGTGTCGTGGCGACCCAGGGCGATCCCGATGCGCCGGTCAACCGTGGCCTCAACTGCATCAAGGGCTACTTCCTCTCCAAGATCATGTATGGCGAGGATCGCCTGACCCAGCCCATGCTGCGCATGACCAATGGCAAGTTCGACAAGAATGGCGACTTCGCCCCCATCAGCTGGGATCAGGCGTTCGACATCATGGCCGAGAAGTTCAAAGCCACCCTCAAGGAGAAGGGACCGACCGCCGTCGGCATGTTCGGCTCCGGCCAGTGGACCGTATGGGAAGGTTATGCCGCCGCCAAGCTGATGAAGGCAGGCCTGCGCACCAACAACCTGGATCCCAACGCCCGTCACTGCATGGCCTCCGCCGTGGTCGGTTTCATGCGTACCTTCGGCATGGATGAGCCCATGGGCTGCTACGACGACATCGAGCAGGCCGACGCCTTCGTGCTCTGGGGCTCCAACATGGCCGAGATGCACCCCATCCTCTGGTCACGGATGTCCGATCGCCGCCTCTCCAACCCGGATGTGCAGGTGCACGTGCTCTCCACCTTCGAGCACCGCAGCTTCGAGCTGGCGGACAACGGTATGGTGTTCACGCCCCAGACCGACTTGGCGATCCTCAACTACATCGCCAACTACATCATCCAGAACGACAAGGTGAACTGGGACTTCGTCAACAAGCACACCCAGTTCCGCAAGGGGGTCACCGACATCGGCTATGGCCTGCGCCCGACTCACCCGACGCAGCAGAAGGCCAAGAACCCCGACAGCGGCGACTCGACTCCCATGAGCTTCGAGGAGTTTGCCAAGTTCGTGGCGGATTATGACGTCGAGTCGGTGGCCAAGCTCTCCGGCGTCTCCAAAGACAAGCTGGAGAAGCTGGCCCAGATCTATGCCGATCCCGACAAGAAGGTGGTCTCCTACTGGACCATGGGCTTCAACCAGCACACCCGTGGCGTCTGGGCGAACAATCTCTGTTACAACATCCACCTGCTGACCGGCAAGATCTCCACCCCGGGCTCGGGTCCCTTCTCCCTGACCGGCCAGCCGTCTGCGTGCGGCACTGCGCGGGAAGTGGGCACCTTCGCCCACCGCCTGCCCGCCGACATGGTGGTGACCGATCCCAAGCACCGCGCCATCGCCGAGAAGATCTGGAAGCTGCCGGAAGGCACCATTCCCGAGCAGGTGGGTTATCACGCCGTGCTGCAAAACCGCATGCTCAAAGACGGCAAGCTCAACGCCTACTGGGTGATGTGCAACAACAACATGCAGGCCGGCCCCAACATGAACGAGGAGGGATTGCCCGGTTATCGCAACCCGGCCAACTTCATCGTGGTCTCTGACCCTTACCCGACAGTGACCGCGCAAGCGGCTGACCTTATCCTGCCCACCGCCATGTGGGTGGAGAAAGAGGGTGCCTATGGCAACGCCGAGCGCCGCACCCAGTTCTGGCACCAGCAGGTGAAGGCGCCAGAAGGGGCCAAGTCCGATCTGTGGCAGCTGATGGAGTTTTCCAAGCGCTTCACCGTGGAAGAGGTGTGGCCGGCTGAGCTGATCGCCAAGATGCCGGAAGTGAAGGGCAAGACCCTGTTCGAGGTGCTCTACGCCAACGGGCAGGTCAACCAGTTCCCGAAAGAGCAGAGCAAGGGGGCGCTGAACGACGAGGCGGAACACTTCGGCTTCTACGTGCAGAAGGGGTTGTTCGAGGAGTACGCCTCCTTCGGTCGCGGCCACGGCCACGATCTGGCACCGTTTGATCAGTATCACGAGGCCCGTGGCCTGCGCTGGCCCGTGGTGGACGGCAAGGAGACCCTGTGGCGCTATCGCGAAGGGTTTGACCCTTATGTGAAGGCGGGGGAGGGGGTGAAATTCTACGGCAAGCCCGATGGCCGTGCGGTGATCTTCGCGCTGCCCTATGAGCCGGCCGCCGAGGCACCGGATAAAGAGTACGACATGTGGCTCTCCACCGGTCGCGTGCTGGAGCACTGGCACACCGGCACCATGACTCGCCGGGTCCCCGAGCTCTATCGCGCCTTCCCGGATGCGGTGCTCTTCATGCACCCGGAAGATGCCAAGGCCCGCGGCGTGCGCCGTGGCGAAGAGGTGATCGTCTCCTCCCGCCGTGGCGAGGTGAAGACCCGGGTCGAGACTCGCGGCCGCAACCGTCCGCCCAAAGGCCTGGTGTTCATGCCCTTCTTCGATGCGAGCCAGCTGGTCAACAAGCTGACCCTGGACGCCACGGACCCGCTCTCCAAAGAGACGGATTACAAGAAGTGCGCCGTCAAGGTCATGAAGGCGTAAGGCGGGCCGGGGGATGAGTCGCAGCCGTCGCCAGTTCCTGGCCGACCTTGCCAAGGGGGCCTGCTCCGTGGGCCTCCTGGGTGTAGGTCTGGGCTCGGTGGCGCGCCAGCAGACGCAGGCGGTGCCCGCCCAGGCTCTGCGGCCGCCGGCGGCTCTGGGGGAGGCCGACTTCCTCGGTGCCTGCGTGCGCTGCGGGCTCTGCGTCGAAGCCTGCCCCTACGACACCCTCAAGCTCGCCCGGCTGCTGGATCCCGTGACCACGGGCACCCCCTATTTCGAGGCGCGCAGCGTTCCTTGCGAGATGTGTGACGACATCCCCTGTGTGGTGGCCTGTCCGAGCGGGGCGCTGGATCAGGGGATGACCGACATCGATCAGGCGCGGATGGGGGTGGCGGTACTCATCGATCACGAGACCTGCCTCAACTACCTGGGCCTGCGCTGCGATGTCTGCTATCGGGTCTGCCCGCTGATAGACAAGGCGATCACCCTCGAACTGCAACGCAATCCGCGCACCGGCAAGCACGCCATGTTCCTGCCCACGGTACACAGCGACATCTGTACCGGCTGCGGCAAGTGCGAGCACGCCTGCGTGCTGGAGACGGCGGCCATCAAGGTGGTGCCCCGTCAGCTCGCCAAGGGTGAGCTGGGTCATCACTACCGGCTTGGCTGGGAAGAGAAGGCCAAGGCGGGCAAGTCCCTCATCGGTGAGCGACTCACCCTGCCCACCCGCAAACCGGAGGGGCTATGAGTCGTTATCCGGGGGCCGAGGCCAGCGCCAGGTTGGGCTGGTGGCGTGCCCACCGCTTCCTGCTGCTGCGTCGTCTGACCCAGTTCGGCGTGCTGGGACTCTTTCTGCTGGGGCCGCTCGAGGGGGTCTGGATCCTCAAGGGCAACCTCTCCAGCTCGCTGTTGCTGGAGACGGTACCGCTCTCGGATCCCCTGACCCTGCTGCAGTCGGTGGCGGCGGGCCATTGGCCCATCACCACACTGTGGCTCGGGGCAGGCTTGGTGCTGCTGGGGTACTGGCTGGTCGGGGGGCGGGTGTTCTGCTCCTGGATCTGCCCGGTCAACCTGGTCACGGACGCCGCCGCCTGGGCCAGGGCCCGACTTGGGCTCAAGGACAACGGCCAGTTCAACCGCAACACCCGCTACTGGCTGCTGGCCATGGTGCTGGTGGCGCCCGCCATTACGGGCGTGCTGGTGTGGGAGCTGGTCAATCCGGTGTCCTTGGCCATGCGCGGCCTGCTGTTTGGCATGGGGGCGGGCTGGGGTCTGCTGGTGGCTCTGTTCCTGTTCGATCTGTTCGTGGTGGAGCGGGGCTGGTGTGGTCATCTCTGCCCGGTGGGGGCCTTCTATGCCCTGGTCAACCGGGTCGGGTTTATCAAGATTTCTGCCAAGGGGCGCGAGCGGTGCAGCAACTGCATGGATTGTTATGCGGTCTGCCCGGAGCGTCCCATCCTGCGCGGCCCGGTTCACGGGGCCAGGCGCGGTCACGGGCCCTTGATTGTGGCTCAGGAGTGTACCAACTGCGGCCGTTGCATCGATGTCTGCGCGGAGCAAGTTTTCGAAATCACTACAGGTTTTGCCGTCAAGGCAGAGAAAACGTCGGAGAACAAATAATGAAAAAGCTGATTGGAGCAATGCTGGCCTGCCTGATGGCGGGCTCCTTGATGGCAGCCACCCCCGAGATCACCAACAGCACGGGGGGGATAAAATCGGAGCGGGGGAGTACGGATCTGGTCACGGATGCAGATGCGGCGCCCATGAAGAACTATCGCAAGGATGGGGATCTCTACGATCGTCAGTACATGCATCAACCGCCGCTGATCCCCCACGATACCCGCAACTACGAGGTGGACAACAAGGTCAACAAGTGCCTGGCCTGCCACAGCTTCAAGAACGCCAGCAAGATGAAGGCGCCCAAGATAAGCCCCACTCATTTCGAAACCCGTGACGGCATGACCCTTGGCGAAGTGTCCCCCCGCCGCTACTTCTGCCTGCAGTGCCACGTGCCGCAGGCGGATGCGAAGCCGCTGGTGGAAAATACGTTTAAACCAGTTGAAGCGCTGAACTGAGGAACCCATAGATGAAATTACCCGGCTTTATCCAGCGTCTGTGGACCACCTTCAAGTCCCCCTCGAAGGCGGCCCTCTGGGTGCTGCTGCTGATGGGCTTCTTCGGCGGCGTCATCTTCTGGGGCGGTTTCAACACCGCCATGGAAGCCTCGAACACCGAGAAGTTCTGTACCGGTTGCCACGAGATGAAGGACAACGTGTTCGTGGAGTACCGCGACACCATTCACTATGCGAACCGTTCCGGTGTGCGCGCCAGCTGCCCGGATTGCCACGTGCCCCACGAATGGACCTACAAGATCATTCGCAAGGTGCAGGCATCCAAGGAACTGTGGGGCATGCTGACCGGCAAGGTGGATACCCGCGAGAAATTCGAGAGCCACCGTCGCGAGATGGCCGAGCGGGAGTGGCAGCGCATGAAGGACACGGATTCGAGGGAGTGTCGCAACTGCCACAACTTCGAGTACATGGACTTCTCCCTGCAAGGCAAGCGGGGCGCCCAGATGCACTCCACCAGTCTGGCCAGTGGCGAGAGCACCTGTATCGACTGTCACAAGGGTATCGCTCACCAGTTGCCTGACATGAAGGGCGTGGAAGGGTTCTAAGGACACCAGGCCATCGGCGTGGCTTGCACCGCGCCGATGGCCTTTGATTTTTATAGACCTTTTAACTCCTCAGCCAGACATCTTTTGATAGAATCCCTCCCCGGCAACGCGGCGCCCGTGTCGGCGTGCATTCACCGAACGACATGGCCGGGCGACGCGTATCCCTCTTCTTCCTCTCGTGGTCAATGATTGACAGGACTTGTCCCATGGCAGCCAAAAACATGGCACCCAAACACAACGAATTCATCCCTCTCAAGATCGCCGTACTGACGGTCTCCGACAGCCGTACCGCCGCCGACGACAGCTCGGGGGATTATCTGGTCTCTGCCCTGACCGAAGCCGGTCACCAGCTCACGGACAGGGCGCTCTGCCCGGACAACCTGTTCCGGATCCGGGCTCAGGTGAGCGACTGGATCGTCGATGACGGGGTGCAGGTGGTGCTGATCAACGGTGGCACCGGCTTCAATGAACAGAACCGGGTACCGGAGGCGGTGGGGGTGCTGTTCGAGCGCACCGTGCAGGGCTTTGGCGAGATGTTCCGCCAGCTCTCCTTTGCCGAGATAAAAGGGTCGGCCATGCAGAGCCGCGCACTGGCAGGCCTGGCCAACCGTACCCTCATCTGCTGCCTGCCGGGCTCCACCGGCGCCTGCCAGCTCGGCTGGGAGCAGCTCATTCGGGATCAGCTGGACGCCCGCACCAGGCCGTGCAACTTCGTGGCCCATCTGAGCACCAGCGCCATACCGGCGTGAGTGACAGGGCATGGATGAACCCGGGCGACAGCGTACCGGCTGCCGGGTTCTTGTGGAACTATTCGTGACCAAGGGGCATAGATGAACCTGACCCATCTCAATCAGAGCGGCGAAGCGCACATGGTGGACGTGACCGACAAACAGGTCACCGAGCGGGAAGCTCGCGCCGAAGCCTTCGTGACCATGGCCCCCGCGACCCTGGCCCTGATCCTCGGTGGTCAGCATCATAAGGGGGACGTGTTCGCCACCGCCCGCATCGCCGGCATCATGGCGGCCAAGAAGACCGCCGATCTCATTCCCCTCTGCCACCCCCTGGCACTGACCCGGGTGGAGGTAGAGATTGACGCCCAGCCCGAGCACAATAGGGTTCATATCCGCACCCTCTGCAAGCTGTCCGGCAAGACAGGGGTCGAGATGGAGGCGCTCACCGCGGCGTCCGTGGCGGCGCTGACCATCTACGACATGTGCAAGGCGGTGCAAAAGGACATGGTGATCGAGCAGGTGCGGCTGGTGGAGAAGAAGGGCGGCAAGTCCGGCCATTTCCAACTGGGTGCGAGTGCAGGAGAACAAGCATGATCAAGGTACTGTTTTTTGCGCAAGTGAGGGAGCTGGTCGGTTACGATGAGCTCAGCCTGCCCAGCGACTATCCCACAGCTGAACAGCTGCGCGCGGCCTTGTGCGAGCGCGGCGACAAGTGGGCGCTGGCGCTCGAGTCCGGCAAGCTGCTGGTGGCGGTCAACCAGACCCTGGTGCCGCTCGAGACGGCGCTCAATGATGGCGATGAAGTCGCCTTCTTCCCCCCGGTGACCGGAGGTTGAGAATGAGCGAGATAACGACCGTGGATCGCACAACGGCGCTGTGGGACTGGCATGAGGCCGCCTTCTTCCCTCTCCTTCCAGTAACGACCGGAGGCTGAATCATGTCCCAGGCAACAACGACCCCCACCGATCGTATCCTGGTGCAGCGGGCCGACTTCTCGCTTGGCGAGGAGTATGAGCGCCTCGCCACCCGTCATGACAGTGGCGCCATCGTCACCTTCGTCGGCAAGGTGCGTGACTTCAATCAGGGTGATGCGGTGAAGGGGCTTTCCCTCGAGCACTACCCCGGTATGACCGAAAAGGCGCTGACGGACATAGTCACAGAGGCCCGTGGCCGCTGGCCGCTGCAGGAGTGTACCCTCATTCACCGCATCGGCGATCTGCTGCTCGGCGATCAAATCGTGCTGGTGGCGGTGAGCAGCGCCCACAGGGACGCCGCATTCGAGGCCTGCCACTTCATCATGGATTTTTTGAAGACCCGGGCGCCGTTCTGGAAAAAAGAGCTGACCGCCGAAGGGATTCAACGCTGGGTCGAGGCCAAGCAGAGCGATGATGCTGCTGCCGCTCGCTGGCGGCAAGACCCCTAGCCAGCCCGGTTCGATGATTGGTAAGTGCACCACGGGTGCCTGCCACCCCCTGCTCGGACTACGCCGAGCCTCAAGGAGACAGGGAATGAAGAAACAGTTGTCCGTGGTGTTGCTTGGCCTCGTCGCCGGCGCTTTGTACAGCGGGGCCGCGCAGGCCGATGAGGTCAAGGTGGCCGTGGCCGCTAACTTCAAGGGGACCATGGAGCGCATTGGCAAGACGTTCACCGCCAAGACAGGTCACAGTGTCGTCATCAGCTCGGCGGCCACCGGGGTGCTCTACACCCAGATCACCCACGGCGCCCCCTTCGATCTCTTCCTCTCCGCCGACGTGGCCACCCCTCAAAAACTGGAGGCGGAGGGCAAGGGGAGCGATCGCTTCACCTATGCCATCGGCCAGCTCGGTCTGTGGAAGAAGGGCGGTCCGACCCCTGATGAGGCGACCTTGCGCAGCTGGAAGGGCAACCTCGCCATCGCCAACCCGAAAACCGCCCCCTATGGCACCGCCGCCATGGCAACCCTGGCCCATCTCAAGATAGATCCCAAGCAATACAGGGTGCTGACTGGTACCAACATCAGCCAGACCTGGCAGTTCGTGGACACCGGCAACGCCGAGCTGGGCTTCGTCGCCTGGGCCAACCTGGTGGAAGCGGGCAAGACCGACGAAGCCTGGGCGGTGCCGGCCAGCTTCTACCCCCCCATCGAGCAGCAGGGGCTGATCCTGAAGAAAGGGGCTGCGGTCGATGCCCTGGTCGCCTGGCTCAAGGGCCCGGGCCAGCAACAGATCAAGGCCGCGGGCTATGCCCTGCCGCAGTGATGGCATGAATGCCAATCTCCCATGACCACTGGCCGGCCACGCCTTGCAATGAGGATGCATAACATGTTGCTGCTCGCACCAGGGAGGGATATGCCCCATGAGTGAAGGGGATCTGCTGGCGGTCTGGCTTACCCTGAAGCTGGCGGCCAGCACCACCGCCATCCTGCTGCTACTGTCGCCGCCGCTCGCCTGGTGGTTGTCCCGCAGCCAGCATAGGTTGCGGCCGCTGGTGGAGGCCCTGGTGGCGCTGCCCCTGGTGCTGCCGCCGACCGTGCTCGGCTTCTATCTGCTGCTCGCCTTCTCGCCGGAATATGGCCTCGGCGCCTGGTGGCGGGAGACCTTCGGGACACCCCTTGCCTTCAGCTTCCTCGGCCTGCTGTTTGCCTCCATCCTCTATTCGCTCCCCTTCGTGGTGCAGCCGCTCACCTCCGCCTTCGTCAACATGGGCAACAAAGAGATCGAAGCCGCCGCCACCCTGGGGCTCGGGCCCCTCGAGCGCTTCTTTCAGATCATCTTGCCGATGACGCTGCCGAGCTTCGTAATGGCGGCGGCGCTCGGGTTTGCCCACACCCTGGGGGAGTTTGGCGTGGTGCTGATGATAGGGGGCAACATCCCGGGAGAGACCCAGGTGCTCTCCATCGCCCTGTTTGATCACGTGGAAGCCATGGATTATCAGCACGCCCACTACCTGGCGGGTGGCCTGATGGGCTTCTCCCTGGTGATGCTGGTGCTGGTCTATGGCGTCTTGCAGCGCCGGCAGCGGAGGTTATTCGGATGAGCCTGCACCTCAAGGCCAGGCGCCGGTTTGGCGGCTTCGAACTCGACTGCGATCTGACACTCCCCCTTGGTGGCATTCTCGGCCTCTTTGGCCCTTCCGGCTGTGGCAAGAGCACCCTGCTGCGCATCATCGCCGGGCTGGATCGCGCCCCCTCGGACGTCCTGCACTGGCAGGGGCGGGATCTGGCGGCCCTGCTGCCGGAGGCGCGCCGCATCGGGCTGGTGTTCCAGGATTCCCGCCTCTTTCCTCACATGACTGTATTGGGCAATTTGCAGCTGGCGGCGGGCAAGGGGCGAGGGCGCTGGCAGCCCGAGGCGCTGGCGATGCGGCTCGGCTTTGCCGATCTGCTGGGGCAGCCCGCCCACGGGCTTTCCGGTGGCCAGCGTCAGCGGGTGGCCCTGGGGCGGGCCCTGCTGGCAGAGCCGGATCTGCTGCTGCTCGATGAGCCCTTCTCGGCGCTGGACAGCCGCAGCCGCATCCATCAGGCCCATGTGCTCAAGGGGTTGCAGCGTGAAAGCGGCATCCCCATGATCTTCGTGAGCCACGCCATGGAGGAGGTGAGCCTGCTGTGCGATCAGCTGGTGCTGCTGGCAGATGGCAGGCTGGAGGCGCAGGGCAGGCCGAGTGAGATCTTCGCCCGCACCGACCTCTCCTTGGCCAGTCGCGACGATGTTGGTGTCATGCTGACGGCGACTCTGGCTCACTATGACGACGCTGAGCAGATGGCGACCCTGCAACTCGGGGATCAGACCCTGATGGTCACCATGGATCATGCCCCCGACGAGACAGGGGAGCTGCAGATCAAGGTGGCGGGGCGGGATCTGGTGATCGCCACCGCCCCCATAGCGCACTCCAGCCTCTCCAACTGCCTCGAGACCCGGCTGCTGGAGGCGCGGGAGGTGAGGCCGGGGCAAACCCTGTTGCAGTTGGCGCTGGGGCAGCAGATACTGCTGGCCCGGATCACCAGCCGCTCCGCGCAGCGGCTGGCGCTGGTGCCGGGGCAGCGCCTCTACGCCTACATCAAGGCGGTGAGCCTGGTGGGAGAGGGCTGAGGGGCGTGTCGCCACAGCATGGGCAGCAAGGTCGTCGGTGGCCGCTATCGAGTCGAGAGGGAGAGCACGGGTGCGTCGCAACCAGGTAATGAAATCCCATGGATTGGCCTTGCGCAGCGCGGGGGAGGGCCCCTTGCTGCTCTTGCTGCACGGCCTTGGCTCCTCCAGCCTCGACTGGCAGGCCCAGATCGAGCACTTCTCCCAGCACTACCGGGTGGTGGCGCTAGACCTGCGCGGCCACGGCCAGAGCATGCAGGAGGGGCCCTTCGATGTGCCCACCCTGGCGGCGGACGTGGCCCGCTGGCTCGAGGAGCAGCCGGAACCCGCCTGGGTGGTGGGGCTGTCGCTCGGGGCCATGGTGGCGCTGGAGCTGGCGCTGCGACTGCCTCACAAGGTGCGGGGGCTGGTGCTGGTCAACGGCTTCAGCGAGTTTCTGCTGGAGACGCCAAAGGAGCAGGAGCGCCATGCCATGCGCCTCAAGTGGCTGCGCTGGTTTGGCATGCGACCGCTCGCCTGGTGGCTGGGGCGCGAACTCTTCCCCGGCCCCGAGCTCGCCCAGGTGCGCCACACCTTCCGGCTGCGCTTCGTGCGCAGCAACAAGAAAAAGACCTACAAGGCGCTGCTGGAGGCGCTGCCCGGCTGGTCGGTGCGCGCCCGGCTCGGCAGCCTCTGGCAGCCGGTGGCCATCATCTCCACCAGTCACGACTACCTGCCGCTTGCCAAACGGGTGGAGCAGTTCGCCTCCCTGCCCAATGCCAGCATCCATACCCCCGAGGGCCATCACGCCTGGCCCGCAGAAGATCCCGCCGGGTTCAACCATCTGCTGCAACGGATCCTGGCGACTCACTGAGTCTGTGCGGACATAAAAATGCCGAACCCCTGGGTTCGGCTTTTTCGTCGATGGGGTCTGCCGCTCAGGGCTGGGAGCAGATCGGGCAGTCCGGGCGCTTGGGGAGCTTCAGCTCGCGAAAGCGGCCACTGAGGCCGTCGATCATCAGCAGGCGGCCGTGATGGCTCTTGCCCATGCCGGCCAGCAGCTTGATGGATTCGAGGGCCTGCAGGCTGCCCACCAGGCCCACCACGGGGGCCAGCACTCCTGCCTCGACGCAGGTCAGCGCCTGCTCGCCAAACAGGGCGCTGAGGCAGGCGTAGCAGGGTTCGTCCTCCTGCCAGGTGAAGCTGCACAGCTGCCCCTCCAGCCGGATGGCGGCGCCGCTGACCAGGGGCACCCTGTGCTGGCGGGCACGCTGGTTGAGCAGGTTGCGGATGGTGACGTTGTCGGTGCAGTCGAGCACCAGCTGGTGCGTCGGTAACAGGGCATCGAGCAGCGCCTCGTCGGCGAGGAGAGCGTGGGTTTCCACCTCTAGCCAGGGATTGAGGGCGCGCAGGGACTGGGCGGCGGAGTCCACCTTGTACATGCCGATGCGCTCGTCGCTGTGCAGCACCTGGCGCTGAAGGTTGGATAGCTCCACCCGGTCAAAATCCACCAGGGTGAGCCGGCCGACCCCGGCCACGGCGAGGTACTGGCTGGCGGCGCAGCCCAGCCCCCCGGCGCCTATCACCAGCACGCGGGCCTGCTTGAGCGCCTCCTGCCCCTCGAAATCGAAAGATTTAAGAATGATCTGACGGTTGTAGCGCAGCAGCTCGGCGTCGCTCAGGATCTCGCTCACAGCAGCAGTCCCGAGAAGGGCTCGACGGTCACCGTCTCACCGGCGGTCACCTTGCCGCGTTCCTGCTCAAGCACTATGTAGCAGTTGGCCCGGGACAGGGAGCTGAACACCCCGGAGTCCTGGGAGCCGGTGCTGCGTACCTCGAGGCCGTTCGGGCCCTGGCTCAGAATGCCGCGTTGGAAGTCCAGTCGCCCCGGCGCCTTCTTGAGGGGCTCGGTCGCGATGGCCTGCAGCGGCAGTGGGCGCTCGAAGTGGTGACCGGCCAGCCTGGCCAGCGCCGGCTGCACCAGCTGATCGAAGGTAACCATGGCGGAGACGGGGTTGCCCGGCAGGCCGAAGAACCAGGCGTTTGGCAGGCGACCGAAGGCAAAGGGTTTGCCCGGCTTGATGGCGAGCTTCCAGAAGCCGATTTCGCCAAGCTCCTCCAGCAACTGCTTGGTGAAGTCCGCCTCGCCGACCGAGACGCCCCCCGTGGTGATGAGAGCATCAGCCTCGCGGTCGGCCTGAATAAAGGCGGCGCGCAGGGCGGCAGGATCGTCGGGGATGATGCCCAGATCCAGGCACGCTATGCCCATGCGGGTCAGCATGGCCTTGACCCCGTAACGGTTGGAGTCATAGATGTCGCCATGGGCGAGCGGGGTGCCCAGTGGTTTGAGCTCGTCACCTGTGCTGAAGATGGCGACCTTGAGCGGGCGGCGCACCGTCACGGTGGCGATGCCCAAGGAAGCCAGCAGCGGCAACTCCCGGGGGCTGAGGCGCAGGCCGCTCGCCAGCACCCGGGATCCTTGCGCCATGTCCTCGCCGCGGCGGCGGATGTTCTGACCAAGGAAGGGCGTCGTCAGAAAAGTGATCCCGTTGCCGCCCTCCTGCGTTTCTTCCTGCATGACGACCGCCTCCGTGCCCGCCGGCACCGGGGCGCCTGTCATGATGCGGATGCAGTGACCGGCCGGCCATTCGCCCTCATAGGGCTGGCCGGCGAAGGCCTTGCCCGCCACGGGGAGTGGGGCGCCGGCGGCAAGATCGGCCAGACGCACGGCGTAACCGTCCATGGCGGCGTTGTCGAAGGGGGGCACCGACAGGGGGGAGCTTATCTCCTCGGCCAGTATCCGATCCAGCGCCTGGGGCAGCGGCAACTGCTCCGTGTCGCAGCAGCAGGTGAGTTGTTCCAGCATCCCTTGCAGGGCCTTGTCCAAGGGGAGGAGTGCACCAGTATCGAATCCCATCATCATGACCTCTGTGGTGTATAGGGGGCGGATTATCCCAAAAATCCGCCCGGATGGGCAGGCGCATCGTGCAGGAATGCGGTGGAATACGGCTTTTGCTGTGATGACAGCGGCGGCCCTTTCCTTGAGTTACCACCTTGTGGGTGGCATGGAAGGGACGCCTGCATGCCAAGTGCCGGACTGTCTGCCAGGCGCCCCCGAACGGGGAGGGGGCCGCAGGGTAAAACCGGGTGGTTTGGCATAAAGTCAGGTGTTGGGCTTGAGTTAGTCTGAATTATGACAATAATCGCCCTGTAAGATTGCGCCACGACACCATGTCGATGGCCAGCACAGTCCCTGAGCGTGGGAGAGAAACAAGATGACGAGCTTAAGCCAGGAAGCCCTGTTGGTCAGGGCTGCGCTCGAGGCCCAGGGCCTCGAGACACCTCTGGTGGCCAATGAATTGAACGGCCAGCAGAAGAAGGAAAAAATCGAAGGCCACATGCGCGCCATCATGGAGACGCTGGGGCTGGATCTGGCCGACGACAGTCTGGCTGAAACGCCTCACCGCATCGCCAAGATGTACGTGAACGAGATCTTCTCCGGCCTCGATTACGCCACCTTCCCCAAGGTGACGGTGATCGAGAACAAGATGAAGGTGGACGAGATGATCATGGTGCGGGACATCAGTCTCACCAGCACCTGCGAGCACCACTTCGTCACCATCGACGGGCTGGCCCACGTGGCCTATATCCCCCGTGGCAAGGTGATCGGGCTGTCGAAGATCAACCGTATCGTGCAGTTCTTCGCCCGCCGTCCCCAGGTGCAGGAGCGCCTCACCCAGCAGATCCTGCTGGCGCTGCAGACCCTGCTCGGCACCAAGGACGTGGCCATCAGCATCAAGGCGACCCACTTCTGCGTGAAGGCGCGCGGCGTGATGGATTCTACCTCCTACACCACCACCACCTCCCTCGGTGGGGTCTTCAAGACCCAGCCAGACACCCGTGCCGAGTTTCTCGGTGGCTTGAAAGGCTAGTCACCCAGGGGTATGTCGCGCCGACATGCCCCGACTTCTTCCCTCCGTCTGCCCCGGTTTATTTTCTGAAAAAATCCTAAAGTGATGCCCGCGCTGGCCGATACAGCTCTCCGTGCCGCGGGATGGCCTGTTTGACACCCGTTTGGCCCTCTCTTTCGTGCCGATACGGATGAGATTTGAATGACTGCTATGGATGGCAGCTAGCGTGCTCGCGCCTCGAGGGGCCGGCGCCGACGAATGCCACTTGATGACCCATATGCAGGACATGCCATGAACACCATGACGATAGGCAAGAAACTCTCCGCCGGCTTTGCCGTACTCGGCCTGATGATGGCCTTTATAGGCGGCTTTTCTCTGTTTGAATTCAGCACCATGAACCGGGCTGCCATCGGTTTTACCGACAGTATCCTGCCCGCCGTGGTGCGTACCAGCACCCTGGGCGAGACCATCAATGCGGTGCGCCGTTATGAGCTGGATGTTTTTCTGGTGGCGGACGATCCCCAGCAGCAGGCCCATTACCGCAATGAGAGCGAGAAGAGCCTGCAGGAGGCCGCGCGCCAGATAACGGCCCACGATGGCACCATCTGGGCGGAGGATCTGGAGGAGCGCCGTACCTTCGACATCGTGAAGGCAGACTGGGAGAAATACCTCGGCCTGCACCAGCGCATCCGGCAGATGCAGGACTCAGGGCAGATGACCGAGGCCCAGCACCTCTTCATGGGGGAGGGGGTTACCCTCTACACCAACCTGGCCAAGTCGGTTGGCGACCTGGTGCGCATCAACCATGGCTATGCCGATGCCTCCCGCAAGGTGGTGGTGGCGGCCTATGATTCCGCCAAACTGAGCGTCACCCTGTCCCTGCTGGTCGGTCTGGTGCTGGTGGTCTGCCTCTCCGTGGTGCTGACCCGCCAGATCCGCGATCCGCTCATCATGCTGGCCCGCCAGGCCCAGCGCATCGCAAGCGGCGATCTCGGCAAGGGTGAGCTGCAGGAGTGGATCCGCACCAGCCGCTTCAACCGCGACGAGCTGGGTCAGCTTGGCTCTGCCATCGACCGGATGCAGGGGGCGCTGGCGAGCCTGGTGAGCGAGATTGCGGGCTCGGTGAGCCAGCTCAGCAGCGCGGTGGAGGAGGTGAGTGCCATCTCCGAACAGTCCGCCAAGGGCATGGCCAGCCAGCAGAGCGAGGTCTCCCAGGTGGCTACCGCCATGAACGAGATGCAGTCCACCGTGAATGAGGTGGCCCGCAACACCACGGATGCCATGAGCGCGGCCAAGGAGGCCTCCCGCACCTCGACTCAGGGCAATCAGGTGGTGCGCAGCGCCATCGGCAGCATAGAGCAGGTGTCGCAGCAGATAGAGCAGGCGGGTACTGTGGTGTCGCAGCTCGAAGCGGACAGCGCCAGCATCAGCATGGTGCTGGATGTCATTCGCGGCATCGCGGAGCAGACCAACCTGCTGGCACTCAACGCGGCCATCGAGGCGGCCCGGGCTGGCGAGCAGGGGCGTGGTTTTGCGGTCGTCGCGGACGAAGTGCGCTCCCTGGCCCAGCGTACCCAGGCCTCCACCGCCGAGATCAGCAAGATGATAGCGCTGTTGCAGGAGCGCACCGCCGAAGCGGGCAACGCCATGCAACTGAGCCGTCAGCAGATGCAGGAGAGCGTCGGGCTGGCACGGGAAGCGGGGGGCAGCATCGACAGCATCAATGGCGCCGTCACCCAGATCAGCGACATGAACATCCTGATCGCCACCGCCACCGAAGAGCAGAACGCGGTGACCGAGGAGCTCAACCGCAGCATAGTGAACATCCACAATGCCGCCGACGAGAACGCCCAGGGGGCGCAGCAGACCGCCCAGGCCTGTATCGAGCTGAGCAAGCTGGCCAACAGCCTGCACCAGATGACCCAGCGCTTCACCCTCTGAGCCCTGGTCCATGGCAACACAAGGCCCCGCCAATTGGCGGGGCCTTGTCGTTTCTGGCAGGTTTGTTGATCGTAGGGTCGATTAGCGCAGCGTAATCGGCCGGCGCCAGACTGTTTATCCGATCATTTAGCTCAACCCCACTATCTCGCCGTTCTCATCGATATCGATATGGCGGTAGGCAGGCAGACTGCCCAGCCCCGGCATGGTCATGATGGGGCCCGCCAGGGCATAGACGAAGCCGGCGCCGGCACAGAGCCTCACCTCGTCGATGGGGACTTCAAAATCCGTCGGTACTCCCTTGAGGGCGGGATCATGGCTGATGGAGAGCGGCGTCTTGGCCACGCAGATGGGCAGGTGATCCCAGCCCTCGGCCGAGAGCCGGACCAGCTGCTGGCGTGCCTTGTCCGAGAGCCGCACCCCGCGCCCGCCATAGCCGCACTCCACCAGGGTGGCAAGCTTGGCCGCGAGGCTCATCTCGTTTGGGTAGAGCAGTTTGACCTGGCTCGGCTGCTCGCAGGCAGCGACCACGGCCCGGGCCAACTCGCTGGCGCCCTTGCCCCCCTCGGTGAAGGCGTGGGAGATGGCGGCGTCACAGACACCGGCCGCCAGCGCCTCGCGGGCCAGCAGATCCAGCTCGCCCTGGCTGTCGGTGGGGAAGCGGTTGATGGCGACCACCACGGGCACCCCATAACGGCGGGCGTTCTGGATATGCCAGGCGAGGTTGGCGCAGCCCTCTTTCAGGGTGGGCAGGTCTTCCCCCTGCAGGCTCGCCGGCAGCGGCTGGCCCGGGCGAATGTCCAGCAGGCCGCTGTTGGCCTTGAGACCGCGCACCGTGGCCACCAGCACCACGCAGGCGGGGGTGATGCCGGACTGGCGGCTCTTGATGTTGAAGAACTTCTCCAGCCCCATGTCGGAGCCAAAGCCCGCCTCGGTCACCACATAGTCGGTGAGGTCCAGGGCGATTCGATCGGCGATGACGGAGGAGTTGCCGTGGGCGATGTTGGCGAAGGGGCCGGCGTGCACCAGTACCGGGGTCTGCTCCGTGGTCTGCATCAGGGTCGGTTGCAGGGCGTCTTTGAGCAGCACCGTCATGGCCCCCGCCACTTCCAGCTGTTCGGCGGTGATGGGGTTGCCGCGGCTGTCCAGCGCCAGCTGGATACGGCCGATGCGGGCGCGCAAGTCTTTCAGATCGCTCGCCAGCGCCAGAATGGCCATCAGCTCGGAGGCAGCTGTAATGACGAAGCGATCGGAGCGCTCCACCCCATCGGCGGGGCCACCCTGGCCTAGGGTGAGGTGGCGCAGGGCGCGGTCATTCATGTCCAGGGTGCGTGGCCAGAGGATGTTGGCCGGGTCTATGTCGAGGCGCGGCAAACCGGTTCTGACGCTGAACTGGTCGCCGAGTTTCTGCTCGTGGAACAGGCGGGCATCCAGGGCCGCCGCTGCCAGGTTATGGGCGGCGCTGAGGGCGTGAAAGTCCCCGGTGAGGTGCAGGTTCATCTCCTCCATGGGCACCACCTGGGCATGTCCGCCCCCGGCGGCGCCTCCCTTGACCCCGAACACGGGCCCTAGGCTCGGCTGGCGTATGGTGGCTATGCTGGGTTGGCCGATGTGGTTGAGCCCCATGGAGAGGCCGAGGGTGGTGACCGTCTTGCCCTCACCGAGGGGGGTCGGGGTGATGGCGCTCACCAGCACCAGCTTGCCTCTCTGTTTGGGCTGAGACTTGAGCAGGTCGAGACTGAGTTTGCCCTTGTGGTGACCCTGGGGGCTGAGCTGCTGGGGCGGGATGGCGAGGCGTTCGGCCAGCACCTGGATGGAGAGACGGGGGGACTGGCGGGAGATCTCGATATCGCTTAGCATCAGCACCTCGTTGGCATGTCAGGTCAAAGATGCGGCGAAGTCTAGAGGAATCAATAAGGTTATCCAATGAGTAATACTATTTTATCCGGCAGTCGTGAGCCCCATCAAAGCCCTATACTGCTGGACCTCAATGCCCTCTACCACCCTCCCAAGCAGCCGCTCACCGCCCTTGGTATCGTCAGCGCCTTGATCCCGCTGTTCGGCTACGGCTGGCAGGCGATGACCCAGGATCCCGAGACTCACTTTCGCCAGGAGCTCGGCAAGCGCATCAACAAGCGCAAGACGGACGAGGCCAACCTCGCGCTGATCCTGCAACTGGCGGCCATGCTCGATTGCCACTGCCTGCACATTACTCTGCCCTATGCGCTTGGCGAGGCGCAGCTCACCACCCTGGCACGGCGCCTGCCGCGCTGGAAGCTGACTTTGCGCGATCTGCTGCTGGTGGCCGAGCTGCCAGTAGTCCCCACCCCTTGATCACCCTCCGGCCCGGGCTCAGGTCTCCCTGTCCCAGTAGTGGGGGGCCAAGTAGCGCTCCTGCACGAACTCGATGAAGCAGCGCACCTTGGCCGAGACGAAACGGCGGTGCGGATAGAGGGCATAGAGCCCCACCTGTCCCTTCTCCCATTCCGGCAGCAGGGGCACCAAGGCGCCTGAGCGCAGCGCATCCCCGACGATGAAGGTGGGCTGCAATATGATGCCCTGGTGGTCGCAGGCAGCCCGGGTCAGGGCCACCCCGTTGTTGGCGCGAAGGGGCCCCAGGGGGCGCACGCTTTGCTGCTCCCCATTTCGCTTGAAGACCCAGTCCGGCTGGGTCAGGGTGTAGATGAGGCAGTCGTGCTGCTTGAGATCCTCCGGGGTCTCTGGGGTGCCCCTGCGTGCCAGGTATTCCGGGCTGGCGCACACCACCAGTTTCATGGTGGCGAGCGGCTTGGCCACCAGGGAGGAGTCCGGCAGGTTGCCGATCCGCAGCGCCAGATCGAATCCTTCTTCCACCAGGGCCACCCGCCGGTCGCTGTACTCTATCTCCAGCTTGAGCTCGGGAAACCGCTCACGAAACAGCGGCAGGGCGGGGGAGAGGTGCAGGTAGCCAAAGTCCATGGGCACAGAGAGCTTGAGGGTGCCCTGGGGCTGCTGGTTGTTGTGGGTGAGCTGGCTGTGGGTCTCTTCCAGCTCCGCCAGCAGGGCCAGGGAGCGCTGGTAGTAGAACTGGCCCGCCTCTGTGGGGTTGACCTGGCGGGTCGTGCGTGACAGCAGCCGGGTCGACAATGACTCCTCGAGCTGTTGCATCAGCTTGGAGGTCATGGCGACCGAGATGCCGAGCTGATGGGCGGCCTTGGTAAAGCTCTGGCACTCCACCACCTTGATGAAGGTGCGCATGGCGGCTATCTGATCCATATTCCACTCTCGGTTGATAATTATTTTAATAAATCGATGATTATCCATTCCTGCTCGGAGGTTAGCATGTCGGGTATCGATGTGAACCCCCTAATGAAGGAACGATCGGAATGAAAATGACCAAGGTCCTGCTGGCTTCCTGCCTGTTTATGGCGGCTCCCCTGATGGCGGCCGACTACGATGTCGATGCGGCTCACACCACAGTCCAGTTCAAGGTGGGCCACCTCGGCTTCTCCGAGCTGGTCGGCCGGTTCAACACCTTCAGCGGCACCTTCAGCATGGATGATGCCAATCCGACCGCCGCCAAGGCGAGCTTCGAAATCGACGCCGCCAGCGTGGATTCCAACCACGAGGCCCGCGACAAGCACCTGCGCAGCCCCGACTTCCTGGACGTCAAGCAGTACCCCAAGATGACCTTCGTCAGCTCCGGCTATGAAGGCACCAAGGACAAGGGCGTGCTCAAGGGCACCCTGACCCTGCACGGCGTCTCCAAGGACGTGGCCTTCGACATGGTCCACATCGGCGAAGGCAAGGATCCCTGGGGCGGCTACCGCAGCGGCTTCAACGCCACCACCACCATCAAGCGCAGCGACTTTGGCGTGAACTACATGCTGCCGGGCATTCCGGACGAGATGAGCATCAACCTGTTCGTCGAAGGTGTGCGCAAGTAATGGGCGCAGCACTCTTGCTACAGACTCTGGCGGCCCCTTTGGGGGCCGCTTTGCTGTCATGGCGCTGGCCACGACTGGGCTACCTGTGGGGGGCGCTCGCGCTCTGGCTGGTGGGCTGCCTGCTGGGCGGCGCCTATGGCCTGCCGGTCAAGGCGTGGCAGTGGCTGCCGCTGTGTCTGCTGGTGCCCGCCATCGCGGCCCAGGTTGAGGACAAGCGCGCCGCCCTGGCGCTGTTTGCGGTGCTTGGCGCCCTCGTGTGGTGGCAGGGGCTGGCCTCGGTCCTCGCCAGTGAGCCGCGCATCTGGCTGGCCCTGTTGCCCGCCATCGGCTGGACGGGCTGGCGTGGTGACAGTGAGGAGGGGCTGGGTTTTGCCCTCGGCTTCATCTGGCTGGCGCTGGTCATCGGCATCGATGGCAGCCTGCTGATCGCCCAACTGGCAGGCGCGCTGGCGGCATTCGCCGGTTTCCGTGCCCTGCTCGGTGCCTTTGCGGGCATCAAGGTGGCCCCGGCCGCCCTGGCGCTGGCGCTCGCCTTCGTGCAGATGCTGGCCTGGCAGTACGTGGAAGTGCCGCTGGTGGTGTTGCTGCCGGTCTGGTTGCTGCCGCTTCTGGAGTGGGCCCTGCGCAAACGGCCGGGGTTGTCTCGTTGGGGTCTGCTGATCCTGGTGGGGGCAATTGGTGCTGGTTTGAGTCTGTGGTGGGTGTGGCCAGAGGCGTCACTTTATTGATTTATGCATGAAAAACAGGCTATTACCTTAGAAATTGATGGGTTAGTCAAAGTCTGTGTAGATAAAGATTGAGCCCCATGGCGCTTTCAGATAAAAAGGATTTTCAATTATCTGGACACACACAGAACCCGGCTATGCCGGGTTCTGTTTGCCTGCTTTCTCGCGGCACGCTAAGGAGGCCACAGTTGCACAGTCAGGGATCTGAGCATCTGTTTTTTCGCCATTTCACCGAGCAGGGACGCCTCGGGGATCTCTGCATCCTGCTGGTGACTCACCTGCTTCCCGACAGGCCCCAGTTCATCCAGGTGCTCGATGGGGTGGGGCGCGTCGGCGCCATCCTGCCCAAACCCAAGTCCGTGCACGGGCCGACCCTGGCCTGGGCCCAGCAGCACTACCCAGTGCTGCCGCTCAATCGCCACTGGACCTCGGATCCCGAGGGCGTCATTGCCCAGATAGCCCCCCTGGTGGAACCCCATGAGCGTCTCATCATCCTGGACATAGGCGGTTACTTCGCCAAGACCCAGGCGATTCTCGCCGAACATTTCGGCGCGCGCTTTCTCGGGGTGGTGGAGATGACCGAAAATGGCCATCAGCGCTACGAGCAGGAGGTGCTGGCCGCTCCCGTCATCTCGGTGGCGCGCAGCCCCCTCAAGCAGGCGGAAGACATCCAGATCGGCCTGAGTGTGGTCTACTCCGCCGAGTCTCTGGCGCGCACCCTCAGGCGCACCTTCAATGTCTGCCAGGCCGCCCTGTTCGGCTATGGCAAGGTGGGGCGCAGCATCGCCCGCGAGCTGCGCTGCCGCAACCTGCATCTGGAGCTGGTGGAGACAGATGCCCTGCGCCAGGTGGAGGCGCTCTCCCACGGCTTCAAGCTGGTGAACAAGGCCGAGGCCCTCGGCCGCGCCGAGTTGGTGATCTGCTGCACCGGCAATGGCTCCCTCGACATCGCCGATTTGCAGGCACTGCGCCCGGGGGCCATGCTGGCGTCTGTCACCTCGGCGGATGACGAATTCGCGTTCTGCCTCTCCCAGCTGCCCTGGCCGAGCGAGGAGGTGTGCCCCCATGTGCTGGCGCTCACGCGCCCGGATGGCAGCACCATCTTCCTGCTCAATCGCGGCGAGGCGGTGAACTTCGTCCACGGCGCCGTCATCGGCGAGTACGTCTACCTGGTGCTGGCGGAGATCATCGAAGGGGTGCACCAGCTTGCCGGGCAGGCGCCGGCCGCCGGCCTGCTTGAGCTGCCCCAGGCCACCATGCAGCGCATAGCCCGCCACTGGTTAACTGATTTTCATGGAGTCATCGCATGACAGAACCACAGACCCCCGTCAGCAAACCGCGCATCGAGATCCGCTACTGCACCCTCTGCCGCTGGATGCTGCGCGCCGCCTGGCTCGCCCAGGAGCTGCTCTCCACCTTCGACAGCGATCTCGGCGAGGTGGCACTGGTGCCCGCCAGCAAGGGGGAGTTCAAGATACTGGTGAACGGCATCCAGGTGTGGGACAGGGTGGCCGACGAGGGTTTCCCCGAGGCGAAAGAGATCAAGCAGCGGGTGCGGGACGTCATCGCCCCGGAGCGCGACCTCGGCCATGCCGATCGCAAACCCGCAGCCGAATAAGGCAACCACACAGAGCAAAAGGGAGGCGACAGCCTCCCTTTTTGTTTGCCGTGGCGGCTAACCTGCGGCCTCTGTCCGGGCGGGTTGGCCGATATAGCGGGCCCGCTTGTGGGCCTTGATGCGGCTCACGTCCACCCACACCAGGCCGTCGATGCAGTGGTTGAAGTCGGGGTCTATGCCAAAGTCCATGAACTGCACGCCCCCCGGCTCGCACAGCTCGGAGTATTGCTTGTAGAGGGTGGGGATGGCGCAGCCCAGGTGGTCGAGGCGGGCCTTGAGCGCCTTGAGATCGCTGCCGTAATCCACCCCCTCGAACAGGGGCGCCGTCTCGGGGTAGGGGCGGCGCGAGGGGGCCAGGGCAAGCGTGGGGGCGAAGTGCTGGCGGTAGAAGCCCACCAGCAGATCCTTGGCCGCTGGCGGCAGGCTGCCGGAGAGGGTCACGGGTCCGAACAGATACCGATACTGGGGGTAGCGGGCCAGGTAGGCGCCTATGCCGAACCAGAGGTAGTCGAGCCCCCGCTTGCCCCAGTAGGCGGGTTGGATGAAGCTGCGGCCCAGCTCGATGGCCTGCTCCAGCCGGGGCAGCAGTCTCTCTTCAAACCCGAACAGGGTGTGGCTGTAGAGGCCGCTCAGGCCTTTGCGCGCCAGCAGCTCGGCCACGGGGGCGAAGCGGTAGGCCCCTATGATGTCGAGGCGGGCCGGATCCCAGAGAATGAGGTGGTGGTAGTCATCGTCGAAGGCATCGAGATCCCGCCGCCTGCCCGAGCCTTCCCCCACGGCGCGAAACGCGATTTCCCGCAGCCGCCCCAGCTCGCGCAGTATCACAGAGTGGCCCTGCTCGTGGCGGCGATAGAGCAGGATGCGCTGGCCATCCGGGGTCTGCCCGAGCAGCTCGCAGCCATCCATGGCCTGTTTGAGCTGGCGGCGATCCTCCGGCAGGGCGATGGGGGCCTCGGTCGCCAGGGGGCCCTTCTTCCCCTTGCCGAGGCGATAGAGATGGCGGCGCACCAGGGCGGCGGCTGTCTTGGGGGCGAGCTCCCCGAGGCTCTGGGGCGGGATGCGCTCCCCCAGGGTGAGGGAGATGCGCCGCCCCTGCTGGCGAAACAGCTGGCGCACCAGTAGCAGGGCGGAGGCGGGCTTGTGGAGCCAGGAGGCGAGATAGAAGGGGAAGCCGTTGCGCCCGTCCAGATGGATGGGCACCAACGGCGTGCGGGTGCGCCTGGCCAGCTTGATGAAGCCCCCCTGCCAGGGACCGTCCTTCACCCCCTTGGGGCCAAGGCGCGACACCTCGCCGGCGGGGAAGATGATGAGGGCTCCCTCCTGGGCCAGGTGCTCCCCCATGGCCAGGATGGCGCGCCTGTCGGTCTTGCCCCCCAGGTTGTCCACCGGCAGCAACAGGGGACGCAGGGGGGCAATCTGTGCCAGCAGCTGGTTGGCCACTATCTTGACGTCGGGGCGGATGCGGCCAAGCAGGCGCAGCAGGGCCAGCCCGTCCAAGGATCCTATGGGGTGGTTCGCGACTATCATGACCCGACCGCTGGCGGGGATGTTCTCGAGTTCGGCCTCGCTCACCCTGTAGTCAAAATCGAGGGCGCCGAGGGCCTGCTCGACGAAGTCCAGGCCGCGCAGGTGAGGATGGCGCTTGGCAAACTCGGCGAAGGCCTCCTCGTTGAGCAGCCAGCTCAGCCCCTGCCGGAGCAGGGGACGGATCAGGGGTTGGCTGGCGAGGCGGGGCAGATGCTGCCCCAGCAGGGTATCGACGTTAAACATGGGCAAGGCTCCGCGGAACGTTGCCTCAGGGTGCCGCCCCCCGGTTTCCCCTGTGTGGCAGCGCCGTGACGGTTTGATGATCCGGGGCAGAGAGCCCGCTCATACCGCAGACCCGTCCCCGCTTATACCGCCGTTATTTGCTCCCACCCGGCCCCGCTCAGGACGGTGTCACTGCTTATTGCTCCCGCCAGGCCGAGGTGAGTTGCACCAGGGCCACCAGGGTGGCGACCGCCTTCTCCATGGATTGCAGCGGGATGAACTCGTGCTTGCCGTGGAAGTTGTGACCACCCGTGAAAATATTCGGGCAGGGCAGCCCCATAAAGGAGAGCCGCGCGCCGTCGGTGCCGCCGCGAATGGGTTTGATCTTGGGGACCACGTCGGCGGCCTCCATGGCGGCCCTGGCCAGTTCGACGATGTGCATGTGCGGCGCTATCTGGCTGCGCATGTTGCGGTAGTTGTCGGTCAGGTTGAGCTCGATGCGCGCCTTGGGGTTGTCCAACTGCAGGGAGGCGACCCGCTCCTTGAGCTGCGCCTTGCGGGCGGTGAAGCAGTCATCGTCGAAGTCGCGGATGAGGTAGTGCAGGGTGGTTTCCTCCACTGTGCCTTCCATCCGGGCCAGGTGGAAGAAGCCTTCGTACCCTGCCGTGCACTCAGGGGTCTGCTCGGGAGGCATCTCGGCGTGGAAGCGGGCGGCCAGGGTCTGGCTGTTGATCATGCTGCCCTTGGCGGTGCCGGGGTGCACGTTGTTGCCTGTGATGCGCACAGTGGCGCTGGCGGCGTTGAAGTTTTCATACTCCAGCTCCCCCAGTTCACCGCCATCGACGGTATAGGCCCATTTGGCCGGGAATCTGTCCAGCGGGAACAGATCGGCGCCGCGGCCTATCTCCTCGTCCGGAGTGAAGCCTATCCAGAGATCCCCGCGAGGGATCTCGGGGTGGGCCAGCAGGTACTGGGCGGCGGTGAGGATCTCGGCGATGCCCGCCTTGTCGTCGGCCCCCAGCAGGGTAGTGCCGTCCGTGGTGATGAGATCCTGCCCCAGGTAGTTTTTCAGGCAGCGGTACTGGCGGATGGCCAGCACCTCGTCCCCCTTGCCCAGACAGATGTCGCCTCCCTGATAATTTTCAATGAGCTGGGGTACCACCTGTTCTGCCTCGTAATCGGCGGTGTCCATGTGGGCTATGAGCCCGATGGCTGGCGCCTCTGGCTGATTGCCCGGCAGGCAGGCGGTGAGATAGCCGTGCTCATCCAGGGTGACGTGCGCCAGCCCAAGCTGGGTCATCTCCTCGCAGAGGGCGCGGGCGAAGACGAGCTGGCCCTCGCTGCTGGGACAGACAGGATTGGTCGCATCGGAGCGGGTATGAAAAGTCAGATAACGCAGAAAACGCTCAAGCAGGGTATCCATTGGCAGGCCTCTAACCACAAAAGAGGGACCATTGTGGCCAAGACGGCCGGGCCGCTTATTGCGTCAGCGCAGTTTTTGATGAATTTGTCGGGGCAGGGATCCCGGTGCACAGGGTGGCGGGAGGGGTTACCGCTCGAGGTGTGAGTGAATAAAAATTCTAAATTTAAAACTCATAATGCATATGCGAAAGGGCTGAATTCCCCCCCGGCCCAGCAGTGGCAAGGGGTGGGGGAAAATGGCTGGTTCCCCTGTTATTTTCAGGGCCAATCCCGAGCGGGCTCATCCCTCGCCATCCCAGAGCCAGCCTTGCTGGCAGCAAGATTTGACCCACCGGCCAAAACCCGTTTTTTAACACGATTTTTTATTGTCAGTGGCGCCGGTAAGTGTGTACACTCCGCGCCGATCCGAGGGTAACCCTGAGCAGGCAGAGGCCGCCAGACACCGACAGGATCAGACGCCTATAGGGCGAGGCACGCAGAAACGACAGACACTGCTGGGGAATGGTTTCTTTAATACCGGTTAGGCTCCGGTATCAGGGAGAACAACGGACTCTCATCCACCAACTGACCGAGTGGGCCAACGGCTCATCATCTTCCCTTGTCATGGGCGGTCACTGGCGTTGAGCGGGCTGTGGTGGTTGTCGTTTATCAACACGCGTGCGTGCTGACGTCTACCCTTCTCTTCCTTGAACCCTTCTCCTTCTGTCGGGATGGCTGCCGAATGATGAACGAACGGCGTGGCTGATGCCGGTTGTCATCAAAGTACCGCGGTGCCCCATTACAGTGGCACCGCATACCGTTGAGCTTGATGTAAAGCCACCAGCCCCACATCAAGACTCGTTACTTCCCAAGATCCACCAGGCAGCCTTGGCTTGCCGCGATGTGCAATAGAGGATCTGGCTGTGACAAGCCAGCGGCAGGGTCAGGCAACAACGCCTGCCGCCGCCGGCCGTGACGCACCGGGTGCCCGCAGGCAGCCTTTGCTCGCCGCATGTTGCAATCGATGGTCTGGATGTGATTGAGGGTAACGAAGGCGGCCTTCTGGCCGCTCATTTGCGAGGCATAGCCCATGACTAACTGGTCCAGCAAGGACTCCTTGAAGGTCTACAACGTTCCCTACTGGGGGGCGGGTTTTTTCAATATCAATGACGCCGGTCATGTGACCGTCTCCCCCGACAAGTCTCGTCCCGAGGCGCGCATCGTGCTGTCCGAAGCCATCGAACAGCTGCGCCAGTCCGGACTGACTACCCCGGTATTGCTGCGTTTCCCCGACATTCTCAAGAGCCGGGTCGATGCGCTGTTCAACGCCTTCGGTCAGGCCATCGAGAAGTCAGGCTATGAAGGGGACTACCTGTGCGTTTACCCGATCAAGGTAAACCAGCAGCGCCGCGTCATCGAGACCATCAGTCAGTCCTACAGCGACAAGCCGCGGCTTGGGCTGGAGGCGGGCTCCAAACCGGAGCTGCTGGCCGTGCTGTCCCATCATCATGAGCAAGGGTCCGTGATCGTCTGCAACGGTTACAAGGACCGCGAATACATCCGCCACGCCCTGCTGGGCAACCTGATGGGCCACAAGGTCTACATCGTGGTGGAAAAGCCCTCCGAGCTGGAAATGGTGCTGGACGAGTCAGTTCGCCTCAACATCAAGCCCAACATCGGTGTGCGCGCCAAGCTCGCCTCCACTGGCTCCGGCATGTGGGAATCGAGCGGTGGCTCCATGTCCAAGTTCGGCCTCTCTGCCTCCCAGATCCTGGCGCTGGTGGAACGTCTGCGCAGCCTCGGCAAGCTGGACTGCCTGCAACTGCTGCACTTCCACCTAGGCTCCCAGATAGCGAACATCCGCGACATCCAGGGCGGCATCCGCGAGTGCGGCCGTTTCTATGCCGAGCTGCGTCGTCTCGGCGTGCCCATCGACGTGGTCGATGTGGGCGGCGGCCTGGGTGTGGACTATGAGGGCACCCGCTCCCAGAGCCACTGCTCCGCGAACTACAGCCTCTCCGAGTACGCCAACAACGTGGTGTGGGGCATCGGCGATGTGTGCCGCGAGTTCGACCTGCCGCACCCGACCATCATCAGCGAGTCCGGCCGTGCCCTGACCGCCCACCACGCCGTGCTGGTCACCAATCTGATTGGTGCCGAAGGGGTGGAAGTGAACGACATCCATGCGCCGGATGAAGACGCGCCCACCATTTTGCAGAACATGTGGAAAGGCTGGCTGGACCTGCGCAGTGAAGACCCCTCACTGCTGGAGATCTTCCACGATTCTGTGGCGGATCTGGGGGATGTGAACACCCAGTTCACCATGGGTCTCTTGAACCTCGAGCAGCGCGCCTGGGCAGAGATGCTGCACCAGAATACCTGTCTGGCGCTCAAAGAGCTGCTGAACCCGGTGAACCGCAACCACCGCGCCCTGGCCGACGAGCTCTCCGAGAAGCTGGCAGACAAGTGCTTCGCGAACTTCTCCCTGTTCCAGTCCCTGCCCGATGCCTGGGGCATAGGTCAGGTGTTCCCCGTGATGCCGCTCACCGGCCTCGAGCGCCCGCTCACCCGCCGCGGCATCCTGATGGACATCACCTGTGACTCCGACGGTCAGGTGGAGCACTACGTCGACGGCCTGGGTGTCGAGAGCACGCTGCCGATGCCGGAGTATGCCGAGAACGAAGAGTGCCACGTCGGTTTCTTCCTGGTGGGTGCCTACCAGGAGATCCTGGGGGATCTGCACAACCTGTTCGGTGATACCCACTGCGCGGAAGTGTGGCTGGACGAGGAAGGCAAGATGGACATCCGCAACGTGGTGCGCGGCGACACCGTCGACCAACTGCTGCGTTACGTCAACATCGACCCCTCCGTCATTCGCGAGAACTATCAGCGGATCGTCTCCCACCCGGCGCTGGACGACGCGACCCGCAAGGCCCTGCTCGACGAGCTGGAGCTGGGTCTGCAAGGCTACGCCTACCTGGAAGACGAATAAGCCACAGGCTGGTTCGCCCCGTCGGTGCAAAGACGGGAATGAAAAACGGCGCCTTCGGGCGCCGTTTTTGTTGCCAGGATCTGCCCTGCGGTGATGCACGGGGCGAATACCCGTCTCCATTCGAAGAGCAGGAGCCAGCCCTGGGCCCTGGCAGGCCACAGATCCGGCAGATATCCTCGACTGCCCGCCGTTTCCCTTGATCCACATCAAATGGGACTCGGACCGGTTATTTTACGGTCAGGAGTGTTGTTGATGGGATGTAACAAAAGGATGTGCATATGGAACTGGAAAGGGACCCGAGATGCTATACCGACGTCTGTATCGACGGTAAGTGGTATCACTACGATCATTGCAGCACCCACGTCTACATGCTGATGGGGGGCGCGGCGCCGAGCCTGCAACTGGCCTGTGAGCCCGGTAGCGAAGAGGAGCTGATCGCCATGCTCCAGCAACTGACCCGCGGCTGAAGCAGGACTGTCTCATGGCCATCGGGCAACACGCCGCGATGGCCACCTTCTGTTTTTCCTCTCAGCCGTTCGTCTTGCGACCAAACAGCTTCTTGCCCATCTCCATCAGGGCGCTCGCTGCGGCATAGCTGCTGTCTGACTTGCCCACCTCGTCCGCCACATAAAGGAAGTCTGACTGGTACTTCTCCACCGCCTCCTGGGGGTTGGTGGCATCGATGAAGTCCTCCTGCACCTCGAACCCCTGTGCCAGCAGCTCAGCCTTCTCCGCCAGAAAGCTGGGGGAGGCCATGTCGACATAGGTGTACTGCTGCCTGTTGGAGGCCGGAATGCTGAAAAACTGGTATCTGGCCATCTGTGTTCCTCGCTTGCGCGGCGTTGTCTTGATGTGATCGGCTCTCGCCGAACGGCCCCTTGTTTGCCGTCTGTGCAAGGGGTAAAAAGCAACATTCGAGTCTTTGTTGGGCAGCCTATCCCGAGTCAGCGAGAGATGCAATTGGAGAACGTGCTCGGGGAAGGGGAGGGGCGAGCGCAGCAGAGTGCAATGGAATAGCCCCTGCGTCAGGTTGGGCTCAGGCGAGCACGCCACCCGCACAGGGATCTCGGTGAGGCTCATCGATGTGGCTGTGGGCCAGCAGCTGTTCCCCCGGCATGGGGCGCCCGAGCAGATAGCCCTGCAGGGTGTCGCAGCCCAGCTCGGTCAGCAGGGCGCGTTGCTCAGGGGTCTCCACCCCCTCGGCAACGATGCGCATGTCCAGAGCCTGACCCAGGGCGATGATGGCGGCGATGATGGTGGCATCGTCCCCCTCGTGCGTCAGGGTGGCGACGAAGCCCCTGTCAATCTTGAGCTCGTTGGCAGGGAAGCGCTTGAGGTAGAGCAGGCTGGAGTAGCCGGTGCCGAAGTCATCGATGGAGATGCCGAGCCCGAGCTCGGCCAGGCGATTGAGGATGGCCAGGCTCTCCTCGGCGTTCTCCATGGCGGTGGATTCGGTGATCTCCAGGGTGAGGTGGCGCGCCTCGAGCCGGTGGCGGGAGAGGGCGGTCTCCACCTCCTCCAGCAAGCCTGGGCTGGCCAGCTGTATGGTGGAGAGGTTCACCGCCACGCTCCAATCGTGATGACCCGCTTCCCGCCAGCGGCTCATCTGACGGCAGGCCTCATCCAGTACCCAGTTGCCGATGGGGATGATGAGCCGGGTCTTCTCCGCCAGGGGCAGGAAGCGGGCCGGGGAGATGGTGCCATATTCCGGATGCTGCCAGCGCAGCAGCGCCTCGGCACCGACCACCCGGCCGCTGCGGGCGTCGTACTTGGGCTGATAGTGCAGGACCAGTTCCTCCCGCTCCAGGGCATGGCGCAGCGCCTGTTGCAGCAAAAACTGCTGGTGGGCATTGGCATTCATGGCGCTGTCGAAGCAGTAGTAGCCGTTGCGCCCTCGCTCCTTGGCGTAGTACATGGCGGCATCGGCGTTGAGGGTCAGCTCGTGCAGGCTGGTGCCATCCTGGGGATAGACGGCGATGCCGATGCTGGCGGTGATGTGCAGGCTGTGATGCTCCCACTCATAGGGCTGGGCCAGGGCAGCCAGCAGGCGCTCGGCGAAGGCCGTGGTCTGGCTCAGGTCCCCCGGCGCCAGGGCCAGCACGAACTCGTCCCCGCCAAAGCGGGAGGCGGTGTCGCTCCCTCCAAGCAGCCCGGTGATCCGCGCCGCCACCTCGGCCAGCAGCAGATCCCCGGTGTGGTGACCGTGGGCATCGTTGATGATCTTGAAGCCGTCGAGGTCGAGAAACAGCAGGGAGAAGCTGCGCTGGCTGTGCTGGGACTCCTGGATGCGCTGCTCCAATCGGGTGGCAAACAGCAGCCGGTTCGGCAGCCGGGTCAGGCTGTCATGGAGCGCCAGCTTGATCAGCTCGTCGTGGGCCAGGTGCAAGGAGGTCGAGAGACGGGCGGCGTGGGCATCCAGCATGGAGAGCACCAGGGCGATGGCGAACACCGCCAGGGTCACTATGATGATGACGGTCGCCAGCCACTGGGTATTGAGGCCGGTATAGAGGGCGCCGCACAGGCTCCCCTGTGGGAACTGGGCTGCCGCCATGCCGGTGTAGTGCATGCCGATGATGGCGGCTCCCATCACCAGGGAGGCGACGGCCTTGCGAAAGAAGGCGCGGGGCGTGCTGTTGCGCAGCCGAAACGCAATCCAGAGCGCGGCGCCGGAGGCGAGCACAGCGATCAGGATGGAGAGCGCGAAGAGGCCGCGGTGGTAATGAATGCCGGGATCTATCTTCATGGCCGCCATGCCGATGAAGTGCATGGTGGCGATGCCGGCCCCCATCAGCAGGGCGCCCCCTGCGATATGGCGCCAGGGCAGCTGGGGGCGGCTCACCAGCCAGAGTGCGAAGGCCGACGAACCGATGGCCGCCACCAGAGAGAGGCCAGTCAGGGTCAGGTCGTAACCGAGCGCGATGGGCAGGTTGAAGGCGAGCATGCCGATGAAGTGCATGGACCAGATGCCGAATCCCATGGCGAAGGCGCCCCCCGTGAGCCAGAGGGCGGCGGCCCGGCCCCGGCTCTGGCTAACCCGGCTTGTCATGGCCAGCGCCGTGTAAGAGGCGAGCACCGCCACCAGGATGGAGAAAAACACCAGATCCTGGCTGTAATAACTGTCGAGCATGGGGTGGGTTGCGGTCACTTCACTCACTCTGGGATGGAAAACGGCCTGAGCCATGGCCGGACTGGAGAAGAAAATCGGGCTGGGGATTGTACACCAGGGGCGTCCCAAAGCGGTCAGCTATACGCACCAAAATGGACCCTGGATCAGAGTAAAAGCACTGAATTTATCCCTTGATGGCAATGCCCTCACGCGCCCTATCCAAAGGCGGGTTCCAAATTTTCCCGTTTGGAAAACAGGGGTATGGAAAATCTGGGAATAGATAGCTCCGGTCGTGACCTGCTATTGAAATACGGCTCGGGGAGAGTCCTGGAGCTGCTTTGTAGTGCTGGCCTCTCCATTCATGTGAGGCGCTTTGGGCGTGGTGCTTGTTGCCGCACAGTTGCGTTCACCATGACCATTGGGATGTGATGTCACAGTGCCATATAGGTATCTGGCTTCGTCTGCGCCTTGGTTGATCCGACACATCTGTTATCATGCGTCTCCCGCTTTCGTTATCTCGTTGAACCTGCAGGAGAAACCATGGCTCGAACCCTCTATTTGCTGCGCCACGGCCAGACCCGTTACAACGCCGAATTGCGGTTGCAGGGGCGTTGCAACTCGGATCTGACCGCCAGAGGCGAAGCTCAGGCCCTCGCCATGGGGGCCCGCCTGGCAGAGCTCCTGGCTGAGCCCGCGAGCTGGATCCTCTATGCCAGCCCCCTCGGTCGTGCCCGTCAGACGGCGGAGCGGGTATGCCAGCAGCTTGGCTTGGATAAGGAACGCATCGTGTGGGACGAACGGCTGGTGGAGCTGGGCATGGGGGAGTGGGAGAGCCGCCGGGTTCCCGAGCTGTTGGCGGCCCATCCTGAGCTCGATCTGGAAGAGCCGGATTGGTATCTGCAGGCCCCGAATGGAGAGAGCTTCCAGAGCATTCAGCGCCGGGCCCAGGCATGGCTGCAGGACGAAGGCATTGCCAAGCATGCCATCGTCGTCTCCCACGGTCTGTTCGGTGCCATGCTGCGCGGTGCCTATGCCGATCTGGATTACATCACCACCTGGACACAAGAGCTGCCGCAGGATGCCTTCTTCAAGCTCAGTGGCGGCCGTATAGAGCGGATTTCCTGCTGACCACGCGAAGACGGCCCGCCCTTGACGGGCCCTGTTGTGATTGCTCGTTCAGCCAACCGCCAATTTGGCAGCTTCTTTCCACATAAATGGCGGCATCGGAGTAGTGAGACGCCATTTAATGTTCATCGGTTGGCTGCCAGTGTGGGATACGTACTCCACCTCACCAAAGTTCACAAAGCCAAGGGTGCGGCCAAATTCATCTTTGCTCTGCTCGCGGACGAACAGAAACAAGCGCTTACCTTCTGCCCTGTGATTTATGTAACTCAGCCCCTTACCTCGCTCCGGGCGAGCGCTGTTTTGGCTCTGCCAATGAAACAGCGACTCGTTGATGGCGTAGTCGTGATAACGGGTGGTGGGGGAGAAGTGCTGTTCCGTTTTGTTCAAGGTAACGAACAGCAACTCGATATTTTGCTCTGCGATGACATACACCCCTTCGCGAGCCGTGGGTTGCTGCGCGAAGGTGGTCGCGCCAAAGCCAACCAGCACCTGTTCTCTGGCATAGCGAGCATGCAGTTGCAGCGGATTACCGGGAAGATCTGGCATGGCTCGTTGTTCGTGCTGTACCCGATTTATCAGCATGGGCAACAGATCTACCAGCTCGGCCCTCAACTCTGGTTGATTGAGTTGTTTCAGGCTGTGCGCCAAGGAGCTAAAGCCTGCAGTGGGGCCGCTCTGTTGCCAGAAGTCGTAATGGCACATCAAGGCCATCCGTTCATCGTGCTCAGCCGTTAAGGTAAAGGCGCTTTCCACCAAGGTTTGTAAGAAGTTCAAGTAATGGATCGCATCGCAGCCCAATAGCCGGGTTCTGATGGCCCGGGTGTAGAGGGTCGACAGCTTCTCATCGCTCATTTCAGAAATGGTATGGTTGTGGGCCTGTTTGACCAAGGCGCTCCAATTGCCGCGCTTGTAGATCTCCTCAAGGCTGATATGAGGGTAGAACTTCAAAAAATTCGCCAGCGTCAGCGGTAAATCGCAATCCTGTGAGAAACGGCGGATCAGGCCCATGAGGCGCGAGGTATTGAGAGTCGCCTTTTTGATATTGCTCAGAATTAACTCTTGGGTCTGTTTTGAGAGCTCGATGCGGCAGCCCAAGGGGGCGTGAGGAAAGCCTTGTTTGATTTCGTGGCTGATCGCCTTATTGGTTTTACCCACCAGTGCCCGAAATTTCTGAGCAAAGTCATACTCCGCGCGCGCATTGCCAACAAAATCCAACACGGTGCAGCACTCTTTATCGCTCGCCAGCCGCAGGCCCCGCCCTAATTGCTGCAAGAAGATGGTGAGGCTTTCCGTTGGTCGTAAAAACAGCAAGGTGTCGACTTCCGGGATATCAACCCCTTCGTTGAAGATGTCCACCACGCAAAGAATATTGATAACGCCGGTACGCAAATCTTGTTGCTTACTATGCCGCTCGTCTCGGTTATCGCTGGTGAGGATGTCAGCCTTGATGCCCTTTAATAAAAAAGCCTTGCACATAAAATCGGCATGTTCTCGGCTCACACAAAATGCCAGCGCTTTGATCTTGGTAATATCGGTGACGATCTCATCGAGGCTCTGGACGATTTTCTGTACCCGCTGCTGATTGTGGGTATAGATATTGGTGAGCTCAGTGATGTCATAACGACCATTTTTCCAAGTCACTTGGCGCAAGTCAGTATCATCATCGATACCAAAATATTGGAACGGACAGAGATGGCGACGATTGATGGCCTCTGGTAAACGAATCTCCGCTGCGATCACACCACAAAAGTCGGCGAGAATATCACCGCTATCATGGCGCTCTGGCGTTGCGGTCAATCCCAACAGAATGCGAGGTTCAAAGGCGGCGAGCAGACCGCGATAACTGGCCGCCGCAATATGGTGAACCTCATCGATGACGATGTAATCGAAATAATTTGAGCTAAGACGCAAATTAGCCAGCTGGTTATTCAAGGATTGCACTGAGGCAAACAGCTGACGGTAGTGGGTCGGTACAGATCCGCCGACCAATAGTTCGCCAAAATGAGATTGCTTGAGCACACCGCGGTAGGAGGCCAATGCTTGGCGCAAGATCTCCTCTTTGTGGGCGACAAACAGAAACTTGGCATCGGGTTTGGTTTTCAAAAAACGCGCAAAATCAAAGGCGGATATCAGGGTTTTCCCTGTACCGGTAGCCGCTACCACCAAGTTACGAAAGCGCTTGTGTAAAGCGCGCTCCATCGCCAATTGCTCAAGGATCTCCTGTTGATGGGGAAACGGCGTGATATCAAAGAAATAGGCTGGGCTATTTTTGTCACCATCGCCACGGGCCTCTTGCAGGGCATGTTGTAATTTCGTGCGGCTTTCGAGTTTGCCATCGAACAGCTCAAAATCATCGGACTCCCAATAGGTCTCAAAGGTGCTCAGGGATTTCTCGATAATATGCGGGATCTCTTGCGAGGTGATTTTTAGGTTCCACTCCAAGCCGCTGGTGAGGGCGGAATGAGAGAGATTGGAGGAACCTATATAGCCGGTATGAAAGCCGGTATTTCGGCAAAAGAGATAGCTCTTTGCATGCAACCGCTCGCGCTGGGTGTTATAGCTGAGTTTGACTTCGGTGTTGGGCAGGCTGGCTAAAAATTCGACTGCCTTGGCGTCAGTCGCCCCCATATAAGAGGTGGTAATTACTTTTAATTGGCGGCCGCTGCGAGTGAACTCTTCCAGCTCATGACGGAAAATACGGATACCCGCCCATTTGATAAATGAGACCAGCCAGCAGATGCTATCTGCAGACAATATCTCCCGTTTAATCTCCGACTCCATCGATAAACCCGCATTGCTGCCGCAGAACAGCTCACTTTGCGTTAGACCTGTCAGAGGGAAAACATCTTCGGCATATTGCTTTAAATTGGCTGAGATGGGGTTATCCAACTGGTAGAGCGCCGTCAGGATTTTCCCCTGACTATCGATGAGATTCTCGCCAATAAAGTCTGGGTCTTGTGTGCGATCCTTTAGCCAAAGCAATAACTGGTTGGCCAGTTCAATTTGCCGTTGCAGCTGATCCTCTCCAGTGACCGAACCCAACGCATATTCCAAAACCCGACTCAGAAATCGTGATAACCAGACAGCCGCTTCGGCAGGCTCAAGTTGGCGTTCCCCGACGTAAAAGCGCTCACGGTCGAGTCGAGATGTCAGCAGTTGAGTAATGAGTTGTTCATAAATACCGCATTGTTGCATCGCACACTGGCCTTGAACGTTGTACAGGAGGGTGGCGAGCAGAGTATCATTTTTTCCAACCAAATCAGTAAGCTGTTGTCGCTTGTTACTCGTTTGAAAATCGCCCCGATTTTTCGTGATACAGCTCGGCAGTGACAACCACAGGGAGGTGGTGATGGATCCGGTTTCTTACCTTTTTTCGGCTTATCTCAATCTGGTGCAGCAGCAGGTGACGGATATCTATGGCACCGAGGTCAAGGCGCTGGTGGTGCCATATGAGGGGGAGCAAGTTCCCTTCTCTTATCAGCTCTGGCAGATCAAACAGAACAGCGTCTGCCGTCCCTATGAGCAGGATGTGCGGCGCTTCAGTCAGTGCACGGTCAAGGCGCAGGCGCTGTTTGGCAAGTTGTGCGATGAGTTGTCGCGCCAGGATGACAGCAGTTGGCAGCTCCCTAAGTACCGCACCATGTACTGCTCGGCTGCTGTCGGCTATCGCCCCATGATTGCGGAGATCGCCGATGCCAAGCAGAGCCCGGCGAAGCTCGCGGAGCGGGCCTGCAATCAGGCCATTCTGGCGGCCATGGAGAGCGAGGACGAAGCACTGCTGGCCCAACGAGACAAGGCCTGCGCCGCCGTGCGATAAGGTGTATTTCCCTGATAAAAGAAATGGTTAGGGATAATGGATGTGCGCCAAGGCACAGTCTCTGCCAAGGGGACTGGTTATGATGGGGTGGGGATCACCACCACAGGGAGCATGCATGATCAGCCATATCGACCATCTGGTATTGACGGTGAGCGACATCGAGCGGGCGGTAGCGTTTTACAGCCGCGCCTTCAAGATGGAGCCCATCACCTTCGGGGCGGGGCGCCGGGCCCTGCGCTTTGGCAACCAGAAGATCAATCTGCAATTGCTGGGGGAGGAGCCGCGCAACCGGGCTCAGGTGGGATCGGGGGATCTCTGCCTCATCACCCGCTGGCCCCTGGATCAGGTGATGGTCCAGCTCGAGAGCCAGGGGGTCGAGATAGTGGAGGGACCGGTGACAAAAAGCGGTGCCTGCGGCCCCATCGAATCGGTTTATTGCCTGGATCCTGATCAGAACCTTATCGAGATCAGCCGCTATCGCTGAGCGCCTCTGGCGCGTCACAACGGGTTTATTCCCCCTTGGCGAGGAGTCTGCCCAGCAGAGGGCGCATGGTGAGCACCATGCCGATGAAGAGCAGCAGATAGCCCAGGGGCAGCAGGGCAAAGGGCTCGTGCAGGAACCCCTGTGCATCCACTGTGGTGCCAAGCAGGTTGAAGGCCACAAAGCAGCCGAGCCCGGCCAGGATCAGGAGGGCGCCTATGGTCGTTGTCATCTCGTTGTCCTCGTTCGCGCATGAAAGAGAAGTGAGGATGTCATGGCTGGGTGAAGTGGGCGTGAAGTGGCGCCGACATCACAGGCGATCGCCCTGATGAAAGCCACATCGACGCATCTAACACAACAGGGCAGCCATGGGCTGCCCTGTTGCTTTGGGGGTGTTTCGGGGAGTGGCGTGACTAGCAGACCCCTTGCGCCAGCATGGCGTCGGCCACCTTGACGAAGCCGGCGACATTGGCGCCGCTTTCGTAGTTCACATGGCCGTCATCCTGGCCCTGATCCACCTGGCCGTAGCGCACACAGGTGGCGTGGATGCTGGTCATGATCCCCTTGAGGCGGGCGTCCACCTCCTCCCGGGTCCAGGAGAGGCGCTGGGCATTCTGGCTCATCTCGAGCCCCGAGGTGGCAACCCCGCCTGCGTTGGCGGCCTTGCCTGGGGCGAACAGCACCCGGGCGTCGTGGAAGAGGCGGATGGCGGCGGCGCTGGAGGGCATGTTGGCCCCCTCGGCCACCAGCTGTACGCCGTTCGCGATCAGGGCGGCGGCATCCGATTCGTCCAGCTCGTTCTGGGTGGCGCAGGGGAGGGCGACGTCGGTCGCCAGATGCCAGGGGGTGCGACCGGTGAAGAACTCCAGCCCCAGCTCATGGGCGTAATCCGCCACCCGCTTGCGCTGCTCGTTCTTGAGTTCCATCAGGCGTGCCAGCTTCTCGGGGGTGAAGCCGTCGGGATCATAGACGGTGCCGCCGGAGTCGGAGGCGGTGATGACCCGGGCGCCCAGCGCCATAGCCTTCTCGATGGCGTACTGGGCCACGTTGCCCGAGCCCGACACCGAGACCCGCATGCCATCGAGGGACTGGCCGCGATGGGCCAGCATGGCCTCCACGAAGTAGAGCAGGCCGTAGCCGGTGGCTTCCGGGCGAATGAGGCTGCCGCCAAAGGAGAGTCCCTTGCCGGTGAAGACGCACTCGGCGCTGTTGGTGAGTTTCTTCATCATGCCCGCCATGTAGCTCACTTCGCGCCCGCCGACCCCGATGTCGCCCGCCGGCACGTCGGTGTTGGCTCCGAGGTGGCGATAGAGCTCCAGCATCAGCGCCTGGCAGAAGCGCATCACTTCCCCCTCGCTCTTGCCCTTGGGATCGAAGTCGCTGCCCCCCTTGCCGCCGCCCATGGGCAGGGTGGTGAGGGCATTCTTGAAGGTCTGCTCGAAGGCGAGGAATTTCAGCACCGAGAGATCCACCGAGGGGTGGAAGCGCATGCCTCCCTTGAAGGGACCGATGGCGCTGTTGTGTTGAATGCGGTAGCCACGGTTCACCCGCACCTGACCCTGGTCATCTACCCAGCTCACCCGAAACTGCACGAGGCGCTCGGGCTCCACCAGCCGCTCCAGCAGGCCGTGTTGCAGGTAGCGGGGGTGACGCTCCACATAGGGCCAGATGGAGGCGACGACCTCACTCACCGCCTGGATGAACTCGGGTTGGTGGGGGTTGCGGCTGGCCACCTGGGCCAGGAATGCCTCCTGAGAGAGGGAATGACTCATCTGTAACTCCTGTAATAAAGGGAAATTGGCCTCTTGCCAGAGAAGGGTCGGCGCCGCACCCCGCTTTATATTCGACGGTGAAAGTGAATACGGATAAAAATTTGTTTCGTGGCGGTAATTGCCGACAATGATGGCGGTGACGCCGCTACATGGCAGACACGAACGTGATAATTCGCGCTGACGAAAATCTTTTTATGCATTTTTAGTCAATAAATAGCAAGTTTTAGTTCATCCCTCTCTATGGGTATCCTTCGACGCTCTCTGCGATCGCTGGCTTGTCGCTTATTGCTGGGTTGGGGAGAGGAGGGCGGGAGCAGGGGTAAGGTGGGGCGGATGGCAGGATCCGGTGCACGGGGCGGGGCAAGGGATGGCGCAATATGCTACTGTAGCGGCGTTTTTTTGAGGAAAGGGCGGCCTTGCCCTTTTGAAGAGATTGATTGCAGGCGCTTTTTGTAGATTCTTTTTGTTGATTCTTTTTGTAGATGGACATGTATGCAGACTAACCCGACCATGACCTGGCTGACCGAGCCGACACTTCTTTTGAACTCCACTATCTGGCAGGTGACCCATGCTGGCCGATGAATCCATGCGCCTGAACAAATACATCAGCGAGAGCGGCATCTGCTCCCGTCGCGAGGCCGATCGCTTCATCGAGCAGGGCCACGTCTACATCAACGGCAAGCGGGCCGGGATCGGCGATCAGGTGTTTGCCGGGGATCTGGTCAAGGTGAACGGTCAGGTGATCGAGGCGCGGGAGGCGGACAGCCTGGTTTTCATCGTGCTGAACAAGCCGGTGGGCATCGTCTCCACCACGGAGGCGGGGGAGAAGGACAACATCGTCGACTTCGTCAACCACAGCACCCGCATCTTCCCCATAGGGCGCCTCGACAAGGACTCCCAGGGGCTCATCTTCCTCACCAACCACGGGGATCTGGTGAACAAGATCCTGCGGGCGGGCAACGATCACGAGAAAGAGTACCTGGTGACCGTGGACAAGCCGGTGACCGACGAGTTTATCCGGGGCATGGGAGCCGGGGTGCCCATCCTCGGCGCCGTCACCAAGAAGTGCAGGGTGAAGCGAGAAGCCCCCTTCGTGTTTCGTATCACGCTAGTGCAGGGGCTGAACCGCCAGATCCGCCGCATGTGCGAGCACTTCGGCTTCGAGGTGACCAAGCTCGAGCGCATCCGCATCATGAACGTCAGCCTCAAGGGGTTGCCGGTGGGGGAGTGGCGCGACCTTACCGACGGCGAGCTGATCGAGCTGTTCAAGCTGATTGAAGACTCCTCCTCCGAGGTGAAACCGGCCAAGGGGGAGAAACCCAAGACCCCGGGGGCGCAAACCACCAAACCGGCTCAGGGAAAGAAGCCGCGCCGCGACGACGATCACGAGATTGGCGGGCGCCCCAATGTGCCGGGCCCGGAGGCCTTCGAGAAGAAGAGCCCCGCAGGCAAGGGCGGCGCGGGCAAGGGAGTAGCTGCTAAAGGCGCCGCTGGCAAGGGGGCCCCGGCCAAGGGGGGCAAGCCGGCCACTGCGGGCAAACCGCGCACCAACCAGGGTGGACGGCAGAAGAAGGGGCGCTAAAGCGCCCCGTCACTCGCTTTTCAACCTGCTCAATACACCGGCCCTAGGCCGGTGTATTGTTTTGTGCCGTCTGGCACCGTTGGCTGACAGGAGCCGCAGGCTGTCGCATCACGCGGGCGTAGTGGCGTGGATCCAGACGCAGCACCAGCAGGCTCATCAGCGCCACCCCCCCCAGCTGCCACTGCCAGGCGCTGGCAAAGTCGCCGCTCAAGTGGTGCAGGCGGGCCGCCACCCAGGGGCCCGTTGCCGCCAGCATGAAGCCAAACCCCTGCATCAGGGCGCTGAGGCTGCCGGCGCGCCTGGGGTCTGGCAGGTGATCCAGCGCAATCACCATGATGAGGGAGAAGCTGCCGCCAAGGCCTGCGCCGCACAGCAGGCACCAGAGGATGGGGGCGACTTCTGGGGCGAGCCAGAGGCCGCCAAAGCCCGCCACCTGCGTCGCGATGGCCAGCCCCATCCAGGGGCGCCTGTCCAGCTTGCGCGCCGCCAGCAGCGGCAGACCCAGGCCGCTCACGGTCTGGGCCAGGGCCAGCCAGGCCACCAGCTCGCCCCCCTGCTGGGGGCTCCACCCCAGCGCCAGGTAGGCGGGGGCCAGCCAGGCCACGACGATGCCGTAGCCGCTGTTGATGATGCCAAAGCAGGCGATCAGCAGCCAGGCGCGGGGCAGCGCGATCAGCCGCTGCTCCCCAGATACGGGGGAGTGCTGCGTGGCGGCGGGCAGGCGCACCCGCCAGCCGAGCCAGACCAGGGCCAGCAGCACCGGCAGGCTCCACAGGGCCAGCGCCCGGGACCAGTCGAGGTGCACGGCGAGGCGCGGGGTGAGCACGGCGCCGAGCGCCCCGCCCCCCATCATGCAGGCCGAGAAGATCCCCATCACCAGAGGCACCTTGCCCGCGAAAGCCCCCTTGATGAGGCCGGGCAATGTCCCCTGTACCAGGGCCGACCCCAGACCGCACAGGGCGGCGCTGGCGATGAGCAGGGTGCCGCTCGCGAGATCGAGGCGCAGGGCGCTGCCCAGCATCAGCAGCAACAGGGCCGTGCCGAGCAAGGGGCGCGGCCCGGTCTTGTCGAGCAGGTACGGGGTAAGCAGCACGCCGACCCCGATCAGCAACAGTGGCAGCAGGGTGACCCAGGCCAGCCTGCCCATCCCGAGCGCCAGTTGGGCATCTATCTCCCCCGCCAGGGGGCCGATGGCGGTGAGGAAGGGGCGCAGATTGATGCCAATCAGCACCACCAACACCAGCAGGGCGCCGCTGCCGGAGGGAAGCGGGCGCTTAACCATGGGATTGGGGGTCGTAGAGGGCGGCGGCCGGGATGGGGCTTGGCAGCTTGATCAATGGCAGGGGCGGCGGACTCAGCGGTAGCCGCAGCGCCGCGTAAGCCGCGCTGCTGTCAAAGCCGAAGGGGGCCGCGTCTTCATTGTCGAAGGCGTAGTAGACGGCACTGATGCCGTTCATCACCAGGGCGCACAGACACATGGGGCAGGGGTGGCCGCTGGCGTAGACCACGGCGCCCTTGAGCGGCCCATGTTGGCTGGCGGTGCGCAGCGCCTCGAGCTCGGCGTGGCGGGTGGGATCCCCCGCTTCCAGCATCCGGTTGACGGCGCTCGCCACCAGCTGGTTGTCTCGCACCAGCAGGGCGGCGAAGGGGCGGCCCCCCTGCTGACGGTGGGTCAGTGCCAGCTGAAGGGTCTGTTCCAACCACCCTTGATGGCTGGGGGCCGAGACGGTGGTGAGGGCGTTGACGGGGCGTGTTCCGGACTGGGGGGGCTGTAACATGGATTTTCCTGGCAAAAGAGAGGAGTGACGGCAGCCTAACGGGGCCGCAAGTCATTTGGAAATTAAATGATAAAATGACTTTCAGTGATTTTATAAATGGAGCCCTCCCATGGAGCGACCCTTGCTGGATCCCCACCTGCTGCAGAGCTTTGTCGCCATCGTCGAGACCGGCAGCTTCACCCGAGCCGGCGAGCGGATGCATCTGACCCAGTCCACCATCAGCCAGCAGATGCGCCGCCTCGAGCAGCAGCTCGGTTGCCCGCTGCTCGACAGATCCGGCCGCCAGGTGGTGACCACGGCCCAGGGGGAGACCCTGCTCGGGCTGGCGCGCCGCATCCTGGGGCTGCTGGCCCAGGCGGGAGATCGGGTGGGGGAGGCGAGCCTGCCCCTGCGCCTCGGGGTGCCGGAGGATTTCGCCGCCGGTGCCATGACGGCGGTGCTGGCGGCCTTCGCCCGGCAATACCCCGAGGTGAGGCTGGAGGTGCAAAGCGATCTCAGCCACGCCCTGTGGCAGGCCTTCGAGGCGGGGGAACTGGATCTGGCGCTGATCAAGCAGGGGCGGGGGCAGGGGGAGCCCATCGCCCGCTGGCGCGAGCCGCTCGCCTGGGTCGACAGCCGCGACTGGCCCGCGGGGGAGCGGGATCCTGTCCCCCTGGTGGTGTTTCCGAGCGAAGGCCTCTACCGGCGCCAGATAACCGATACCCTGGATGCCAGGGGCATTGCCTGGCGCATCGCCTACGTGAGTGCCAGCCTCGCCAGCCTGCAGGGGGCGGTGAGCGCGGGCATAGGGGTGAGCCTGTTGCCCACCCGCTTGCTGCAGCCCGATCAGGTTGAACTGACACACTGGCCGTCGGTGCGCCCGGTGGAGCTGGCCCTGCACCTGGGGGCGGGGGGCAGTGAGCCCCTCAGCCGGTTGTGCGAGGCTCTGATCACCCTGTGTGACGAGGTAATGGGGGAGGAGGCAATCGTACCGCGCTGAGCAGGGCAGCGCGGCGCCGAACAGTGCCGTGTTGAGACGTGCCCTGCGAAGGCCACTTTCGTCTCAGCCCCTCAGGCCAGGGCTTGCCTCGGTACCACGGCGAGCCAGACTTCCACCTCCCCGCAGCCGCTCTTTGGGTCAAATTTGTCGCCGTAGCGCTCAAAGTCCGGCTTGTGGGCGGACTCATAGTCCGAGTGTGCCAGCCAGTCCAGCGCCTGCTGCCAGGTGTGCGGCAGGGCATCCACATGACCAAGGTGGCGAAAGACCGCATAGGTCTGGGGGGCGATGCGCATCCGGCCAAGCCCGGGGGGAAGCACCTCCAGGGCGGCGACTTCCACCGCGCACATATACTCGCATTGCGTCGCGGTTGCGCCGCAGATGACGCCGTAGGCGTGCTCCCCCAGCTGACCCGGCAGGGGGCCAAGGGCGCTGAAGTCACGCCACTGGCCACCGAAGTCGCCGTGCTGGAAGTCGTGATGGCGACGCAGGCCGCCAAGCAGCATGGCCTTGCCGGTTTCGAAGCGAACGGGGTCTGACATGGTGCCTCCTGGGTTGTAGGAGAAGGGTTGAAGGGAAAGAGGTGAAGGGACAGGGTCGAGGTGAAAGTGTCAGTGCGCCCGGCCTTCCTCGAGCTTGCGCTCATAGTCCTGGCGAACGATGGCGAGCGCCGCCAGGACGAGATCCGGGGCAATCTGGTTGGTTTCCAGCAGTTCTATCAGATCCACCGCGAGTTTGACCTCGGGCGGTGCAGTTTCCAGTGACATCTTGGTTTCTCATGGGGCAGCGTGGTCGCCATTATAGCGCCCCGGACGGCGAAGACACGCCTCGGCTGCCGGGGTTTGACGGGTGTCACATGTGCTGGCGCATCTCCTTGTCGAGCTCCTCGCGCAGGGTCATCAGCTTCCTGGCGTACTGCTGCAATTGCAGATCCTGCTCGCTCACCGGCTGCCATTGGGGCACAGGACTCGGTTTGCCGTGCTCGTCCATGGCCACGAAGATGATGATGCAGTGGGTGGTCTTGTGGCGCGCAGGGTCAGTGGGGTGGCGGCTGTAGACGTCTACCGCCAGGTGCATGCTGGTGGTGCCGGTGTGGATCACCTTGGCGTGCACCTCCACCAGCTGGCCTATCTGGATGGGGCGTAAAAAACGGATGCCCCCCACATAGACGGTGACGGCATAGCCGCCACACCAACCGGCGGCGCAGGCGTAGCCGGCCTGATCGATCCACTTCATCACCATGCCGCCATGGACCTTGCCTCCGAAGTTGACGTCGGCCGGTTCGGCCAGAAATTGCAGGGTCAGTTCGCGGGGTGGGATCATGCTCTCTCCTCGGCTTATTGCCGGTAACTTTTGCGATAGGCCTCGGCCTGCTGGCAGGCGGGCACCTTGGAAAAATCGGGGCGCTTGTTGCCCTCGCGCTGGCCGAAGCTGGCAAACTCCTGCTGGCAGCGGGTCGTTTTGCCCCCCTCCTTGATGCAGGTGTCGATGCGCTGCTGTCGGCCCTGCACGATCAGCAGTTGCTGGGCGTCGGAACAGGCCCGATCCAGCCCGGCTTGATGGGTTTCCCGATCCTGCTCTATGGCGAGCAGACCGCTCGACAGGCTGCTGGCGAGCAGCAAAATGACCATCTTCATCATGCTTTGTCTCCTTGTGGGGGGCGTCCTGTTATGACCAGGGCTATGCCCCCCAGAATGCCCAGTGATGACAATAACAACCGTAGCGACCAGGACTCATCCAACCAGATGATCCCTGCCAGCGCCGCAAGCAGGGGCACCAGCAGCTGGACGCTGGCGGCCAGGGTGCGTCCCAGTTGGGGCAGCACCAGATACCAGAGCGCATACCCAAGGCCGGAGGCGAGGGCCCCCGAGGCCAGGGCGTAGCCAATGGCCGCCGGGCTGGCCTCAAGCCGGCCAAGCAGCATGTAGAGCAGCGCCGCCGGCAGGCTGGCCCGCAGGAAGTGACCGGCATTGGCGGCGATGGGATCGGCAAAGCGTGAGGCCCGCAGGGTATAGCAGGCCCAGGCGATGCCGGCGCCTATCATCAGGGCCGCCCCCAGGGGATCCGGCGCCCGGATGCCGGGCAGCAACAACAATACCAGCCCTGCCATGGCGAGCAGCAGGCCAGCCCACTGGCGCAGTGGCAGGGACTCTCCGCGCAGCAGGGGCGGTGCCAGCATGCTGAGCTGGACGGCGGCAAACAGCAGCAGGGCGCCGGTGCCTGCGGTCAGGGTGAGATAGGCGAACGAGAAGGCGGCGCCATAGGCGATGAGCGCGAGGGCCCCCCCCCAGTCTCCCTGGCGCGGCGACTGGTGGCGAACCCGGCACAGCAGGATCAGCATCAGGGCGCCGCTGGTCAGCCGCAGCAGGGTAAACAGGGCCGGATCCATCCGCTCTTCGAACAGGGCGAGGCGGCAGAGTACCGAATTGGCAGCGAACGCAGTGAGCGTCAGCAGGGTCAGCAGCAACAGGCGGGGCAGTGGCATCCATTCACCTTGAGTTCAGTGGGCGCGGCACAGCATGGTATTTCATGCAAATGAGGAGGCCCCATGAAACAGATGCTGGAGCAATTGATGGGAGCTGGCAAGGGCTGGCTCAACGATGGTGGTGACACGCGCAAGGCCCAGATGAAAGGCATGGCCCAGGGGGGGCTGGCCGCCGGAGCCATGGCGCTGCTGCTTGGCAACAAGAATATACGCAAATACGGCACCAAGGTGGCGGCGGTGGGCGGGGCGGCCGCCCTCGGCGGTCTGGCCTACAAGCTCTACCAGGACTGGCAGCAGAACCAGAGTGCGCCAGCGGCCGGCACGCCCCATCCCCTCAACGAGCTGGCGGGCGCCGAACTGGATGCCCGAGCCAGCTTGCTGGTGCGCGCCATGGTGGCTGCGGCCCGGGCCGACGGTCATATCGATGACGCCGAGCGGCTGAAGATCCAGCAGTACCTGACCGAGCAGGGCCAATCCGATGCCGCTCGCTGGATTGACGCCGAGCTGGCCCGTCCGCTGGATCCCCAGGCCCTGGCCCGTGAGGTCACCGACATGGAGCAGGCCACCGAGGTCTATCTCGCCTCCTTGCTCGCCGTCGAGGTGGATCACTTCATGGAGCGCGGCTATCTCGACGAGCTGGCCCGGGCCTTGAAGCTCGATGACAATCTGAAAACCAGCATAGAACGCCAGGTCGCCCAGCTGGGTGCGCCGGGTTGAGCCCTTGCTGCCATCAGGATTGTGCACAAGGCCCCGTCACGGGGCCTTGTGGTTTGTGGCCATTCTGAATGGATACATTCGGCGCTTCACCTTGGTGCCGACTCCTCCTATGATGAACCCTCCCCCAGGCCTTGGGGTCAGTTCGTCAGCCAAATGCAAGGAGCACCCATTGGAAATACGCAAGGCAACCGAGCAGGATCTCGACGCCATTGTCGAGCTGGATCGGCAGATAGGGCAGATCCACTTCGAGCAGGCTCCCGAGGTGTTCTGCCCTCCCTCTTCGCGACAGCGGGCGTTTCTGCTGGACGCCATCCAGAGCGAGGGGCGACTGTTTTGTGTCGCCGTGGTGGAGGGGGTGGTAGTGGGGTTTCTGACTGCCCGAATCGATATCAATGAAGCCATTCCGTTTCTTACCAAACTGCCCGTCTGTCGGATCACGACTGTGGTGGTGGATGAGCACCACAGATCCCGTGGCATAGGCAAGGCACTGATCGCCCATTGTGATGGCTGGGCCAAGGCCCATGATGCAAGCCAGATCCGGCTGGAGGTGATGTCATTCAATGACAGGGCCAGGTCGCTTTACGAATCCCTTGGCTTTACCCGGCAGTCTGAAACGTACGCCAGATAGCCCGACACCGGTGAATAAACAAGGCCCCATCATGGGGCCTTGTTGTTGCTGTTGTTGAAAGTGCAGCGCGTGGTGAAAGTGCTGCGATCGTGCTTAGCTCTCCGCCGGCCAGGGGCCGAGCTCGATGCAGCGGCCACGATAGAGCGGGCGTTCACTCCCCGTCGCCATCACCAGCAGCTCGCTGCTCTCTTTAAGCTGCTGCCATTCGGTGGGGGTCATCAGGCGGCCCGCCATGACCTCTCTGATTGGGGCCAGGGGCACCAGCTTGGCCGATTCTCGATCGCGCATCCAGAGCATGGCGTCGGCGGGCAGGCGCAGCGGATTCGCCAGATTCTGTTGCAAGCGGATGCTCGACTGACCCGGCCGCTTGCCCTGATAGGCCACCAGCACGAAGGGGGCCTCCTCACCTGCGGAGGACATCGTGGCCAGGTAGCGCACCGGCTGGATGGGCGCGGAGTGCCAGGGAAGCAGCGGTTGCAGCCACAGGCCCAGTAGCAGGGACGCGGCCATGGCGAGCGGCCACCACAGGCGATGGGGCCTGGATTTGGGGGAGATCCCCTGTTCTATGTTGCGCCAGATCTGGCGGGGCAGGGGCGGGGCGGGTTGAGGCTGGCGCAGCAGAGGATCCAGATGTTGCTGCCACTGTTCAATCCACTGCCACCAGTCAGGATCGCGGGCCATCAGGCGGCTCATCCTGGCCTGCACCCGCGGGCTCAGGGTACCCAGTACATACTCGCCGGCGAGCCGCTCGCGCAGGGCGGGGTCTCGATAGCGTTTGGGGGTCATTGAGTCAGGCATAGCTTGAGCTCCTCCAGTCCGCGCCGGATCCAGGACTTGACCGTGCCGAGCGGGGTCTGGGTGTGGCTGACTATCTCCTGGTGGCTCAGGCCGTGGCGATAAGCGAGCACGATGGCGTTGCGCTTGTCGGCACAGAGTCGTCCGAGGCAATGCTCGAGGGAAAAAGAGGGGGCCAGCCCCTCTGTCTCCTGGCCGGGCTTCTCCTCCCAGGACTCATCCAGTGGGGTCTCCCCGTGGCGTATCTTCGCCCTCAGGGCGTCGATGGCCAGATGGCGCATGCACTGGCAGAGCCAGGCCCAGGGGTAGTCGACGGGATAGGCGCTCTGACCGTGCCAGATCTTCAAAAAGCCCTCCTGCAGGATGTCTGCGGCCCACTGCTTGTCCTTGAGCAGGGCGTGGAGCATGGCATACAGAGGCTGGCCCGTCAGCCGGTAGAGCGCTTCAAATGCCTGCTTGTCCCTCTGCTGGCTGCGGGCGAGCAGGTGGGCAAGTTGCTGGTTGTCGATATTCACTCAGACCTCATAGTTGGACGCGGTGCCAGACATTCTTCACGCCGTCCCCGCTGCTCTGGCCGGGCTGCTCATCCTTGATCCAGCGATAGAGCGGTTGGCCACGGTAGCTCCATTGATAGTTGCCATCGTCGCGCAGGATCAGGCTGATGCCGACGTCGGCCGCGCTGCCGATCCCCGCCTTGGCCTGCTCCGCGCTGGCCAATGCCGGCGGCCATTTTTCGGCGCACTCAGCATAACAGGTTGATTTTCCTTGGGCATCCTTGTCGAAGCGGTAGAGGCTGAAGCCCTTGGCATCGACCAGATAGGTCTTGCCGTTCTCAGTCATCCGGGCGATGGGCAACTGCTCGGCCCCGCTCAGGGGCTGGGTGTCCAGGGCCCAGGCCGAGGCGAGGGGCAGGCAGGCGAGGGTGATGAGGAACTTGTTCATGGTGTTCTCCTTGGGTCTATTGGCGATGAGAGGGCAGGGGTTAACGGGTCCAACCATCCTGGGCGAAGAAGGGCTCGCCTTGGGGGCTGTCGATGAAATCGATAAAGCGCTGGGTGCTGGCATCCGCGCCCTGCGCCTTGGTGATCAGCAGACCGCGATAGATGCGGCGTTCCGGCTCGATCTCGACGAAGTCGGCCTTGTCCTGGTGGTTCAGGGGCCAGTGCACCCAGGTGATCCAGGCATCGGCCTGTTGATGAGTGAAGGCCCGGAAGCTGGCGCCGCTGCCCTGTTCGAAGGCGACGATGTTGCGCCTGAGCTTCTGCACATCGGCCAGCTTGCCCTTGCGCCCGGCCACGTCTTCCCAGAGCCCGGTGCCCGAGGTGTTGTAGCTGCCGAGTCCCTCGGTCACCACCACCTTGAGGGGTCGGTTGATCAGATCCTCCACCCCGGTGATCCGCGCCGGGTTGCCCTTTTGCACCGCGATGACGCTGCGGCGCAGGTAGTAGGCGTGGGCGCTCTTCCTGTCGAGGAAGGGGTAGCTCTGCAGGTAGGCGGACATGGATTGCTCGGCCCCGGCGAAGATGAGATCCGCATCCTTGACGGCCCTGTCACGCCAGCTATGTTCGGGGCCGGCGGTGACCTCGACCGGGATCCCGGTCTCCTGCTGGAAGGCCGCGGCCGCCCGTTTCAGGGCGGTGTCCGGGCCACCTGGGCCGTATAGGCGGATCACGCCATCACCGGCCTGATGGACAGGGTCGGTCTGGGCAGACTGGGAGAGGGGGGCCGCCTGCAGCGGCTGGATGAGGGCCAAGCAGAGCAGGGCGAGCCAGAGGGGTTGGGATTTCATCGTCTCTCCTTGATTGAGGTTCAAGCAAGAGACGAAGGAGGGAGGCGATTGGATGCAGTTGAGGAAAAATTAATTTATCAATAAAGCCGAACCCGCCTCAGGCGCAGCTATCGATAAAGGCTAGGAGCCTCCCAGCTGCTGGTGGACCAACGCCGCCAGCCGGGTGAGGGCGGCCTCCAGCGCCGGGCTCCAGGGATGGGCGCTGTTGAGGCGCAGGCAGTGGTTGTGCTGGCCCTGGCTCGAGAACAGGGCACCGGGGGCCAGCGAGAAACCGTTGGCCAGCGCCTGGGCATAGAGGGCCCGGCTGTCGAGGCGCGCGTCGAATGTCAGCCAGAGGAAGTAGCCGCCGTCCGGGGTCGAGATATGCACCTCGTCCTGGAAGAGGCGCAGCAGGGCCGCCCGCATCTGCTGCTGGCGCTGGGCCAGGGTGTGGCGCAGGCGGCGAAAGTGGGCATCCACCCCACCCTGGCGCAGCATGTCGGCGAGCGCCAGCTGGCTCGGCACATTGGTGGACAGCGTCGACATCAGTTGCAGCCGCTGGATGCGCTCGGCATGGGATCCGGCCACCACCCAGCCGACCCGAAAGCCCGGCGCCAGGCACTTGGTCCAGGAGCCGCACAGCAGGCTGTCGCCCCGGGCGTCCCAGCGTTTGATGGGGCTGGGGCGCTCGCGGCCAAAGTAGAGCTCGGCGTAGACGTCGTCTTCCACCAGGGGCACCTCATGGGCGTTGAGCAGCGCCATCAGTGCCTGCTTGTGGCCATCCGGCATGGTGTGGCCGAGCGGATGCTGGACGTTGCCCATCAGCCAGCACGCCTTGATGGGGCGCTGGGCCAGGGCCTCGGTGAGCAGGGCGAGATCGATGCCCACCCCGGGGATCACGGGGATCTCCACCACGTTGAGCTTGAGCCGCTCTATGGCCTGCAGGGCGCCGTAGAAGGTGGGGGACTCCACCACCACCCAGTCCCCGGGCTCGGTCAGCACCTGCAGGCTTAGGGAGAGGGCCTCCATGGCACCGGTGGTGATGATGATCTCCTGGGGATCCACCGCCAGGCCGTCGTTGGCGTAACGCTGGGCGATGGCGCGGCGCAGCGCCTCGTTGCCAGGGGGAAGATCTGCCACCGTGCTGAAGGGATCGAGGCGGCGCATGCAGCTCGCCAGGGCCCGGCCGAGCTGGGGGTGGGGGAAGAGGGCGGGATCCGCCACCGCGAGCCCCAGCGGCACCAGCTCCCGGGACTTGCTCGCCTGCAACACCTCGAACACCAGATCGTTGATGTCCACCGAGCCGCTGTAGTGAGCCTGCTGCGGCGTGCTGGCGCGCAGCGGGGAGGGGGCGGCCTTGACGTAGTAACCGGACTGGGGCCTGGCCAGGATGAGGCCGAGGCTCTCGAGCAACTGGTAGGCCTGCAGCACCGTCATGGGGCTCAAATGATGGGTCTTGCAGCTCTGGCGGATGGAGGGGATGCGCTCCCCCGGCTGCCAGAGGCCGCTCTCTATCTGCTGCTGCAACAAGGCAGCCAGCTGACCGTAACGGGACATGGGGTGGCCTAAACTGTTATAGGTGGATTTCACTATAACTGCATCTGTTATAGGTGTCATGGCACGTGTTGTACTTAACGGGCGAAAACCTGTCTGTTAAATGCAACATAGAGAGTCATGCATGATAAGCCTGGATGATGTGGTCAGCCTCTCCCGAATACAGTTCGGCGCGACGGCGATGTTCCACTTTCTGTTTGTGCCCCTCACCCTGGGACTGTCCTGGATCCTGGTGATTGCCGAGTCCGCCTACGTGATGACCGGCAAGGTGATCTACAAGGACATCACCCGCTTCTGGGGCAAGCTGTTCGGTATCAACTTCGTCATGGGGGTGACTACCGGCATCACCCTGGAGTTCCAGTTTGGTACCAACTGGGCCTATTACTCCCACTACGTCGGCGACATCTTCGGCACCCCGCTGGCGGTAGAGGGGCTGATGGCCTTCTTCCTGGAATCCACCCTGGTGGGCCTCTTCTTCTTCGGCTGGGAGAAGCTCTCCCGGGGTCAGCACCTGCTGGTGACCGCGCTGGTGGCGCTCGGCTCCAACCTCTCCGCACTCTGGATCCTCATCGCCAACGGCTGGATGCAGAACCCGGTCGGCGCCGAGTTCAACCCCATGACGATGCGCATGGAGCTGACCGACGTGGCGGCGGTGATCTTCAACCCGGTGGCCCAGGTCAAGTTCGTCCACACTGTCGCGGCGGGCTATGTGGCGGCCTCCCTGTTCGTGATGGGGGTGAGCAGCTGGTATCTGCTGCGCCGCATGGAGGTGCGCTTCGCCCTGCGATCCTTTGCCATCGCCTCGGGTTTTGGCCTGGCCGCCATCCTCTCTGTCATCGTGCTGGGGGACGAGTCGGGCTACCGCTCCGGGGAGGTGCAGAAGGTCAAGCTCGCCGCCATAGAGGCGGAGTGGGAGACCGAACCCGCCCCTGCCTCCTTCACCCTGTTCGGTCTGCCGGATCAGGGTGACGAGACCACTCACGGGGCCATCAAAATTCCCTATCTGATGGGCATCATCGCCACCCGCTCTCTCGATGAGCAGGTGACCGGCCTTAAAGATCTGAAAGCGCAGCACGAGGTGCGCATTCGCAGCGGCATGCTGGCGTACGGCGCCCTGGAGGCGCTGCGTTCAGACGGTAGCAATGCCGAGGCCCGCGCCACCTTCGAGCGTCACCGCGCCGATCTCGGCTACGGCCTGCTGCTCACCCCCCATGCCAAGGAGATAGGCAAAGCGGACGAGGCGGCCATCGCCAAGGCGGTCGACGATTCCATTCCCCAGGTGGCGCCGCTCTTCTGGAGCTTCCGGCTGATGGTGGGCATAGGGGTGGTGTTGCTCGGGCTCTTTGTCGCCGCCTTCCTGCAGCTGTGCCGGGGCAAGCTGGTGCAATCCCCGCGCCTGCTCAAGGCGCTGTTCTGGTCTATTCCGCTGCCCTGGATTGCCATAGAGGCGGGCTGGTTCGTGGCCGAGTTTGGTCGTCAGCCCTGGACCATCAGCGACGTGCTGCCGGTGTCGGCGTCCGTCTCCTTGCTGCAACCTGGGCAGCTCTGGTTCAGCCTCATCTCCATCTTCCTTATCTACAGCACGCTGCTGGTGGTGGAGCTGTTCTTGTTGCGTCACGTGATCCGCAAAGGGCCCGCGAGCCTGCAAACGGGTCGTTATCAAGGTGAAGTGTTGAAAAACGGGAGTCCCGTCTGATGGATTACGAAACCCTGAAACTCATCTGGTGGGGGCTGGTGCTCTTCCTGCTCATCGGCTTCGTGGTAATGGACGGCTTCGATCTCGGGGTCGGCATGTTGCTCCCCGTGGTGGCCAAAACTGATGAGGAGCGGCGCGTGCTGCTCAACAGCGTGGGCCCCGTGTGGGAGGGCAACCAGGTGTGGCTCATTGCCGGTGCCGGCACCCTGTTCGCCGCCTGGCCTCTGGTCTATGCCGCCTCCTTCTCGGCGCTCTATGTGCCCTTCATGTTCCTGCTGTTCGGCCTCTTCCTGCGCCCGGTGGGGTTTGACTATCGCAGCAAGCTGCCGGACCCCCTGTGGCGTCGCTGGTGGGACAGGGCCCTGGTGATGGGGGCCCTGCTGCCGACCCTGGTGTTTGGCGCGACCCTCGGCTTCTTGTTGCAGGGGCTGCCGTTTCGCTTCGACTCGGCCCTTCGCATCCACTACGGCGCCTTTGACTTCAACTGGCCGCTGCTGTTGACCTGCATGGGCACGGCGCTGGCCCTGCTGATGCTACATGGCAGCAGCTTCCTGCAGTGCAAGACCCAAGGGGTGATAGCACAGCGTTGCGCCCGCCAGAGCCGCTGGCTCGGCCCATTGGCTAGTATTCTCTTTGCCCTGGGTGGTTTCTGGCTTAGCCAGATGCGCGGTTACCGGATAGCCGAGATCGGGGATCTCAACAGCGCCCTGACGCCCCTGATGAAGCGGGTGGTGACAGCGCCGGATGGCTGGTTGGGCAACTTCATGGCGCACCCCTGGCTCTGGACTGTGCCTGCCCTGGGTCTCTTGCTACCGCTCTTAAGCACGCTGGCAAGCCATCTGGGCCGGGCACGACTGGCCATCGTCGCCAGCGGCGGCGCCTGCGCCGCCATGATGCTGACCGTGGCCATTGCGCTGTTCCCGTTTGTGCTGCCCTCGTCCCTGGATCCGTCGAGCAGCCTGACCCTGTGGGACGGTACCTCCAGCGAGCACACCCTCTTCATCATGCTGGGCATAGTCGCCGTGCTGATGCCCATCAACATCGGCTATACGCTCTGGGTCTATTGGGTGGCGCGGGGCAAGATGAGTACCGAGCAGGTGCGCCAGCAGGGCCATAGCCTTTACTGACACAGGAATTGAGGAGTCGTTGATATGTGGTATTTCACCTGGATTTTGGGGCTGGGGTTCGCGCTGCTGTGCGGCCTGGTCAATCTGCTCTGGCTGGAGGCGCGCTGGGCTGCGGATGAGGATCTCAAGGAGTCTTGAGCCGCACTATTTTACCAATGAAAAAGGCCGACACCGGGTGTCGGCCTTGTCGTCTGTGGGAAGTTAAACCGCCAGCGCCAATTTGGCCTCGCGCTTCTCGCTGACGTGGGTGAGGCCATAGGCCAGCAGCACGATCAGCGCCCCAATCCAGGGGGTGTGCATCAATCCGAGGTGCTCCACCACGAAACCGCCCACCACGGATCCCAGCGCTATGCCGACGTTGAAGGCGGCGATGTTGAGGCCGGAGGCCACATCCACGGCATTTGGGGTGTGGCGTTCGGCCTGCTTCACCACCAGCACCTGCAGCCCCGGTACGTTGCCGAACGCGAAGGCACCCCACACCAGCACGGTGAGCACCGCCAGCACCGGATGGGGCGCGGTGAAGGTGAGCATCAGCAGGATGAGTGCCAGACCGCCAAACATCAGCTTCAAGGCGGGCAGTGGGCCCATCTTGTCCGCGAGCTTGCCGCCCCAGATATTGCCGACGGCAACCGAGACCCCGTACACCAGCAGAATGAGGCTCACCGCATTGGCACCAAAACCGCTCACCTGCTGCAAGATGGGGGCGAGGAAGGTAAAGGCGGTGAAGGCGCCGCCGTAGCCCAGGGCCGTCTTGGCGTAGACCATCAGCAGGGGCTTGTGGGTCAGCACAGAAAGCTGCTCACGAAGACTGGAGGCTGCGCCTTTTGGCAGGTTGTTCGGGATCAGCAGCAGGCTGCCTGCCATGGCGATGACCCCGAGTGCGCTCACCACCAGGAAGGTCTCGCGCCAGCCAAAGACCTGACCAATCCAGGTGCCGAGCGGCACGCCTGTCACCAGGGCAACCGTGAGGCCGCTGAACATGATGGCGATGGCACTCGCCGCCTTCTCCTTGGCCACGAGACCCGTGGCGATGGTGCTGCCCACCGAGAAGAAGACCCCGTGGGCCAGGCCGGTGAGGATGCGGGCGACGATCAGGCTCTCGTAGCCGGGGGCCTGCCAGGCCAGCAGGTTGCCGGCGGTGAACAGGGCCATCAGGCCCACCAGCAGCCACTTGCGCGGCAGTTTGCCGGTGAGCGCCGTCAGCACCGGCGCGCCGATGGCGACTCCGAGGGCATAGAGGCTGACCAGCAGGCCGGCCGAGGGGAGCGAGACATTGAGCTGCTCGGCTATGGTGGGGATCAGCCCCACGATCACAAACTCTGTGGTGCCGATCGCAAAGGCACTCAGGGTGAGGGCAAATAACGCCAGTGGCATACAAACTCCTTGGATAGTGGCTCCCGACGGGAGAATGGCGCCAGTATGCCGATGAGCTTTGTTGGCAAAAATGACGGCAACGTCAAATTACTTTTGCCAAATCAGCAGCAATGGTGCCGTGGAAGAAGGAGTGGCTGAGGCAGCGGAGGCAAGAGCGGGCCGTACAGAGAGAGTTGAGAGCAGCGGCAAAGGTGCAGAAGCAAAGCGTACAGACCGGGCCGGGGACTCATAGGCAAGGCGCTAGGGAAGGTTGCAGGGGAGAGGGCCAGCGGCACGGGCGGCAGTGGCGCACGGTATTGGAAGCAAAAAAAGCGGGAGGCACAGTGCCTCCCGCTTGGGTGCTCGTCGATGGTGTTGGGGTTTTCTTTGCTCCCTTCTCCCCTGGCGGGAGAAGGGCTGGGGATGAGGGGGATCAATCCCAATCTGGTGCGAAGTCCGGGTTGGCGCAGCGCTCGCCTCGCTCCAGGGTGGCAATCTGTGCCATCTCCTCGGGGCTGAGTTTGACCTTCAGCGCAGCCAGGTTGGCGGCCAGATTCTCCCGTTTGGTGGAGCTCGGGATCACCGTCATGCCCTGGGCCAGCAGCCAGGCCAGCGACACCTGGGCCGCCGAGACACCGTGGCGCTTGCCGATCTCCATCAGGAGCGGCTCGGCGAGCACCTTGCCATAGGCGAGCGGCATATAGGCGGTGATGGCGATGCCGTGCTCCTGGCAGAACGCCACCACCTTGCGGTTTTGCAGCAGGGGGTGGATCTCCACCTGCTGGTGGGCGATGGCGCCCGGCCCCAGGATCTCGATGGCCTGCTGGAGCTGAGCCACGGTGAAGTTGGAAACCCCGATCTCCCGGGTCAGGCCCCGGGCTTTGGCTTCGGCCAGCTGCTCCAGATAGACCGCCATTGGCACCTCATCCTGGGGGGAGGGCCAGTGAATGAGCGCCAGATCCAGATAGTCGGTGCCCAGCTTTTCCAGGCTCAGCTCCAGGCTCGGGATCACCTTGCCCGGGCCGAACTCGCTAGTCCACACCTTGGTGGTCAGGTAGATCTCCTGGCGGGGCACGCCGCTTTCGCTCATCAAGCGTCCCACTTCGGCCTCGTTGTCATAGATCTGGGCAGTATCGATATGGCGATAGCCGAGATCCAGACCCTGCAGCAGGGAGTCGCGCAGGGGCTGATCCTTCAGGCGAAAGGTACCAAGACCCAGGTTGGGCATCTTCATCATCATATTCCTCAACTTATTGTTTCTACGCTCAATATTGTATCGGCCCATCCCGCATCCAGGGTGGGCAGGGGCAGGCCGCAGCTGGATTCAGGCTAGTTGATAGCGGCGTACATTGGTGCTGGCAAACCAGCCCTGGGTGTTGGCCACGAAGGCGAGAAAATGGGGCTGCTGCTGGTGGGCACTGAGGGCGGCCTCACTCTCCCACTCCTCGTGGGTCATCCAGCCGTGGGGGCTCTCCAGGCTCTGATGCAACTGGTAGCAGAGGCACCCAGGCTCTTGCAGGGTAGCCGCTATCAAGGGGCTCAAGGCGGCGCGACACTCGGCGGTGAATTCAGGCTTGGCCTCAAGCTGGGCAATCACAATCACGGGGGATGACATCTAAACCTCCTCGTTAAGACGAGAATCAGTATGCCCGCCGCCTATCGTGGGAAACAGGGCAGCAGTCGCAAAACACTATTGAGAGGAAAGCAGCAATGAATGGGCAGGGGCGAGGTGGAGGTGAGGAAGTCAGGGAGGTAAAGGAGCAGGGAACGCCGGAGCGCCCCCTTGCCATCAGGCATTGGCCGGCTCCGACCAGACCGCAAATTCATTGCCGCTGGGTTCGACAAAGTGGAAGCGCCGGCCGCCGGGGAAGTCGAACAGCGGGCGGTTGATGATGCCACCATGATGCTGCACCTTGGCCTGGGTGGCCTCTATGTCGGCGCTGTAGAACACCAGCAGGGCGCCACCCTGATGGCTGTGACTGCACATATCTGCGCGGTAGAAGCCGCCATCCAGCCCTTCCCCTTCGAAGGCGCAATAATCGGGGCCGTAGTCGGCAAATTGCCAGCCAAAGGCGGCGGTGAAGAAGGCCTTGGTGGCGGCGAGATCCCTTGCCGCAAACTCCACATAGTTCAGTTTCTCATGGGCCTTGGTCATGGTAGCTTCCTTTTGTTTCAAACGATGTGTGATGGCGGCCGCGTGATTATCTGGGCTGCCAGCGTTTCTGTGTCCGTGGCGTGGAGCAGGGCAGAGCCCCCCAGGGGGTCAGCTTTAGCTGTAGCCGACGGATCTGGAAGAAAATGGCCATCAGCAGACCGAAACAGAGGGTGAAGAAAGTGGCCTGACGCAGGGCATATTCCAGACTCACCTCATGTTCCCGGCCCAAAAACCACATCAGCAGTCCCCAGATGATGCCAGTCGGTAGCCCCAGTGCGAGCAGATTGATCATGAAACGCTCATAGTGGGGCGGCCTCAGCTGCCAGCCAGTTCGGCGCAGCAGACGGTATAGCGGCGGGTCGTAATTGGGCTCCTTCACACCCTTGCTTGCCAGCTCTTTATGGGCGGCGAATAGACGGTGTTCAAATAACATTGTGCTTCCTTTGTGTGGCAGCAGAGCAGGGCTCACGATGAGATGCCTGCCCAGAATATCTCCATGCGGGCTCCGATTGTAGCCTTTTTTCCGGCTGGGGTGTTAGCGCCGGATCACATCGAGCCGTGCAGGAGAAGGGGAGAGCGGGCGGTGGGGATAGAGAGGGACAGGCCAGAGGGAAGAGAGGCACCTCCGGCCTGATTGACAGCGTCAGACGGCTTCTATGGTCATAGCGCCCGACCATCGTAGTGCTGCACCGGCAGCGACTCGGGCTCTATCCCCTCCAGGCAGCGGACATTGATGGCGACGATATGGTTGCCCTTGGGATCCACGCCTTCGCCATAGGGGTGCATGCCGCACACTGGGCAGAATCTGTGTTTGACCACATGCTTGTTGAAGGTGTAAGTGCTGGCCGCCTCGTCCGGGGTCAGCAACCTCATCTTGTCATGGGGCATGATCCACAGCAGGGACCCCTTGCGCTGACAGATGGAACAGTTGCAGGCCATGACCTGGCTCAGCTCCCCTTCGACTTCGAATGCCACCCTGCCGCAGTGGCAGCTTCCCTTGTATTTCATCACCCGACTCCTTGTTCTCTGGCTTGATCCTTAGGCAGGTACCGAACCACTTGTCTGCCAAAGGCCATCTTCATTGCCCGCAGCGCTTGTCCCGATGGGATGCGCGAACCGACTCAGTATAGCCATCCCGCGTCGGACGCCTCTGGCGGGCTAATGCGCGAAGGTGACCCCGAGCGGGCCATGGCGCTTGCCAACTCATCGCCATAATGACTATAAAGCCCCATGACTCTTGCCAGGATGACAACAATGAAGACCCATTCCGATGAATTGACCCTGTTCGTGGCCGTGGTGGAGGCGGGCAGCTTTCGCCAGGCGGCGGAGAACCTCGGCATGGACAACTCTGTGGTGAGCCGCGGCATCAAGCGCCTCGAAGAGAAGCTCGCCACCGTGCTGCTCAACCGCACCACGAGGCGGGTCAGCCTGACCGAGGAGGGGAGCTGGTTCTATCAGCGGGCGGTGAAGGTGCTGACCGAGATGAGCGAGGCGGAGAGTCATCTGCTGATGCGCCGGGAACAACCCGAAGGGGTGTTGAGAGTCGACGCCGCCACCCCTTTCATCCTGCACCGGCTGGTGCCCATCATCGGCGAGTTTCGCCGCCGCTATCCGGGGATCGAGCTGCAACTGCACAGCTCCGAGGGCTTCATCAATCTGATGGAGCGGCGGGTGGACATGGCCATTCGCATCGGCGAGCTGACGGACTCCTCCCTGCGGGCCCTGTCGCTCGGACGATCCAAGCTGCGGTTGCTCGCCTCCCCCGACTATCTGAAGGCGCGCGGTACCCCGCGCCAGCCGGCTGACTTGCTGGCAGGTCACGAGCTGCTCGGCTTTTTGCACCCCGATCACCTCAACCACTGGCCGCTGCTGAGCGCCGAGCAGGGGGACAGGTTCGCCATCACCCCGACCTTGCGGGCCAGCAGCGGCGAGACCCTGCGCCAGCTGGCGCTCAGAGGTCAGGGGATCGTCTGCCTGTCGGACTTCATGACGGGGGAGGACAGGGCGAGCGGTGCCCTGGTGGAGGTGCTGGCCCGCAGCAACAGCGGAGCCTCGCGCCCCATCCATGCGGTCTTCTACTCCGATGCCCAGCGGGATATCCGACTGCGGGTCTGGCTCGACTTCCTCAAGGAGCAGCTCGGCGCCGAGGCGTTGTAGGAGGCGGGCAGGAAGTTGCACTCTCTGCCGACCGCTTTCTACCAGAGGGAGGAGATTGCATACCTTTCCTGACGAAGGGGGGGCGGAAGGGGGCTCGCGAGCGCCAATAAGAAGAGGCCGACATTGCTGTCGGCCTCTTTGTTTTCTTCATCTCAAGGATGTGCCGGTTACCCGATCACTCCTCTTCGGCCCAGCGGCGTGAACGCTCCACCGCCTTCTTCCAGCCGTTGTAGCGTTTGGCGCGATCTTCCTTGTCCATCTGGGGGATGAACTCGCGATCGACGCTGAACTTGTCTTCCAGCTCTTCGGAACTCTTCCAGAAGCCGACGGCAAGGCCAGCTAGGAAGGCGGCGCCCATGGCGGTGGTCTCGATGCGGGTCGGGCGCACCACAGGGGTGTGCATCATGTCGGCCTGGAACTGCATCAGGAAGTCGTTGGCCACGGCGCCGCCGTCTACCTTGAGGGCAGCCAGCTTGATGCCGGAGTCCTGCTGCATGGCATCCAGCACGTCGCGGCTCTGGTAGGCGATGGATTCCAGCGCGGCACGGATGATGTGGTTGCGGTTGGCTCCGCGGGTCAGGCCGACCATGGTGCCGCGAGCATACGGATCCCAGTAGGGGGCGCCCAGACCGACGAAGGCCGGTACCAGGTAGACGCCGTTGGTGTCGCCAACCTTGGAGGCGAAGTAGTCGGTGTCGCGGGCATCGTGAATGATTTTCAGCTCGTCACGCAGCCACTGGATGGTGGCGCCACCCATGAATACCGCACCTTCCAGCGCGTAATTCACTTCCCCTTTCGGGCCGATGGCGACCGTGGTCAGCAGGCCGTTGCTGGAGCGGACCGGCTCGGTGCCGGTGTTCATCAGCAGGAAGCAGCCGGTGCCATAGGTGTTCTTGGCCATGCCTTTCTCGAAGCAGAGCTGGCCGAACAGGGCAGACTGCTGGTCACCGGCGATGCCGGCGATGGGGATGCGGGAGCCGCCCCCACGGGTGGTGTAGCCATAGACCTCGGAGGAGGGTTTGACCTCTGGCAGCATGGAGGCGGGGATGCCCAGCTCGTCCAGCATCCGCTCGTCCCACTTCAGATCGCGGATGTTGTAGAGCATGGTGCGTGACGCGTTGGTCGGGTCGGTGACGTGCACCTCGCCGTTGGTCATCTTCCACACCAGCCAGGTGTCGATGGTGCCGAATAGCAGCTCGCCGTTCATCGCCTTCTCGCGGGCCCCTTCCACGTTGTCGAGGATCCACTTCACCTTGGTGCCGGAGAAGTAGGCGTCCAGCACCAGGCCGGTGTTCTCGCGCACGTACTCTTCCAGGCCGCGGGCCTTGAGCTCTTCACAGATGGCGGCGGTGCGGCGGCACTGCCAGACGATGGCGTTGTAGATGGGCTTGCCGGTGGCTTTCTCCCACACCACGGTCGTTTCACGCTGGTTGGTGATGCCGATGGCGGCGATCTGCTCGCTGTGCAGGCCGCTCTTGGCCAGCACCTCGGTGAAGACGGAGGACTGGGTCGCCCAGATCTCCATGGGGTCGTGCTCGACCCAGCCCGCTTTCGGGTAGTGCTGGGTGAATTCGCGCTGTGAGGTCGCGACTATGTTGGCATCCTGATCGAACACGATGGCACGGGAGGAGGTGGTACCTTGATCCAGCGCGACGACAAATTTCTTTTCAGCAGACATGATGTTCTCCACGTTTGGGGGGACCGCTCTTAGGCGGCGGCCTCTTCTTTATTGGACAGCTTGGCGGCTTCTTCGGTCACGACACGGTTGCCCGGGACGCAGGGAGCCAGCACTTTCACATACAGAGCGGTACCCAGCTGGGCGCCGACGATGGGGCCGAGGATGGGGACCCAGAAGTAGGGGTTGTCGCGACCACCGGTCAGGGCCACATCGCCCCAGCCTGCAAAGAAGGCGAACAGTTTGGGACCAAAGTCACGGGCCGGGTTCATGGCAAAACCGGTCAAGGGGCCGAGGGAGGCGCCGATCACCGCGATCAGGATGCCGATCAGCAGGGCGGCGGCGAAACCTTTGGGGGCGCCGTTGTTGTTGTCACCCAGCGCCATGATGCCCAGCATCAGGACGGCGGTGATCACCAGCTCGACCGCGAATGCCTGCATGTTACTGAGCAGGGCATTGGGGTAGGTGGAGAAGATGCCGGCGGTGCCGAGGCTCTCTACGCTGCCGCGCACCACGTTGTGGGTCAGTTCCCACTGGGTGAAGAGGTTGCCATAGAGGAAGTAGACCAGAGCGGCGGAGGCGAAGGCGCCCGCTATCTGGGCGATGATGAAGGGCACGACCTTGCGCTTGTCGAAGCCGCAGAAGGTCATCAGCGCCAGGGTCACGGCCGGGTTCAGGTGGGCACCGGAGATGCCGCCGGTCACGTAGATGGCGATGGCGACTCCCAGGCCCCAGGTAATGGAGATTTCCCATTGCCCGAAGTTGGCGCCAGCCAGCACCAGGGCGGCCACACAACCAACGCCGAAGAAGATCAGCAGGCCGGTGCCGATAAACTCGGCGAGGCACTCGCCGAGCAGGGTATTGGGTCTTTGTATGCTCATAGTTGTTATTCCTTATATCCACCCAGAGTAGGTTTGATGTTCCGTTTCGTTATCTTGCATTCCCATTTCTTGCGTCCGAAAACGTTTCTTCTTGTTGTTTGAGCTGACGCAAACGTTATGCTCGTTTGCGCTCGTTCTTGGACGAGAGAGAAAATAAACCTTCTGTGCCAATTCACCAGACCCCCGCCACTGGAAATGTGGACAAGATCCCATTCATTGCTAAGAAAATGTGACGAAAAGCAACAGTTAGCGGCATCAATACTCCTTAGTGGGTAGCTAAGTTCCGTGCCCTGCAAGGGCTGGAGGCCGATGCGCGATCACTCATCGGGTGACATTCTTTGTAATAAAACTGCAATAATTTAGCCTTCATCACAGATTAAATGTTCACATATGAGCACAATAGGCTCGCTTGCGAAGTAAGGACTCAACTGGTCGCAGGCACGATCGGGGCACCCTCAATCGCCCATAACAACAATAAGGAAGCAGAACATGCTTAGTCTCTTCAGGCCTGCACCCCACATAGAACGGCTACCGGCCGACAAGGTGGACCCCTTCTACAAACGCATGCGCTGGCAGGTGTTTTTCGGGATCTTCTTCGGTTATGCCGGCTACTACCTGGTGCGCAAGAACTTCAGTCTGGCGATGCCCTATCTCATCGAGCAGGGCTTCTCCCGCGGTGATCTGGGGCTGGCCCTGTCCGGTGTCTCCATCGCCTACGGTCTCTCCAAATTCCTGATGGGGAACGTGTCGGACCGCTCCAATGCGCGCTACTTCCTCTCCGCCGGCCTGCTGCTCTCGGCCGGCATCATGTTCATGATGGGGACTGTGCACTGGGCCACCTCCAGCATCGCCATCATGTTCGTGCTGTTGTTCCTGAACGGCTGGGTTCAGGGCATGGGCTGGCCGCCCTGCGGTCGCACCATGGTGCACTGGTGGTCACAGAAGGAGCGGGGCGAAATCGTCTCGGTCTGGAACGTGGCCCACAACGTGGGTGGCGGCATGATAGGTCCGCTGTTCATCCTCGGCATGGGCTGGTTCAATGACTGGCGCAGCGCCTTCTATGTGCCGGCTGCGGCTGCGGCTGCCATCGCGGTGATCGCCTTCTTCGTGATGCGTGACACCCCGCAGTCCGTGGGTCTGCCACCCATCGAGGAGTACAAGAACGACTACCCGAAGGATTACAACGAGAGTCACGAGCAGGAGTTCTCCGCCAAGGAGATCTTCATGAAGTACGTGTTGCACAACAAGCTCTTGTGGTACATCGCCATCGCCAACGCCTTCGTCTACCTCATTCGCTACGGCGTGCTGGACTGGGCACCGACCTACCTCAAGGAAGCCAAGGATTTCAGCGTGGATCACTCCTCCTGGGCCTACTTCCTCTATGAGTGGGCGGGGATCCCGGGCACCCTGCTGTGTGGCTGGATCTCGGACAAGATGTTCCAGGGCCGCCGCGCCCCGGCCGGTATCCTGTTCATGGTGCTGGTGACAGTGGCCGTGCTGGTCTACTGGTTCAACCCGGCGGGCAACCCGACCATCGACATGATGGCCCTGGTCGCCATCGGCTTCCTCATCTATGGCCCCGTCATGCTGATCGGTCTCTATGCCCTGGAGCTGGCGCCCAAGAAGGCCGCCGGTACCGCGGCAGGTTTCACCGGTCTGTTCGGTTACCTGGGCGGCGCCGTGGCGGCCAACGCCATGCTGGGCTACACGGTCGACCATTTCGGTTGGGACGGCGGCTTCCTGGTGCTGACCATCTCCTGCGTGCTCTCTATCGTACTGCTGGCCCTGACCCTCAAGCACGAGAACATCTCGATCGCCCACAAGGCCGCTGCCGACAAGGCATAAAACGTGATCCTGCCCTTATCAGTCCGAAAAGGGATAGGGTACACTGCCAAAGGCCCCGCAATGCCGGGGCCTTTTTTCGTCTCTCAAGCGGAGTGCAAGCGTGAAGCAAACCCAACGACATCTGGAGATCCTGGACGTTCTGACAAGGCAGGGCTTTGTCTCGACCGACGACCTGGTGACCCATTTTGACGTCAGCCCCCAGACCATTCGCCGGGATCTGAACGATCTCGCCGAGCAGAACAAGATCCGGCGCCATCACGGCGGGGCCTCCCTGCATTCGAGTACCGTCAATACCGCCTACAGCGCCCGCAAGGTGATGCAGCTCAAGGAGAAGGAGCGCATCGCTCGCGAGGTGGCCGCCAATATTCCCGACGGTTCATCGCTCTTCATCGACATCGGCACCACCACCGAGGCCATCGCCCGCGCCTTGCTCGATCACCGTGAGCTGCGGGTGGTCACCAACAACCTCAACGTCGCCAGCATCCTCACCGCCAAGGATGACTTCACCGTCATCATCGCCGGTGGCGAGATCCGCAACCGGGACGGGGGCATCGTCGGGGAGGCGACCCGCGACTTCATCGGCCAGTTCCGCATGGATTATGGCGTCATCGGCATCTCCGGCATCGACAACGACGGCTCCTTGCTCGATTTCGACTATCACGAGGTGAAGATAGCCCAGGCCATCATCGCCCACTCCCGCCAGGTGTTCCTGGCCGCCGACCACACCAAGTTCGGGCGCAATGCCATGGTCAACCTCGGCAACCTCAACCAGATCCACGCCCTGTTCACGGATCAGGAGCCGCCGGAGAAGCTGATGCGGCTGATGTCCCAGCATCAGATCGCCTGCCACATCTGCTGAGTATCCCCACGCCGCACTAGCATCAGGCCGCCGTCAGGCGGCCGCTTTCCTTGCTGTTCTCTAACGGGGTCCCCATGCGGGGCGCCTTGCCCCTGCAGCCTCTCTCCGTCTGTCTCTGTGGCGCCGTCTAGGCCGGAAAAACAACGGCTCTCTTCTCGTCCTCGGTGGTTTGTCTCTGGGCAATCTCTGCTTCAGGGCCGGGCTCCTTCGGCCTCGGCCAGCCGCGTCCGCATCCGTTGCGGCAGATTCGCCCTGGCAGTAGGGACAATGGCGAGGGCTTGGGGCGGCACTTTGTCACCGACCGGCAGCATTTTTAGCATTGTCAGAACAATCGCGATCACATTTCCCTCATAAAATGTTCGTTTATCATTTTTTCATGTTCTAATATGAGCGAAATCAAACATTGCCGGCATGGCGAACACAAAATAAGAAAGTAGGTGAACATGAGCGAACATTATGATCTGGTCGTCGTCGGCGGCGGCATCAACGGGGTCGGCATTGCGGCGGATGCGGCGGGGCGGGGGCTGAAGGTGGCGCTGTTCGAGGCGCAGGATCTCGCCTCGGCCACCTCGTCCAACTCCAGCAAGCTGATCCACGGCGGCTTGCGCTATCTCGAACATTACGAATTCAGGCTGGTGAAAGAGGCGCTGGCGGAGCGGGAGGTGCTGCTCGGCATGGCGCCGCACATCGCCCGTCCCATGCGATTCCGCTTGCCGCACCGCCCGCACTTGCGCCCGGCCTGGATGATCCGTGCCGGCCTCTTCCTCTACGACAACCTGGCCAAGCGCGACAAGCTCAAGGGCAGTTGCGGCCTGCGCTTCCTGCCGCAAGATGGTCTCAAGAGTGGCATCAACAAGGGCTTCGAGTACTCGGACGCCTGGGTCGACGACGCCCGCCTGGTGGTGCTCAACGCCATGATGGCCCGGGACAAGGGCGCCGATGTGCAGACCCGTACCCGCTGCGTCAAGGCGGTGCGCGGATCCAAGCACTGGACCCTGACCCTGGAGCGAGAAGGGGGCGAGCAGTTCAACGTCACCTGCCGTGGCCTGGTCAATGCGGCCGGCCCCTGGGTCAAGACCTTCTATGACGAGAGCCTGCACGAGAAATCCCCGCGCGGCATTCGCCTCATCAAGGGCAGCCACATCATAGTGCCGCGCATCCATGAGCGCGAAGAGGCCTATATCCTGCAAAACGAGGACAACCGCATCGTCTTCGTCATCCCCTACCAGCAGGACTACTCCCTCATCGGCACCACGGACGTGGAGCACCATGGCAGCCCGCGGGAGGCGAAGATCAGCGAAGCCGAGATAAATTACCTGTGCAAGGTGGTCAACGCCCACTTCACCCGCCAGATTGCGCCCTCCGAAGTCATCTGGACCTATGCCGGGGTGCGGCCGCTGTGCGATGACGAGTCCGACTCACCCCAGGCGGTGACCCGCGACTACACCCTTGAGCTCTCCGGCGAATCCGACGGGGCGCCGCTGTTGTCGGTGTTTGGCGGCAAGCTCACCACCTATCGCAAGCTGGCCCAGGCCGCCTGCAACAAGCTCAAGCCCTGGTACAGCCAGATGGGCGAGGACTGGACCGCCACCAGCCGTCTGCCCGGCGGCGAGTTCGACTGCTCCACCACCGAGCTGGCCCGCGCCTACATGCTCGAATTCGACTGGCTGGACGAGCGCAGCGCCCGCCGCATCGCCGAGGCCTATGGCAGTCATGCCCGTCTCTGGTTGCACGAGGAGCGCGGCCAGCACTTTGGTGCCGGGCTGTACGAGTCGGAAGTGCGCTATCTGATCAGCCGCGAGTGGGCCCACTCCCTGGAGGATATCCTGTGGCGTCGCAGCAAGCTGGGGCTGCGCCTGTCCGAATCCGAGCAGCAGCAGCTCGGTGCCTGGCTGCTCGAACACCATCACGCCCTGCCCAAGGCAAGCTGATTGAAGCGGCGGGCTGCCCCTTGGCCGCCCGCCGTAAAACTGCAATAAACCTCTGCTATAACAACTACCTACATCCAATAAACAATAACAAAGAGCACCTTTCATGAAACAACCTCACCTCTCTCTCGTGGCCCTGGGCCTCGGGGTCGCCCTCGCATTGCCCGCCCTGGCCGCAGATGAAGGCAAGATAGTGATTGCCCACCGCGGCGCCTCCGGCTACCTGCCCGAGCACACACTGGAGTCCAAGGCGCTGGCCTATGGCATGGGGGCCGACTATCTGGAGCAGGATCTGGTGATGACCAGGGATGACCAGCTGGTGGTGATGCACGATCACTTCCTCGACGGTATCACCGACGTGGCGACGCGCTTCCCCGGTCGTGCCCGCCCGGACGGTCGCTACTACGTGGTGGACTTCACCCTGGCCGAGGTGCGCTCCCTGCGCATGACGGAGCCCTTCCAGCTGGTGGACGGCAAACAGGTGCCCGTCTATCCGGCCCGCTTCCCGTTGTGGCAGTCCGACTTCAAGATCCACACCTTCCAGGAAGAGATAGAGATGATCCAGGGGCTCAACAAGAGCACCGGCAAAGAGATCGGCATCTACCCGGAGATCAAGGCCCCTTGGCTGTTCCGCCACGAGGGCAAGGACATCTCCAAGGCGGTGCTGACAGTGCTCAAGGAGTACGGCTATACCGGCAAGAGCGACAAGGTCTATCTGCAGAGCTTCGACGTGGATGAGCTCAAACGCATCGACACCGAGCTGATGCCGGCGCTGGGCATGGACTTGAAGCTGGTGCAGCTGATGGCCGAGACCGACTGGAACGAGACCATGGTCTACGACACCAAGGGCAAGGCGACCCCCTACGATTATGACTGGATGTTCAAGCCGGGCGCTATGAAGACCATAGCCGGCTACGCCGACGGCATAGGCCCCTGGAAGCCGATGATAGTCACCGAGCCGGGCACTCCGGGCAAACCGGTGTTCACCGCCATGGTGAAAGAGGCTCACGCCGCTGGTCTCAAGGTGCACCCTTATACCTTCCGCCAGGATGAGGGCCAGATCCCGCCCTATGCGAAAGACTTCACCGACTTGCTCAACATTTTCCTCTACCAGGCGGACGTGGACGGAGTATTCAGCGACTTCCCCGACAAGGCGGTGGCGGTCATTAAGGCCCACGGCAAATAATAAAAGAAGAGCAACACGGGAACATAAGCGGGGCCAGGTGCCCCGCTTTTTTATGGCGGCAGGCTGGCCAGGGCGTGATGAGGTACAGGGTGTAATCATTTGTTTACGATTTTCGTGGTGGAGAGTGCCTCTCACACGCTACTTTCTGGCTGTTTTGGTCACGACAGTGGTCATTAATCCATCTGTTGATGCAGTAAACCGCTAGTTTCACTTGATTGTTTGTTTTTCCTTGGTAAGGTGAGGGCGGTTGTGTAACAAAGCGCTGACTTGTGTAAACAAATAAATACACCTGGCGCAATTGGCTTGAATACAGTAGAGAGAATGAGAAAATGCAAAGAGACCCCCTGAACAACATCCATATCCAGTCCGAACAAGTGATGATCACGCCTGCCCAGCTCAAGGAGAGGCAACCCATCTCCGACAAGGCGCTGGCATTCGTGCAAGGGGCCCGCAATACCATAGCCGACATCATCCACCGCCGGGATCACCGCCTGCTGGTGATCTGTGGACCCTGCTCCATCCACGACATGGACGCCGCCAAAGAGTACGCAACCAGACTCAAAGCGCTGCATGATGCCTACCAGGACTCTCTCTACATTGTCATGCGGGTCTACTTTGAGAAGCCACGCACCACGGTCGGTTGGAAGGGCTTTATCAACGATCCGAACCTCGACGGTACCTTCGACGTTGAGCTGGGGCTGCACCGCGCCCGGGAGCTGCTCTGCTGGCTGGCGGAGCTGGAGTTGCCGCTGGCGACCGAGGCGCTGGATCCCATCAGCCCGCAATACCTGGCTGAGCTCTTCTCCTGGTCGGCCATCGGTGCGCGCACCACAGAATCCCAGACCCACAGGGAGATGGCGTCCGGCCTCTCCATGCCGGTCGGCTTCAAGAACGGCACAGACGGCAACCTGGGTACCGCCATCAACGCGCTGCAGGCAGCCTCCAGCCCCCACGCCTTCATGGGGATCAACCAGCAGGGTCAGGTCGCTTTGTTGCAGACCCAGGGCAACCCGGATGGTCACGTGATCCTGCGCGGCGGCAAGCACCCGAACTACGATTCGGTCAATGTGTCGCTGGCGGAAGAGGCGCTGGAGAAGGCGGGTCTGCTGCCCGGTCTGGTGGTGGATTGCAGCCACGGCAACTCCAGCAAGGATCACCGTCTGCAACCCAAGGTGGCGGACAACGTCATCCACCAGATCCAGGAGGGCAACCGCTCCATCATAGGGGTGATGCTCGAATCCAACCTGTTCGAGGGCAACCAGTCCAGCGAGCAGCCCAAGGCGCAGATGCGCTACGGCGTCTCCATCACAGATGCCTGTATCGACTGGGAGACCACGGCGGATCTGCTGGCCCGCTGCCACAGCCAGTTGGCGGCGCCGCTCAAGAGCAGAACTGCGCAGTAAGTCGTGATATCTTGTCGTAACTGATTGAACCATAGAGGTATCACTGCCCACGCGGTGATACCTTGTTGCCTCTTGAATCACAGGGCGCCGCCGCCAGCGGCGCCGGCAGGGACTGGATATGGCTGAAGAGTTGAATGCCCTCAGGGACAAAATAGATGCGGTGGACAAGCAGCTGATCGATCTGCTGGCCGCCCGTCTGGCCCTGGTGGGGGAAGTGGGTGAAGTGAAGAGCCGGCACGGTCTGCCCATCTATGCACCGGACAGGGAGGCGAGCATGTTGGCCCGCCGCCGCGCCGAGGCCGAACGGCTGGGGGTGCCCGGGGATCTCATCGAGGACGTGCTGCGCCGGGTGATGCGCGAATCCTATATTCTGGAATCCACCAGCGACAAGGAGCACCACTTCAAGTGCATGAAGCCGGCCCTTGGCAAGGTGGTCATCATCGGCGGCCAGGGCCAGCTTGGCCGCCTGTTCGGCCAGATGTTCGGCCTCTCCGGCTACCGGGTCGAGACCCTGGAGCAGGGGGACTGGCCGCGCGCTGACGAGATCCTCGCCGATGCGGGTCTGGTGATGGTGGCTGTGCCTATCGATATAACCTGCCAGGTCATCGACCGGCTCGGCAAGCTGCCGGCGGATTGCCTGCTGGTGGATGTCACCAGCGTGAAGTCGGCACCGCTCGAGCACATGCTGGCGGTGCACCAGGGGCCGGTGCTGGGGCTGCACCCCATGTTCGGGCCGGATGTGGCGAGCCTTGCCAAGCAGGTGATCGTCTGCTGTCAGGGCCGCGACCCCGCCGCCAGCCAGTGGCTGCTGGATCAGATGACCATCTGGGGCGCACGGTTACAGCAGGTAGAAGCCAAGGCTCACGACGAGGCCATGACCCTCATTCAGGCGCTGCGCCACTTCGCTACTTTCGCCTACGGCTGGCACCTCTCCCGGGAGCAGGCCAATCTGGATCGCCTGCTGAGTTTGAGCTCCCCCATCTACCGGCTGGAGCTCGCCATGGTAGGGCGACTGTTTGCCCAGGATCCCCACCTCTATGCCGATATCATATTGTCGTCACCGCAGAACCTCGCGATGATCCGCCGCTACTACCAGAACTTCGGCGAGGCGCTGGGGCTGCTGGAGCGGGGGGACAGGGACGGCTTCATCGAGGCCTTCTCGCAAGTTTCCAGCTTCTTCGGCGAACGCGCCGACGAGTTCCTGCGCGAGAGCCGCACCCTGCTGGCCCAGGCCAACGACCGTCGTCACCATGGCTGACGGCACGCATCCATAACAAAGGGGCCGCTTGGCCCCTTTTTTCATGCTGGTCAGGCTGAGGCCCGGCTACTCGGCGGATGGCAGCCGCAGATCGGCGCCATCCCAACCGAGCGGCAGGGTGAGCAGCTGATCGATGAGCTCCCGGCGATCGGATTTCTCCAGATAGGCGAGATAGAGCGGGCGACTCAGCGCCTGTCCCCCTTCCACCAGGTGCAGTTGTCCCTGCTCCAGGAAGGGGCTCACCATACGCCGCGGCAGATAGGCAGCGCCCCCATTGGCCAGCACGAACTGCAGCGCCATGCTGGCCGAGCTCGAATGCAGCACAGGAGTCTTCTGCAGGCTCTGCAACCGGCTGGAAGGAGGCTCGAAACTGGTGCCCCAGTCGAGGTGAATATGGGGCATCTGCATCAGGCTGTCCGCATTGGCGGCCGGCTCCCGGCTCACCAGCTCGAACACCAGCTCGCCTATGGGGTGCAGGGCTATCTCGTCTATCTTGGTCGGCTCGGAGAGCAGGGCGAGATCGAGGGAGCGCTCCAGCAACTGGCGGCACAGGTGCTCGCGAGACGCCGTCTCGAGGCGCACCGCGAGACCGGGGGCCAGGGCATAGACATGGTTGAGCCAGTCATTGAAGTCGAGCTCCCAAAACACCGCGGGTGCACCTATGGCGAGCTGCTGACTGAAACCGGGGGAGAGGGCCACGTCCTGCCTGGCGCGGCCCAGGGTATGCAAGATGGCGTCTGCGTAAGGCAGCAGACGCTCACCGGAGGCGGTCAGACGGATGTTGTTGCGATGGCGGGCAAACAGGCTGACCCCGAGTTGTTGCTCGAGCTGGCGGATCCGAAAGCTGACCGCCGACTGGGTCAGGTAGAGATTCTCGGCAGCCCGGCCAAAATGCCGGGTCTTGCTGACCTCGATGAAGGTCCGAAGCAGCTCGGTATCCATTAATCGAGGGACTCGTCGCTGCCACCGCCGCCACCGCCCTCAAAGCTGCCGCCCGCATCCTCATTGGCGCCACCTGCGACTGTGCATAGACGGTGCACCCGCTTGGGACCAATCACCTTCAGGTACTTGAACCATACCTTGGCGTGGGGGTTGCTGCCGGCTGCGCCAGACTTGACCTGCTCGATGAAGGCGCTTTCTACGTCATCGCGAGGGGCCAGGTTGCCCTGATAGAGCGCCAGCATCACTGTGCCGTACTTTTCCAGACTGTCCGCTTCGGCCACGGTGAATTCGCCACTGCGACGCAGGCCACGGGGAAAATGTTTGAAGTCGTTGAAACGCTTGTCTGATTCGAAGCTCATAGTGCTCTTGTTCTGGTTAGTTTGACCTTTGCGGGCAAGTATCATCAGGCCGTCGCAGAGTGCAAAATCAATTTTCTTACTATGTTAATAAATATCTTTTATCGAACAGCCTTTGTCTCATCCCGAGGGAGAATTTTGCGGTCCGCAGCACAAAAAGCCTGAAAAATAGTGGAGTTATGTCAGGTTTTGTACAGCTGGACCCAGTCTCTGCAGGGTAAAAACAATAAAATAAAGGCGCCATACGGCGCCTTTGTGTGTTCATGGATTGGCTGAACCTGAGCGTCGGGCACTCATTCAATCATGGCTGGCTGCGCCAGGTTGTCGGCACGCCACAGACGGTAGCGCACTTCATACTCCTGCGGCACATAGATGACGAACGGCAGCTTGGAGTTGTAGTTCACGAAGAAGCCCTGACCATAGATCTGGACGAAGCTCTCTTTCTTCTGGCCATCCGGGCAGGCCATCAGGGTGCTGACAGGACCCGAGACCTGGCCCAGGGTCAGGTAGTTGTAGCCCCAGCCCTTGACGCTGTGCTGTTCCAGGTTGCCGGCGAAGCGGGGCAGGTTGCAGTCCACCAGCATCTTCTTGCCCACTTGCAGCTCGACCATCATGTCGGCTTCGTTTTCGACTTCCGGCAGGCGGATCACGACACGTTCCTGGTTCACTTCGGCGGCAGGGAACATGCTGATATCAAATTTTTTCGGTTCGGCGGCGAAGGCATGGCCACCCAGTAACAAGGCGCCCAGCAGGCTAAAACGCAATACGGTTTTCATCTGTACCTCATGGGATTGGTTCAACGCCGCTAGACTAACCGCTCTGCCCGTTTCACGCCAGCGCTCCGGCGCGCAAAACCAGCCTGAACCGGCACAGGGTGACGTAATTTGATGCTTTTTTGACGCCTTCCACCCCAAAGGGGCCATTCGGGGGTAAACCGGGCAGGGGAGTCCCCGCCCGGACAGCTCACCTTACCAGCAGCACCTGCTTTGCCCAGGAGCCGGGGGCCCGCATGCCGACGGCGCCACTGGTGATGTCCAGATAGACGACGCCCTTGCTGGCGGGCACCGGGGTGGAGGACCAGAGGTAGACATAGCCGTCGTTCACCTCCTTGCCGTCCCCGGCCATGGCGCGGGGGAAGAGGGTCTCGTTCAATGCCGGCTTGTAGCAGGCGGACTCCAGTATGCTGGTGAGCTCCTTGATGGTGGGCAGGCGCCAATCGGTATGCCCGCCGAAACCGTGGAGGGCATGGCTCGGCTCGGTGCGGATCCGCTCTGCGGTCAGCAGGGCCTGTTGCCAGTAGAGCCGGGTCGGCTCGCCGCTGCAGCTTCCATTCTGCCAGCTTTGGCCGAGCTGGCAGCGCATCCAGGTGAGGCCGGAAGCCCGGTCGGTGACGGTGCCGTTGCCGCGATCCAGGAAGCGGGAGCTGGGGCTGGTGCGCGGCAGGGTGTCGTCGCAGATGGCGATGGCCAGTGCCAGCGGGCTGCACAGGGTGAGCAGCAGGGTCAGAAGATACTTGTTCATCGGGTTACCTCGGCCACAAGGCGCAGTTGTATGGCATTGATTTCATTTTCGTTCTGGACGCCATAGGGGTAATCGGTGCCCGCATCCCCCCCCAGAAACTGAGGGCTGATGACGGCGATGGGGACGCTCTCGAGGCGCCGGGATGGGGTCAGAGTCTGGGTCCAGTAGCTGCCACCGAAGTCGCCGCTCGAGGGACCGACGTCGGGGAAGTAGCGCATATCCAGGCTGACCAGCTGGCCATCCTGGCGGGCGAGGGAGCCGTAGTGTTGCAGACTGCCGAGCTCCTGGGCTGTGGGCAGGCGCCAGTGCCCTATGCCGCAGAGTCGTTGTCCATTGAGCCACTGGCGATACTCCTCGGTGGAGCAGATGGCCTCCCCCTCTGGGCAGGCATAATCCAGCTCCGCCTGACTGGGGTGATAGTTGCCAAACTCCCAGGCGAAGACTTTGTGCAGATCCCGCGGACTGTCGGCATCATCTAGCTTCTTCTCCCAGATGAGGCCGGTGTTGAGATCCTCCACGCACTCCCACTCGTCGGCATTGTCCGCCAGGGGCTGCCCCTTGCCGTCCAGCTTGCGATAGCGCAGGGGCGCCTGGCCCAGGCTCGCCTCCTGGCCCGGGTGATCCGCAGGCTCCTGGGTCAGCAGGTAATCCACCCCGTCCGTGTAGGTGGTGACGCCGCTGGCGGTCACCAACGCCCGGGGTTGCTGCTGCATCAGCACGGCGGCGAGTCTGGCCTGATGGCTCAGGAGCTCGGGGCTTGCGGCAAAGTGCCGGGCGAGCTCGGGCAGCAGGGTGACCAGCCCCTGCCAGATCTGGCGTTGGCGCTCGCCGGTGGCGAGACCGGGCAGGCTGGCGGCGTCATCCCGTGTCGCCAGAGCGAGCGCCTCCAGAGCCCTGTTGAACTCCTCCAGCTGCACCAGGGCCGCGAGTCCCTGATCCGGTTGCAGGGGCGCAAGGGCGAGCAGCAGCTCGGCCAGGGCCTGGGCAGGCGGTATCCCGTCCGCGACCCGGGTCTGCAGCAGCGTGCTCAAGGGGGTGGGGGTGAGGTGCTGATCGTCCAGGCGCGCTGCCGGGTGGGTCAGGGTCAGGGCGCCCGGCTCCCGGGGGATGAACAGCAAGGGGCTGGTGAGCAGGCCGGGGGCGCTGGCGCTCAACTGGCGCGCGCCAGCCTCGCCACTGACCACGGGCTCGCCTGGCTCGCAGTTGTCGTTCTGGTTCAGGTTGACGCACAGGGTGCCCGCTGCGGGCAGGTTGACCGTCAGACGGTAGTCCGGCGCGGTCAGGGGCGCCTCATCGGACTCGCCTCCACCACAGGCGCTGAGCAGGGGGGCCAGCAGACAGGCCAGCGGGGTCATTCTCATCTTCATTTCTTGTCCTTGGAGGGGCCTTGGCCCCTCTTTGCTTTTATGGGGATGGATCAGCCGCGACGGCAGAGGCGGCGCCAGAGGGTGAGCGGCAGCAGCCAGAGCAGGTTGATAGTGCCGCCCCCGCTGCTGTCCGCGGTGTCGAAGTGGATGATGCCGTCATCCGGCGGGGCGACGGGCTCACCACACTGGGCGCCGGTGCGCTGGCTGATGCTCCAGCCGTTGATGCGCCCCTGATGGCCCGGCTTGCTGTCCACCACCTCCAGGGTCCAGCGACCGGCCAGCGGCTCTCCCACTAGGGGGGTGAAGGGTTGCAGGGGCTGAAGCTCGGTGGGGAAGACCCCCTTGAGCCGTGGCAACGGGCTGTATCCCTTGTCCCAGATCTGGATGCGGGTGCCTGAGGGGGAGTTGAGCCAGATCTCCAGCTCATCCAGGGCCCGGTGTTGCAAGTCCAGATTCAGCTGCAGGCGATCGCTCACCCGGGCGTCACTCTTCTCCAGCACCAGGCTGGTTTCGCTGATGCCGCGTATCTCCTCGCTCTGGGCATCCTTGAGGGTCAGCGGCTGGCCGTTGGCCCGGCTGATGACGGGGGGGCCTATGGGCAGGGTGAGGGACTGCTGCCACTGACGCTCGGTCGGGCTGGTGCCGCTCATGGCGAGGCTCACCGGCAGGCTCACCTCGTCGCCACAGGTCAGCGGGCTGGCGGCCAGCAGTCGCACTGTGGTGGTGAGGCTGGCTCCGGCCGCCAGGGTGGTCGCTGACCAGGCCAGGGGATCGGCCTGCAAGCCGGCGGGCAGGGACAGGGTCAGGGCGTTGAGGGTCACCGGGGTGCTGCCGGCGTTGCTGAGGTTCAGCTGCACCGACTGACGCTGCCCCAGCGCAAGGGCGCTGCCCTCGGCCAGGGCGATGTTGACGGGGGCCTGCAGCAGCCCGTGCTGGCGAAACGCCTGCTCCAGATGGCGGGCATAGGAGCGCGCCGGATAGAGGCGTGCCGCCGTGTCCACGGTAATGCGGGCCAGCTGCGGCATGCGGATGGCGGGCCCTAAGCCGAAGTGAGACTCGATGACGAGGCGATCGAACTCGTCCCGCGCCTCTTCCCCGTGTTCGGCTACCGACGCCAGCAGGGCCTGGAACAGCGGGGTGCCCCACAGCTGATCCCCGTTGCTGCCGTTGATGGTGCGGTGGGCCGGGTAGTTGTAGTCCGGGTGGTAGCGGGCCCGAGCATCGTCCAGCTGGCGCGGGGTGCGGTCGGTGAAGCGGGCATCCCAGTTGAACACCATGGCGGGCTCGAACTGGCGGCCCGCCTCGCTGCGCTGGCGATGGCTGGCGGCCAGGAAGTCGCCGAAGCCCTCGCCGATGGCGCCCCAGTCCCCCTCTTCCCCGAGATCCGGCACTATGTGGTGCTGCACCCCGTGGCCGAATTCGTGCCAGATCACCATGGGATCCTCGGCATCGGGGACGCCGCTGCGGCCCAGCTCCAGCCGGCGCTCGAACGGATCATAGAGGGAGTTGTCCTGATAGCCTGCGTCCGTGTCGACGTCGAGGGCGCCGGGGATGAGGTCGGTGAAGCCGAGGGCCTTGAGGTGGCGCTGGGCGAGATCCAGGTGGTAGTAGGCGTTGATGTCGGCAAAGCCCGGGTTGTCCCGGGTCAGGCGAAAGGCCTGCTGGTTGTCTGTCCCGTAGGGGGCCATAGTGGGCTCGATGGCATCCACCACCCTGGCGTGGGGGCCGCTCAGCACATAGTCCGAGTCCTGCAGGCTGACCGGCAGGGAGACCTTGTCCTGATAGGCGGCATCCGCCAGCACCAGGGCCTCGTGCCAGACCAGGCTGGCGTCTTGCAGCTGGGTGCGGGGATCGGGATCGAACACCCGCGCCAGGACGCGCTGATCCCCCGCATCCGGAGTACGCTGCGCCTGGGTGCTCGCCTGATCGCCCCAGCGGCCGAGCTCGCGATCCCCCTCGCAACTGGCAAACAGCTGGACCCGGGTGGCCTTGGCATTGCCCTCCTTATGCTCGCTCACCCGCTGGCGCAGGGCCGGCACCAGGGTGTCGCCGTCACGCCAGTACCAGGCTTCGACCGGCCCCTGCGGGTCTATCCGGCTGCCGTCGGCGCGCAGCAAGTCCAGCAGGGGATCCAGGCTGGTGCTGGCATCGCAGCCGGGCGCGGCGCTCTGCAAGGGGCGCAGATTGTGATAGAGGCGCCAGGGTCTGCCGGCGCCGTCTATGCTGACGGCGGCCTGGGTGGTGGCCACCGGCAGGCCGTTGACCAGCATGCGGAAGCTATGGTGATGGCCGAGCAGGCTGGCCCTGTCGTAGTCGGGGGTGAGCGTCACGCCGAGGCGCTGCTCCAGCCAGGCCTGGGGCGTGGTGGTCAGGGGGGGCTCATCGACAAACTGCAGTTCGGCCGCCAGCAGGGGCTGGGGGAGCAGGGTTGCCGCCAGCCAGAGGGCCAGGGAGGAGGGTTTCATGGGTGACTCCAAAACAGAAAAGGTGAATGCGGACATCAGTGACGGACTCCAGCCAGGGAGAACAGGAAGGCATATTCACGGGCAGCCTTCTGCTGCGCGGTGCCCGCACTGGCGAGATGGCCGCCGTCGAGTTCGGTGTGCAGCAGATAGGGACCGGCCCCTGTGCTGTGGGCCCGCAGGCGGGCCAGCCACTTGAGCGGCTCCCAGTAGGGCACCTGGCTGTCGTGCAGCCCGGCCGTCACATAGAGGGGCGGGTAGGGGACCGAGTGCAGGTTGTCGTAGGGGCTCAGGCGGCGCATGGCCGCATAGTCGGCCGGGATGGCCGGATTGCCCCACTCCCCGTACTCCTGGCGGGTGAGGGGCAGCTCGGGATCCTGCATGGTGCCGAGCAGGTCGACGAAGGGGACCTGCAACACGGCCCCAGCGAAGCGGGTCGGTGCCTGATTGAGGGCCGCCGCCACCAGCAGGCCGCCGGCGCTGCCCCCCATGGCGAACAGCCGGTCGGGATTGATGGCGGGATCCCGGGCCAGGCTGTCTGCCACCGCCAGGAAATCGTCCACGCTGTGTTGCTTCTGCTGGCCGCGACCCTCCTTGTACCACGCCTCCCCCAGCAGGCCCCCGCCGCGCACATGGGCGATGGCGTAGACGAAGCCGCGATCCAGCAGGCTCAGCACCTGGGGCTGATAGTAGGGGCGCATGGGGGTGCCATAGGCGCCATAGCCGTAGAGCAGCAGCGCCTTGGGCGCCTGGATCTCTTTGCGCCATACCAGAGAAACCGGCACCCGGACGCCGTCCTTGCCCACCACCCAGCGCCGTTCGCTCTGATAGAGGGGGTTCGCGACCGGTTTGTCAGCGGCTTGCCATTGACCGGAGGCGAGATCCAGCCAGCGCTGGTGCGGCGCCTCGGCCATGCCCTGGCGGCGGATCAGGATCTGCTGGCTGGCGGGATCATGGGCCCCCTGGATCCAGGCCGTGCCCGCCCCGTCGGTGAGCGGGAGGCTGTGGGTCAGCTTGCCGTCTGCATCCAGCACATCGAGCCAGTCGTCCCCTGCCTTGCGGTATTGCAACACTGTGTGGCGGGCAAACAGGCGCCACTTCTCGAGCTCCCGGCCCTCGCCTGACCAGAGGGGCTGCCAGGGACCCGTCGCCAGGCTCGCCAGGGTGGGTGCCTGATAAAGTCCCATGGCCCCGTCCTGGTTGCTCTTGACAAGCACCCTGTCCCCCTGGGTATCCAGGTAGTATTCGAGCCCATGTTCACGGGCCCTGAGCAGGGTCGGGCCGCCCTCATCCAGTAGGTATTGCTCCGAGCTGTCGTGGTTGTTGCTCTGCAGCACCAGGTGGCGGTTGTCCGTGGTGCGATAGAGGCTGAGCAGCCAGGCGGGATCGGCCTCCTGGTGCACCAGCGCCTCCTTGCCGGCCTGCCAGGCCCACAGCTGCCAGGGGCGCAGGGTGCGGGGTTCGTTGGCAATGGTGTAAAGGGTCTTGCCATCCAGGCTCCAGAGCAGATCGCTGGCCCGGTGCGCCAGGGTCGCAACCGTCTCGCCGCTCGCCAGCTCCAGCACTGTGATGCGGTAGTCCCTGTCCCCACGGTTGTCTTCGGCCAGGGCAAGCAGGCGGCTATCCGGGTGCAGGGCCCAGGCGGCAATCTCGTAGTAACCCTGGTCGGGCTGACGGGGGGCCAGCCGCTGGCGGGGGGCGTCGCGGGCGTCGCTGCGCTGCCACAGGCTGCCGTCCGCCTCCATGCGCCACTGGCTGCCCGCCTGAGTCAGCCACTCCTTTGGCAGGGGCTCGCCCCGCGCCCTGGCCTGCCACTCCGCTTGCAGCGTTGTTTCGAGGGGCTTTTGAGGGGCGAGTTGCTCGTCGGTCCAGCGATTCTGCTCGCGCAGCAGCGCCAGCAGGTCGGGGGTGCGGCGACTGTCGTCGCGCCAGCCGCCATAGGGATCGAGGCGGGCTATCTCCCCCTTCATCAGTTGTGGACGCTCGGGGATAAGGGGCGCTGCCTCCTGGGTTGTCTCAGGAAGAGGGGCTGCCGGGGCCGGGGTGGCCAGCAGGCTGGCCAGTACAAACAGGCTGTGCATCAGATCCCCACGAAGGTGTAGCGCAGGCTGGCACTCAAGGTGCGCCCGCTCTGGGTGAAGAGGGAGGCGTCGGTACCGGCTTCCAGCCCGGCCACGTCCTGATAGCGGGTGTAACGGGTGTCGAACAGGTTATCGAGCTTGAGGTTGACCTTGAGGGCATCGGTAATCAGCCAGTCCGCCGTCATGGCGAGACTGAGCCAGCCCGCGCTCGTGAGGCAGGCATCCTGGCTCTTGGTCAGGTTGTTGCCGCAGCTGGGCACTCTGTCCATGGCCGCGGCGTAGTCCGCCTGCACCCCCAGGCTCCAGTCATGGGTCTGGTAGCTCAGGCGAGTGTTGCCCTCCAGCGGGGTCAGAGTGCGCAGCGCCTCGCCCTGGCTGTCTTCCCCGTCGACCCAGCCGAGCTTGGTGGCCAGCTCCCACTCCTGGGTCAGCCAGTAGCTGGCGGCGATTTCCGCGCCCCAGGTCTCGGCCTTGGCCACGTTGCGGTACTGGCGCAGGATGACGCCGTCACTCAGGCGTAGCCCCACCTCGCGCCAGTCGATGAAGTTGTAGTAGCGGTTGTAGAAGAGGGCCGGCTTGATGCTCCAGTTTTCCCCCTCGCCGCTGAGCCCCCACTCAAAGCTGTGGCTGGTCTCCTCCTTCAGATCCGTGTTGGCGATGATCTGGAATGGCGGCAGGGCGAAGTAGTGGGGAATGTTGCCGTACACCTTGTCGTAGGAGGGGGCCCGAAAGCCGTTGGCATAGCTGAGCCAGCTGCGCCACTGCTCGTTGACGCGGTAGCTGGTGGCAAGACTCGGGGAGAGATGCCAGCTGTGGTTCTCGCCCTGGTTGCCATCTTGCGGGCGCAGCCACTGGTGATCCATGCGCAGGGTGGGGGTGAACTGCCACCGGCCCAGGGTCGCCACGTCGCCGAGCCAGACGCCGGCCCGGTCGGTGCGGGCACTGCTGAAGGGCTCGGACTGGCTGGGCTGGGGCACCCCCGCCTCCAGGCTCAGCTTCTCCACCGGCCGCTCGTGGCGGGTACGCTCCAGCTCGACGCCGTAGCTCAGCTTGTGGGCGATGTCGCCGGTGACGAGATCCCGGCGTACGTCCAGCTCGCTGCCGACCCTCTCTTCGGTGAAGGTGGAGAGCTCCCGCTCGCTGCGGTAGCGGGGATAGCCGCTCAGCAGGTCGTTTTGCAACAGGCTGCGCTTGTTGGCGCTGTTCTTGGAGTGGTTGCCATAGAGGCTCCAGGTGAACTGATCCGCCAGCAGACTGCCGAGACCGCTCGCCTCCCAGCCAAGCTTGCCCCCCTGGGTGCGCTGGCTGCCCTGCTCGTGGTATTGGCGCACCTGCCACTTGCCGTCGGGCTGGGGCACTTCGCGCGGTCCCTGATCCCGCTCCGCATTGTCCTCGAAGTAGTCGAGCTCCAGGCGCAGCAGGTGGTGATCGCTTAACGGGAAGCGGGAGCTGGTGGAGGCGCTGAGGCCGTCCAGATCCGCCGGGATGCGGCTCTCGTCATAGTTGGCGGTCTCGTGCCCCTGCCAGCCGGAGACCCGCAGCAGGTGCTCGCTATCCAGTACCCGGGCGGCGCCGGTGGCGCTCAGCTTCTGCTTGTCGCTGCTGCCGTCCTGCAGCACCTTGCTGCCGAGATAGGTATCCTGCCCCTGCAGGTAGTCCTCCGGCTGCTTGGTAGAGATGACTATGGTGCCGCCGATGGCGTCGGAGCCATGGAGGGAGGAGCCGGCACCCTTGGCGACCTCTATCTGCTTGACGTCATCGAGATCGAAGCTGAAACGGCCCACCTTGTCGTTGAGGTCGTCGGCGCCGAAGCCGTCGCTGACCCGCACCCCATCCTTGATGATGAGCACCCGGTTGCCGCCCATGCCGCGGATGATGATGTTCTGCGGCCGACCGGCCGAGCCGGTCACCGAGACCCCGGGTTCGTTCTTGAACACGTCGGTGAGCTCGGTGGCGACCTGGCGATCCAGATCGTCTTGTGTGATGACGGTGATGGAGCCTGAGACATCGGACAGCTTCTGCTCGATGCGCTGCCCCTTGACCACTATGGTCTCGTGAGCCCTGGGTTCGGGATCTGTCCCGGCGGGATCGCTGGCGGCCAGGGCTGTGCCGGACAGCAGCATGGGCCAGTAGTGAAGCAGTGTTTTCATTGTTGATAATGATTTTTATTTAAGCCTGAAGGGCGCGGATTATTGCAGATGAATCCCTTCTCATCAATGATTGATAATTATTATCATCTTTGTTTTATGATCTTGATCGGACTGAGTTTTTTGAGAGATGAATCAGTAGGTGCAGGGCATATGCTTGCGAAGGGCACTGACCGGGGGAGGGGAAGGGAGGTGTCCTGACTGGATCTTGAGGCAATAAAAAGCCCGCCGAGAAGGCGGGCTGGTTGGAGGCGTGCGAGCACCTATGGGGTGCGATAGAAGCGGTTAAGCTCGTTCATCACCTGGATCATGGCCCCCATGTCCGGGGTGCCGTGCTTGATGGGGCGATAGGTGGCGCGATCCAGCAGTTCGAAGTCACCCTGCTTGTTGAACTGGGTGATGGTGTTGTCCTGATAGATGGCAAAGTCATTCTGATCGCCGGCCAGCAGCCAGTTGCGCGGGCTGGTGTCGAACAGGCTGCGCCCCGTGCTGTAGTCCCGAGGGGGGTTGCGAACCCCCAGCATGCCCTTCATCAGGGTCGGCACCAGATCCAGGTGGCTGCTTGCCTGCTCCTGTGGCTGGCTATCGATCCCAGGCCAGGCGAGTACCAGGGGAACCTGCACCTGATAGGGGGAGTAGTTGCTGCCATAGCCCCAGCTGTTGCTCTGGGTTTCGTTGAACTCCTGGCCGTGATTGGAGGTGATGACGACTATGGTCTGTTCGCCGAGCCCCTGTTGCTGCAGCTGGGAGAGCATCTGTTCCAGCAGTTGGTCGGTATAGAACACCGAGTTCTTGTAGCGATTCTCCAGCTTTTGCAGGTTCTCGGGTCTGTAGGCGGTAGCCGGGTTGAACCGGGTCAGCTCGGGCTGGAAGGGGCCCTTGAGGCTGGCGGGCACCTGATAATCTCCCGGGCTAGAGAGATAGACCAGAGAGAACCAGGGTCTGTCCGCCGTGCGTGTGCCAAGCCACTGCTGCCAGTCGCCAATGAGGCGTGTATCGTCGGTCTGGCGGGAGACAAACACCTGCTTGCGCAGGCCGGCGAGCAGGCTCTGCTGATATTGCTGGGCATCTTCCAGCGCACCGAACAAGCCGAACTGGTAGTCCTGGCGCAGCATCTCGTCGAACAGCACCGGCGGGCGCTTGTCGGCACGGATATCGCCATAGTAGTGGCCCGGCAGCCCGTAGAAGAGGCTGAACATCCCCATGGCGTCATCGTTGCCGCCACTCATGTGGTTGGCAAAGTTGAGGTGTTGATCCGCATAGCGCTGCAGATTGGGCATGTTGATGTTGTTGAGCATGTCGGCCCGCAGGGAGTCGACCACCACCACCAGCAGGTTCTTGTGCTCGGCCGGGGCACTCACGCTGAGGGGGCGCAGGGGGTAGAGCAGGCGATGCTCGGCGCTACCCTGGTTCTCGGCCTTCTTCTCATACTGCTCGAGATCGAGCCAGCCATGCTTGGCCAGGAAGCTTCTGGCTGTCATGGGGTAGGAGAGCGGGAAGTTGGCGCGCTGCATGGTGATGGCCTGATACAGGGTTGCATCGGCCCAGCTGTTGACCAGGTGAGTCAGCATGAAGCAGACCAGCAGGGCCAGCCCCACCTGATTGCCGTACTGGCGGCGTTTGCGCTTGTTGATCTTGCGCCACACATAGGCCGACAGCAGCAGTTGCAGAAGGAAGATGGTGGGCACGGCGACGAAGATGATGCTCCAGATAGAGCCCTCTTCGGTCTGGGCCTGATCCAGCAGCAGTTGCCACACCTGGCCATTCAAGTGGAACTTGAACAGCTGGAACACCTGGGTGTCGATGAGCAGCAGCACCTGCGCCAGGGTGGCGATGATGGCCGAGATGAAGCGCAGCGGCTTCTCCCTGGGCAGCACGAAGCTCAAGGGGAAGACGGTCAGCAGATAGGTGACGAAGCTCAGGAACGAGAAGTGACCTATCCAGCTGATGATGAGATAGGTGACCCCGAGCGTGGTCGATGGCCAGCTGATGGAACCCAGGTAGCGGGTCGCGATCAGCATGGCCAGGATGATGTTGAAGAAGGAGAACCAATGCCCCCAGGTGATCAGGCGAGAGACATTATCACGATAGGGGTTGCCGGTTTCGACCATAATGATCCATCTGCTTGAAAAACATCAAAGAATGCGAAGAAACTCAGTGAGCATCGTGGCGATGATCCACCGAGGCGGTGAGCGCCTGGATGTACTTCTCGGTGATCGCCTGACGCTGGGCCGGGGCCATACCGTTGATGATGTTGGTGGTCAGGTTGCCAAGCACCATGAGACTGAGATCCACCGGCGCCTTGTGTTTCTCCAGGGCGGTGATCAGGTCGTTCATCAGGGCGTCAAACTGCTCGTTATTGTACTTTGATACGATGGGCATAATCTTGGGTTCATCTCGGTTCAAAGCGCCTTATAATACTTCACCCTTTCGGCTAACACTATGGCTTTGTGACATGAGTCTCGATATCGACAAGATCATTCTTCACTCCCTGCGCGCCGGCAATGACGGTCAGCCGCACGCCGATACCCGCAGTCAGACTCTGCCTGCCGACGAGGCGGTGCAAGGGCTGATGGCAGAACTGCATCGCATCTACAACGGCAAGGGTGGCAAGGGCTTCGGCTTCTTTGCCGACCCGGAAGCCGACGTCGCCGAGCTGGCAGAAGGTGAAGAGGCTCCCAGACAGCCGTCACCGGCCTTTCGCATCGCCCTCGAACAGCTGCTTGGCGAGCAGACCGAATTCGTCCCCTTCTCTATTACCCTGACCCAGATGCTGGTCAAACAGTTGGTGGAGCACGCCTTGGACGAGCAGGGCGTGTTGCTGATTGCCAAATACAACTATGTCGGGGTCGATTACCTGATGATCGCCCTGCTGGAGGGCAAGGAGAGCGTCACCGTCAGTGAGGCGCTGGACCTGCGCCACATTCATTATCTGGATATCGGCAAACTCAACCTGGTGGCCCGCATCGATCTGACTGAGTGGAAAACCCAGCCGGACTCTCGCCGTTATATCACCTTCAGCAAGGGGCGGGTCGGCCGCAAGCTGGGGGACTTTTTCATGGACTTGCTGGGTGCCCGTGAGGGCATGGATGCCAAGGTACAAAATAAAGGCTTGCTGCAGGCGGTGGACGATTACTGCGACAGCCGTCAGCTCGAACCCGCCGAGCGCAATGATTACAAGAAACAGGTCTTCAAATATTGCACCGAACAGGCCAGCGCCGGTGAAGAGATCGAGATCAAGGAGCTCTCGGCGGAGCTCTCCGCAAAAGAAGCGGGAGGTGGCGACCTCGATTTTTACAGCTTCATCGGTCAGGAATACGAGCTGGAGGAACGCTTCCCGGCGGACAGATCCACCCTGCGTGGCCTGACCAAGTTCGTCGGTTCCGGCGGCGGCCTGACCTTGAGCTTCGAGCAGAAGCTGTTGAACAGTCGGGTGTTTTACGATCCCCAGACCGACACGCTGACCATCCGTGGTGTGCCGCCCAACCTCAAGGATCAGCTGCTGCGCCAGTCATAATGTGATCTACTCGCCATTTCTGGCAAAAAGGCATCGGAGTCCGCTCCGATGCCTTTTTATTTAAGGGGGAGATGAACTTGGAATCCGGCTTGGTACTTTTGTTAACACATTAAACAAAATAATGGAGATGAAAGGGTTTTCATTGAGGTGAAACCCCTTTCATTGGTGTAAATTTATTTCTTTTTGGTAATTGGTTTTCTGTGCGAGGCCAAAAATATGGCGATAAATCCCGATAAGTCGCTGAAATAAGAAAATGTTTTCATAACTTTCTGGAAGAAAATACGTAATTGCATTTCAAAAATGCGAGGCGTGTCATGTGAGGCGTTGCAGGCTTGGGATAATATTCATCTCGCACACAATGCTCTTACAGCGCGGAACTAATACAAGGAAAGGCTCATGAAAAAGAAATTGCTGTCATCCCTGATCGGTCTGGCTACCCTGGGTGTGGCTTGTTCAGCCACTGCTGCGATTGACGAAGGTCAGCTGACCATCTGGATCAACGGTGACAAGGGCTACAACGGCCTGGCCGAAGTAGGCAAGAAGTTCGAAGCCGAGACCGGCATCAAGGTGACCGTCGCTCACCCGGATCAGGTAGAAGTGAAGTTCCAGCAAGCCGCCGCCACTGGCAACGGCCCGGACATCTTCTTCTGGGCTCACGACCGTTACGGTGAGTGGGTCAAGGCCGGTCTGCTGGTGCCCGTGACGCCGAACGCCGCCACCAAGGCCAAGTTCGAGCAGTTCGCCTGGGACGCCATGGCTGTCGATGGCAAGACCTATGGCTACCCGGTCGCGGTGGAAGCCGTCAGCCTGATTTACAACAAGGATCTGTTGCCCAATCCGCCGAAGACCTTCGAAGAGATCGCCAAGATCGACGAAGAGATGAAGAAAAATGGCAAGCGCGCCATCATGTGGGCCTATGACACCCCCTACTTCAGCTACCCCCTGGTGGCTGCCAACGGTGGCTATGCCTTCAAGAAGACCGCCACCGGTTATGACGTGAAAGACACCGGCGTGGCCAACGCGGGTGCCAAGGCGGGCGTCGGCTACATCTCCGAGATGATCAAGTCCGGTCACCTGGAGAAGGGCATCGACTACGGTGTCATGGATGCCAAGTTCAACAAGGGCGAAGTGGCCATGATGATCAACGGCCCCTGGGCCTGGAGCAACCTGGACAAGAGCGGCATCAAGTACGGCGTAGCGCCGCTGCCGACCCTGAAGGGTAATCCGGCCAAGGCCTTCGTCGGCGTACTGGGTGCCACCATCAACGCCGCCAGCCCGAACAAGGATCTGGCCATCGAGTTCCTCGAGAACTACCTGCTGACCGATGCCGGTCTGGCACCGGTGAACGCCGACAAGCCGCTGGGTGCCGTGGCGCTGAAGTCCTTCCAGAAGACTCTGGAAACCGACCCCAACATCAAGGCCACCATGCAGAACGCCCAGAATGGCGAGCCGATGCCGTCCGTGCCTGAGATGAGCCGTTTCTGGTCTTCCTTCGAAACTGCCCTCAAGAACGTCACCTCTGGCCGTCAGAGCGTTGACGAAGCCCTGGATACCGCTGCCAAGCGCATCGTCCAGTAAGCACGCACTACCGGGGAGGCCGCAACGGCCTCCCACTCTCTCAAATCTCTCTTGGCGCAATAAAGGTTAATTGGCATGGAAGTAGTACCTTCTATTGAATCCTATGCCGGTCCGAAGAAAGACAAGTACGTCTGGCTGAAGTGGACCATGGCGGCACTGATCGCAGTGCTTAATGGTTATGCGGCCGTGATGATGTATGCCAGCGGCGAGTGGGTGTTTGCCCTGCTCGATCTGGTGGTCGTTTCCGTCGGTCTCTATGTCTTCATGAACAAGAAGACCTATGCCCACCGCTATATTTTCCCCGGTGTGGCAGGCATGGTTGTTTTTATCATCTTCCCTCTTGCCTACACGATCGGCATCGCCTTCACCAACTATTCGGGGTCCAACTTGCTCTCCCTCGAGCAGGCACGGGATTTCCATCTGAAAAAAATCTATAAGGTGACCGGCGGTGAATTCGATTTCACCCTTCTGGGTGGTGAGAACAATCAGTTTCAGCTGCTGCTGCAACAGGACGACCAATCCTTTATCAGTCAACCCCTTACCTTGCTGAACAACAAGGCACGTGAACTGGCCGTCCGTGAGGGCCGGGTTCATGACGAGCCACAGGCTGTTCAGTTGCAACCCCTGAACGGGGAAGCGATCGACCAGGCGGCACCCATCCGTGCCATCGTCGATCATCGTACTCACCTGAGTGCTCTGGATCTGGTGCTGCCCGAAGGCAATATTCACCTGACCCTGAGCAGCCTGCGCAAGTTCGCGGCGCAAAAGCCCCTCTACACCCAGCTGGTGGACGGAGCCGTGCTCAAGTCCGGTGTCGTTATCAAGGACGGCAACCTGCTGCGTGACAACCAGAGTGGCGAGCTGATGCTGCCCAACGGCGATACCGGCTTCTATCAGTACATCGATGCGGAAGGTCATTTCGTTGGCAAGGGCATAGCCCCGGGCTTCGTGGTGAGCGTGGGCTGGAAGAACTTCGTACGCATCATGACAGACCCGGGTATCCAGGGTCCCTTCATGCAGATCTTCGTCTGGACCGTGATCTTCTCCGCCTGCTCCGTGGCCTTCACCCTGGCCATCGGCATGGTGATGGCGTGTCTGGTGCAGTGGGAGCAACTCAGGGGACGCGGTTTCTACCGGGTCATGCTGATCCTGCCCTATGCGATACCGGCGTTCATCTCCATCCTGGTGTTCAAGGGCTTGTTCAACCAGAACTTCGGCGAGATCAACCTGTTCCTGGAAGCGGCGTTCGGCATCAAGCCGGACTGGTACACCACCCCCTTCCTGGCCAAGGTGATGATCCTCATCGTCAACACCTGGCTCGGCTATCCCTACATGATGATCCTCTGCATGGGGCTGCTCAAGGCCATCCCGGAAGATCTCTATGAGGCATCCGCCATGGACGGTGCGGGTCCGGTACAGAACTTCTTCAAGATCACTGTGCCGCTGCTGATGAAGCCGCTGACGCCCCTGTTGATTGCATCCTTTGCCTTCAACTTCAACAACTTCGTGCTTATCCAGTTGTTGACGAACGGCGCGCCGGACATCATAGGGGCCAGTACCCCGGCCGGGACCACGGATCTGCTGGTGAACTACACCTACCGGATCGCGTTCCAGGGCTCGGGTGGTCAGGACTACGGTCTGGCCAGTGCCATCGCCACCGCCATCTTCCTGATCGTCGGCGCGCTTGCACTGCTCAACCTGAAATTGTCCAAAGCGGACAAGCTGTAAGGAGGCTTCTCAATGGCTATCGTACAACCCAAATCAGTGAAATACCGGGTGTGGGCAACCCACCTGGTCATGTGGGGCTTCCTCGCACTGATCATCTTCCCGGTGATCATGGTTATCGCCATCTCGTTCCGTAACGGCAACTTCTCGGTGGGGGAGATCATCCCCTCCAATCCGACTCTGGATCACTGGAAGCTGGCGCTCGGCATGTCCATCACCAACGCCGATGGCAGCATCACGCCGCCACCGTTCCCGGTGCTGACCTGGCTGTGGAACTCCATCAAGATCGCGGGCATCACCGCCCTGATGATAGTGGTGCTCTCCACCACCTGTGCCTATGCGTTTGCCCGCCTGCGATTCCGTGGCAAGCAGACCATCTTGCAGGGGATGCTGATCTTCCAGATGTTCCCGGCGGTGCTGGCACTGGTGGCCATCTATGCGCTCTTCAACAAGATTGGTGACTACATCCCCTGGTTGGGTCTGAACACCCACGGCGGCCTGATCCTGGCCTACATGGGCGGCATCGCGTTGCACGTGTGGACCATCAAGGGCTACTTCGAGACCATCGACTCCTCCCTCGAGGAAGCGGCGGCCATCGATGGTGCGACTCCCTGGCAGGCATTCCGGTTGATCCTGCTGCCCCTGTCGGTGCCCATCCTGGCGGTGGTGTTCATTCTGGCCTTCATCGGTTCCATCACCGAGGTGCCCGTGGCCTCCATCCTGCTGCAGGATGTGAACAACCTGACCCTGGCGGTCGGTGCCCAGCAATACCTCTATCCGCAGAACTATCTGTGGGGTGACTTCGCCGCCGCCGCCGTGTTGTCAGGTCTGCCCATTACAGTGGTGTTCCTCATGGCGCAGCGCTGGCTGGTGGGTGGCCTCACCGCGGGCGGTGTGAAAGGTTAAGGTTAATGGCCGGGGGAGCTGGCTCCCCCGGCCGTCACGATTTGCAAAGATTCAAGAGCGGAGCTCGTCATGGCTGAAGTAGTACTCAACAACGTTCGCAAGAACTACGATCCGGCGGTCCACAAGGACACGCTGCGCAACATCAACCTCGCCATCAAGGAAGGGGAGTTCATCGTCTTCGTCGGCCCGTCCGGTTGCGGCAAGTCCACTCTGCTGCGGATGATCGCAGGTCTGGAAGACATCACCAGCGGTGAGCTGACCATCGGCGGTCGTTACATGAACGACGTGCCGCCGGTGGAGCGCAACGTGGGCATGGTGTTCCAGTCCTACGCCCTCTACCCGCACATGAACATCTACGAGAACATGGCCTTCGGCCTCAAGCTCAAGAAGATGGACAAGGAGAACATCCACAAGCGGGTAATGCGCGCTGCCGAGATCCTGGGGCTCGAGCCCCTGCTGGACAGAAAGCCCAAGGCCCTCTCCGGCGGTCAGCGCCAGCGGGTGGCCATCGGCCGCTCTATCGTCCAGCAGCCGCAGGTGTTCCTGTTCGATGAACCCCTGTCGAACCTGGACGCCGCCCTGCGGGTGAAGATGCGCATCGAGATCGCCAAGCTGCACAAGGAGCTCAACTCCACCATCATCTACGTGACCCACGATCAGGTGGAGGCCATGACCCTGGCCAACCGCATCGTGGTGCTGAGCCCGCTCAAGGGTGAGGCGACCACCAACCTGGAGCAGTTCGGCACCCCGCTTGAGCTCTACCACAACCCGGACAACAAGTTCGTGGCAGGCTTCATCGGCTCCCCCAAGATGAACTTCCTGGCGGGTGAGCTGCTGGAGATCGGCGAACAGGAGTGCGTGATCAAGCTGACCTCCGGCGACACCGTGCGTGCCCGGGTCGATGCTCGCAGCGGCGCGGTCGGTGACAAGGTGGAGCTGGGCATTCGTCCCGAGCACCTGGTACCGCTCGATCATGCCCATGCCGACAGCAAGGTGAGCGGCGTGGTGCAGGTAGCCGAGCACCTGGGTGCCGAGTCCTTCGTCTACATGGACGTGGATGGTCACGACTTCACCGTCAAGGCCAGCTCAGACGTGGACGTGGCCACGGGTCAGGAGTACAGCGTCGGCATTCCGGCGGAGGCTTGCTACCTGTTCGATGCCAAGGAGCAGGCATTCCCCCGTACCGCCAGATATATCCGTACTTGATGATTTTTTGCGTTGGTTTTCCTTAGTATTCAATGCCTTTTTGCCGGTCGAAAGACCGGCTTTTTATTGCCTGTCGTTTCGGTAACCGAGCCGGCAGGGTTCAGGCTTCGAGATCGGCGGTGATGTCGGGCACGAAGGTCTGGCTGGTCAGGGGCGGGCGCTCATAGCCCTCGGTCTTGATGGGGGGCAGGGTGATGGGCTCGTAATGGATCGCCTCGTAAGGCACCTTGCCGAGCAGGTGGGCGATGCAGTTGAGGCGGGCGCGACGCTTGTCGTCGGCATCGACCACGAACCAGGGGCAGTCCTCGGTATCCGTGTAGGTGAACATGTCATCCTTGGCGCGCGAATACTCCACCCAGCGGGAGCGGGATTGCAGGTCCATGGGGCTGAACTTCCAGCGCTTGATGGGGGTGTTGATGCGCTCCTTGAAGCGCTTCTCCTGCTCCTCGTCACTGACCGAGAACCAGTACTTGATGAGGGTGATGCCGGAACGAGTCAGCATTCGCTCGAACTCGGGGCAGGCACGCAGAAACTCACGGTATTCGGCGTCGGTGCAAAAGCCCATCACCCGCTCCACCCCCGCCCGGTTGTACCAGGATCGATCGAACAGCACCATCTCGCCCGCCGACGGCAGGTGGGCGGCATAGCGCTGGAAGTACCACTGGGTGCGTTCCCTGTCCGAGGGGGCTGGCAGGGCGGTGACCCGGCAGACCCGAGGATTGAGCGGCTCGGTGATCGCCTTGATGACACCCCCCTTGCCGGCGGCGTCGCGCCCCTCGAACAGCACCACCACCTTGAGTCCCTCCTGCTTGACCCATTCCTGCAGCTTGACCAGTTCCTCGTGCAGGCGGGCGAGGCTGTGCTCATAGGTTTTCTTGTCCAGGCGCGGGCGTTTCTTGCTCTTTTCCTTCTGCATGGTCTTCTCCTGTTCGAGTCCTTTCTGTGGGTTGCCCCAGCTTGCCCCAGGGAGGCGCCACTGCCAAGGCCGACGTGTTACACTGCCGCCCCATCGCTGGCAGCAAGACAGAAGAAAACATGAGGCAATGTATGGCGATTGATACTGCCGCCTCATCAGCCGCTGGCAATCGAAAAAACATGAGGCAATGTATGGCGATTGATACTGCCGCCTCATCAGCCGCTGGCAACAGGAGATGACATGAAGCATTTTATGGAGATAGCGGGTCGCCGCATGGCCTATCTGGACGAGGGGCAGGGCCCTGTGCTGCTCTTTGGCCACAGCTATCTGTGGGACAGTGCCATGTGGGCGCCGCAAGTCGAGGCGCTCAAGGGCAGCTATCGCTGCATCGTGCCCGAGCTGTGGGGCCACGGTGATTCCGACGTGCTCCCTGACGGTGGTTGCACCCTGGCAACCCTGGCCCGGGATCACCTGGCACTGCTCGATGCCCTCCACATCGAACAGTGCGTGCTGGTGGGACTCTCCATCGGCGGCATGTGGGGCGTGGAGCTCGCGCGCATGGCCCCGGCGCGGCTCAAGGGACTGGTGCTGATGGATACCTTCGTTGGCTGGGAGCCCCAGATCCCCTGTGAGCGCTACCTCGGCATGCTGGCGATGATAGAGCAGCTGGGAACCCTTCCTGCCCCCGTCATCGAGCAGGTGGCGCCGCTCTTCTTCGCCCATGAGCCGGATCCCGCCCTGATGAGCGGCTTCAAGGTGCGGCTCGCCCAGTGGCCAGCGGACCAGGTGGCGAGTCTGGTGGCGGTGGGGCGCAGTTTCGTGACTCGGGAGGATCGCATCGAGTGGCTCGAAGAGATGGCGATGCCGAGCCTGGTGATGACAGGCTGCGAGGACAAGGCGCGCCCGGTGCTGGAGGGCTATCTGATGGCCGAGGTGCTGAACTGCCCCTTCAGGGAGATACCGGGTGCGGGCCACATCTCGACCCTGGAGAACCCCGAGTTCGTCAACCGGAGGCTGGCCGAGTTTCTGGCCGGGTTGCAAGGGTGATGCATTGCCCGATAGCACAAGAAAAGGAGCCATGGGCTCCTTTTCTGTTATTCAGTCCTGCCGGATGGGGTTACCAGATATAGCCCACGCCGAAGCCGGCGTAGAGTTCGCCATCGTGCTGGACGATGGGGCTGTTGGCGATGTCGTCGTCGTAGCGTTCGTAGTTGGCGGCAAACATGCCGATCCAGTGGGGGCTGAAACGGTAGCTGGTGATGATGGCCACCATGGGGGAGAGGGTGGTGCCCGTGTCCCACTCGGGGCGCTGTGCCCTGGCTTCGCTGCCCGAGACGCCGCCGAAGTAGTAGTTCGCCATCTTGTCGCTGCGGATCATCATCCCCATGCCGGGCATGATGAGCAGCTTGTCACGCAATATGGGGAAGTCGGCCCACAACAGCAGTTCCTGGCCGTTGCTGGTGCCGGTCACGTCCGTGCTGAGGCGGGTGCTGAGCAGGGCGTAGGGGGTGATGAGGCTGGCGCCGACGCCCCCTTCCAGCTGCCACTTGCGCTGCTCCATGCCTGCGAGTTCGGGGGCATCGTCCGGGTCGAGATTGCCAAAGCGCACCCGGCCGTAACCGTAGGCGGCGAAGTTGTCATCCTTGTGGAAGTAGTAGCGGGCCCTGTCTCCGAGGAACATGAATTGATCGCCGAAGTAGACGGCACCCGGCACCGCCAGGGCCGTGTCGTCCTGCCCCTGATAGCGGGCATCGCCACCGATGACGGCACCGCCCAGCACCAGCCCCTTGGGCACCGGGCTGGTGGGGCTGTCCTGCACGAAGATATCGAGGGAGCCGAGATCGACCTCGGCCCGGGCCGGGGTGGCGAACAGCAGGGTCAGGAGCGCGCCAAGGGCGGCGCGGTGGAGGGGGCGAACAGGGGGCATGGACTGATCCTTCAGAGTCGGGGCTGGCAGAGCATACTGCCGATGACCTTGTCAGTGAAGCCTGTTTTTATTTGAAATTCAAGTCGATAGCGTCACGGTGTCCCGCCTGGATTCAGGCGGGAACGGAGTCTGTGGTCGACGAGATCGCGGCAATAACAGAAAAGAGGCGGCGGCCTCTCCCGTCATCAGGGGGCGGGGCGGGGAAGATCGTCCCGTTTGGGCCAGGCGTTGAGCACCGCTTTCACCAGGGTCGCCAGGGGAATGGCGAAGAAGACGCCCCAGAAGCCCCAGAGCCCGCCGAACACCAGCACGGCGATGATGATGGCCACCGGGTGCAGGTTGACCGCCTCGGAGAAGAGCAGGGGTACCAGCAGGTTGCCGTCGAGGGCCTGAATGACCAGATAGGCCACCATCAGCCAGGCGAAGTCCGGGGTCAGTCCCCACTGGAACAGGGCCACCATGGCGACGGGCACGGTCACCGCCACGGCCCCAATGTAGGGGATGAGCACGGAGAAACCGACCGCCACCGCCAGCAGCACCGAGTAGCGCAGCCCCATCAGGGCGAAGGGCACATAGGTCGCCACCCCGACGATGAGGATCTCGATCACCTTGCCGCGGATGTAGTTGATGATCTGGTCGTTCATCTCCACCCAGACCCGGTTGACCAGGGTACGGTTGCGGGGCAGGAAGCGGCGCAGGCCGCCCATCAACACCTGCTTGTCCTTGAGCATGAAGAACACCATCAGGGGCACCAGGATGGCGTAGATGAGGATGGCCACCACGTTGATGAGGGAGCTGAGCGAAGCGCTCACCAACTGCTCGCCGCCTGCCAGGATACGCTGACGGATGTTGTCGATGATGGTCTCGACCAGGCTGACGTCGATGATCTCCGGGTACTTTTCCGGCAGGGTGCGCACAGCGTCCTGGGCATGGGCCAGCATGGACGGCGCCTCCTTGGCGAGGTTGACCCCCTGGCTCACCAGTGTGGGAATGAGGCCCAGCACCATCAGGGTGGTCACCGTGATGAACAGCAGCAGCACCAGGCTGGTGGCGAAGGTACGGGAGAGCCCGGTGCGTTGCAGCCGGCTGACCGGCCACTCCAGCAGGTAGGCCATCACCACGGCCACCAGCAGCGGCGCCAGCAGATCGCCGAACAGCCAGAGCACCGCGAAGCAGAACACCAGCAGCAGGAACAGGGTGACGGCATCGGGGTCGGAAAAACGGGTCTGATACCAGCGCTTCAATACATCTAACATCGAGGCTTCCTTGGTTTATCGGGTCATGGCGATGGAAAGGGTCGATCCGGTGTTGGTCCATATCATGGGCATTGGCACCATCATGATGGCCGGTTTTGGACGACGAGCCGCAGGGTGAGAGCGGCTTCCGACTCCTGCAGACGCTGTACCTGATGGCCCTGCCGCAGCAACCAGGCCGGAATGTCTTGGCGGGAGCCGGGATCCTTGAGCAGGATCAGCAGGGATTGACCGGCCCGGGCGCCGCGCAACCAGAGCTTGAGCCGGATCAGCGGCTCCGGGCAGCGCCAGGGGGTCAGGTCGAGCTGTTCCCAGTGCGGTTCCATATCGGGGGAGGCTCCATGGTGCGTGATGGCCGTCATTATGGCCGCGATGGGAGGGCGAAACAACGCTTGTAGGCCTTGATGGGCAAGGGTATTCTGCCCCCGAGCACTTTCTGATGGAGATAGAAACACAGTGGCCCGCTTTTCCCCTTTGATGGCATCACTTCCCCTGCTGGTCTCCCTGATGGGTGCCACCTTCCATGCCCAGGCGAACAACCAGTTGCCCGACATCGGCACCGCCGGGGTCGCGGCCCTGCCCATCGAGCAGGAAGTGCGCTATGGCAACGCCTTCATGCGGTTCGCCCGGGCGGGCTTGCCCATCATCGATGATCCCGTGCTAAACGAATACATCGACGATCTGGGTCAGCGATTGCTCACCAATGCCGACGGGGTACGTTTCCCCTTTACCTTCTTCCTCATCAACGATCCCAGCATCAACGCGGCCGCGTTCCTCGGCGGGCGGGTCAAGGTGCACACCGGCCTCTTCCTCTACGCCGACAGCGAGAGCGAGCTGGCCTCGGTGCTGGCGCACGAAATCACCCACGTGACCCAGCGCCACATCGCCCGTTACATGGAGGCGCAGGCGAGCAGCTCGGCCATGACCCTGGCTGGCCTGGTGGGCTCCATCGCGCTTGCGGTGATCAACCCCACCGCCGGTATCGCCGCGCTGCAGACTACCCTCGGGCTCTCCATGCAGTCGGCCATCAACTATACCCGTGACAACGAATACGAGGCGGATCGCATCGGCATGAAGACGCTGTATGACGCCGGTTTCGATCCCATGGGCATGGCCAACTTCTTCCAGAAGCTGGCGGCGGAGTATCGCTACGCCAGCAAGCCGCCCGAGATGCTGCTCACTCACCCCCTGCCCGAGACCCGGATCAGCGAAGCCCGCGCCCGGGCGGGCAGCTATGGCCGCCGAGCCTTGCCCCCCAGCCTCGACTTCTGGCTGGCCAAGGTGCGCATCCAGGTGCGTTATGGCACCGAGAGCCCTCAGGCGCTGCTCACCTATTTCGACAGCCGCCTGCAGAAGGGGGACTACCCCCTCAAGGACGCCGCCACCTATGGCAAGGCGCTGGCCCTGTTGCAGCTCAAGCGCACCGACGAGGCCGATACCCTGATGCAGGGGTTGGCGGCCCGCCATCCGGAAGATCTGTTCGTGGTGGATGCCCTGACCGACATCGATCTCGCCAAGGGGCGCAGCGCCCAGGCCATCGCCCGGCTGGAGCGCTTCCGCACCCGGATGCCGGACAACGAGGTGGTAGTGGTCAACCTCGGCAACGCCTATCTGGAAGGGGGCAATTACCATAAGTCCATCGCCATCCTGGACCCCTATGCCCGGGAGCACGACGAGAACAGCCTGGCCTGGAGCCTGCTGTCGGACGCCTATCGCAAGGCGGGACGAATGACGGATCTGCACATGGCACGGGCGGAGACCCTCTCCCTGCGCGGCGACTACCAGGCGGCCATTGACGAGCTGATCGTGGCCCGCGGCACCACCAGCGACAAGCTGACCCTGGCCCGCATCGAGGCGCGCATCACCCAGCTGGAGCGGGCGAAGAAGGATCTGGACAGCCTGAAGGGCTAGTCCGGCTCACCGCTCCTGTGACGAAACGGGGTGCACCAGCGATGGGGCACCCCGTTTCGTCATGGGGCCATCAGGGCTGTGCTGCAGCCCAGGCCCTGAGGTCGGCGAGCCTGTGTTCATCTATCTCTCCCACCAGTGTCTCCTGCAACCGGCCCTCGCCATCGAGCAGGTAGCTGGTTGGCAGCGCGCCGGGTCTGGGGAAGGGGAGGCTGGCTTCATCGAGGGGCACCATCAGGGGGACGGCTATCTGATGGCGCCGGGCCAGCTCGGCCAGCTCACCGGGGGAGGCGGGATCATAGTTGATGGCGATCACTCCAATCCGCCCCTCCCGGTGCAGCGCCGCGAGCAGGGGCATCTCCCGCAGACAGGGGGCGCACCAGGGGGCGAAGTAGTTGACCAGCAGGGGCTTGCCCGCCAGGGCGCTCAGGCTGATGCTCTTGCCCGTCTCGTCGGTGAAGTCGGGCGCCGGGCTGCAGGCCCCCAGCAGGGTCGCCACAATCAGCCAACAGATTCGTTTCATTTCCATATCCTTCCCGCTTACCCTGCCCATCCGTTTCCCCTACAATAGCGCCATTTGTTGTCCCATCTTGCAATATCAGGGAGTTACCATGAGCGAGACCCAAATCTATCACAACCCGCGCTGCTCCAAGAGCCGTGAAACCCTGGCCTTGCTGGAACAGCACGGAATAGCCCCGGAGGTGGTGCTCTATCTGGAACAGGCGCCGAGCGAAGACGATATCCGCACCCTGTTGAGCCAGCTCGGTTTCACCGATCCGCGCCAGCTGATGCGCACCAAGGAAGATCTCTACAAGGAGCTGGGGCTGGCCGAGATGAGCGGCGATGCCCTCATTCGCGCCATGCACCAGCATCCGAAGCTTATCGAACGCCCCATCGTCATCAAGAATGGTCAGGCCCGCATCGGCCGTCCGCCCGAGCAGGTGCTGGAGATCCTCAAGTGAGCACCCGCTTCGCCCGTCTGCTGACCCTGGTCGGCTTCTTCGGCCTGCTGGGCTGGGTCATCCTCTGGCATCTGTGGCTGTCACCCCATCCGGATCTCAATCCCTGGCTGCTGCCGGTGATCTGGACGGTGCCGCTGCTCTTCCCCTTGAAGGGGATAGTGCAGGGCAACCCTTACACCCATGCCTGGGGCAACTTCGTGCTGATGCCCTACTTCCTCCACGCCCTCACCCTGATCACCACGGATGAAGGGGAGCGGTGGCTGGCGGTGGTGGAGCTGGTGTTCACCACTCTGGCCTTCGTCGGCACCATCTATTACGCCCGCCTGCGCGGTCGTGAGCTGGGCCTGAGCATTCGCAAGAAGAAGGAAGATCGCTGAGCCGCTCTGCCGCTGGCAGTCGTGCAGCCCCCATCAAAAAGGCCCCTTTCGGGGCCTTTTTGTCATCCAGGGAGGTCAGAGCGTGTTCTTGTAGATCTTGCCGTCCTTCATGATCACCTTGAAGTGCTTGGCCGGATCGGCCACCAGGGAGAGATCCTTGAGCGGGTCACCGTCGATCAGCAGCAGATCGGCCAGCGCCCCGGCCTCCACCACGCCCAGCCTGCCCGGGTAGGGGCTGCGCGGGCCGGAGAGGGCCAGCAGCTCGGCGTTGTCATGGGTGGCCATCCTCAGCACCTCGGCCGGGGTATACCAGGTGCCCATCTTGGCCAGCATGGTGCCCTGACTGGCGGCGGCCTGGGCGCTGAACAGGGCGTCGGTACCGAACGCGGTCTTGATGCCGTACTTCTTGGCCATGGCATAGGCGTGGTCGGTGCCCTTGTACATCTCAAGCTGCTTCCGACGGTTGGCCGAGCCCTCCGGGAAGGGGGACTTGCGATCGTCGGTGAAGGGTTGCAGGCTCCACCAGACCCCCTTTTCGGCCATCAGTCTGGCAGTGTCCTCGTCGAGCATCTGACCGTGGTCGATGCACTTGACGCCTGCCTCGATGGCCTGGCGCACCGCCTTCGGGGTATAGGCGTGCACGGTCACATAGGTGCCCCAGTTGTCGGCGGCCTCCACCGCGGCGCGGATCTCCGGCACCGTGTACTGGGTCACATCGATGGGATCATAGTTGGAGGCCACACCGCCACCGGCCATCACCTTGATCTGGGAGGCGCCGAGGGCGAGTTGCTCGCGGGTGCGCTGGCGCACGGCATCCGGACTGTCGGCGACCATGGCCGCGTTGGCCCGCTCGCCGAAGGAGTATTGTCCCGCCAGTGCCGGCAGTTCGTTGGGCAGGCGGAAGTCGCCGTGGCCACCGGACTGGGAGATCATGGCGCCGGCCGGCCAGATACGCGGTCCATTGATCAACCCCATGTCGATCCCCTTCTTGAGGCCGAACACGGGGCCGCCGAGATCACGGGCACTGGTGAAGCCGCGCATCAGCATGTCGTTGGCCGCCCTGGTTGCCGCCACTGTGGTGAAGGTGACGTCGTTGGTCAGCACGGCAATCTGCGGCAGGGTGGCGAACATCAGGTGGGTATGGGCGTCGATGAGGCCCGGCATCAGGGTCTTGCCCTGGCCGTCGATACGCTGCACTTCGCCTTCCACCTTGATGCCGCCCTGGCTGAGCCTGGTGATCAGGCTGCCTTCCACCAGGACGGAGGAGGGGGCGCTGAGTGCACTCCCCTTGCCATCGAAGATACGCACGTTTTCAAACAAGATGGCTGCATGAGCTGGCTCGGTGGCGTGAACGGCACCACCGGCCAGGAGGGCGCCGCACAGGGCGCTACAGAATAATCGCAATGACATGAAGAGGTCTCCTTGGGTCTTGAGGGGGCTGAGTCTAGCCCAGCCGCACCCGTTCAGCCTGAGCCCGGGCTGAGCGGCATCGCCAGTCTCCTCCCTTTTGGGGTGCCATAAAAGACCCAATCTGATCCAGCTTTCGTTTCCTCCCTTGCCCTGCCAGCCTTGTCTGAAACAGGATCAAGGCATCTAACCTGGGGGTCCTTGAGGATCTCTGGTGGCGCGGTAGTGGGCGAGCTGCCGCTCACTGAAGCAGATCAACGCGGGATAGAAGCGCAGAAACCCCCGCTCACACTCGTGCCAGCGGCCCTCATCCAGGGTATGGAGTGCCTCTCCCAGCAACAGGGGGCGACGCAGGCGGCGGCCGATGCCGTTGAGGGCCTGACTCAGCCCCTCCCGGTGCCGGTATGAGGCGATCCAGTCTTGCTCGGCCATCCGCCTGAGGGGCACCGGCAGGCCCTCCGGCAGACGGTGATGATCCGCCAGCAGTTGACCATAGCTCTGTTGCAGGAAGCGGGGCAGGGGTTGCGGGCTGAATTGCTGCCAGTGGCGACTCAGCCAGTGGTCGTAGAGCATGTCCACCAGGATGCCGCCAAAGCGGCGCCAGGGGGCCTCGAAGCTGGCGACCGCCGCCCTGTGCTCGGGGTGGGCATCGGTGAAGGCGTCTATCTTGCGGTGCAGCCAGATCCCCTCATCGAAGGGGGGCTCGAGCCCCGTGGGCAGCGGCCCCTTGACGAAGTCTCCCAGCAGGTTGCCAGTGAGGGAGCTTCGGGTGTGGGCCGCCAGGTGAAGGTGCGCCAGGTAATTCATGGGATCAGGGTCGTGTGCAGATCGATGACAAGGTGCTCCGAGCCTAGCGGATCCACCTTCTGTTGACCATGGTCCGGGTTTTTGCAACGGACCTGAAACGCCCCCTTGCGGGGCAAATTTTGGGCGTGCTAAGGTGGCTGACATCTTTGTCACAGGACACGACAAACCATCATGATGCGCAAAGCCAGAGGCTTTTTTCTGGCCTTCTACTTCAAGCCTTTCTACCTCTCCGAGTGGTTCGACGAATAAGTCGAGGCCCCGGAGCAGTTCATTGACGCCCGCCGATCACTGACGCCTGCCGATCATTGATACCCACGGGGCGTGATCTCGCTCATCCGCGTTTTGCCGTTTGTTGGCCATCGCTTGCCCACGCTTGCGATGCCTTGACCGCGCCTGTGCGCTTTCTATGTAATGGAGTACTCATGATGAATACCAAACTGACCCTGTCAGCCCTGTTTGCTGCCTGCCTGCTCACCACCCCCGTCACGGCCAAGGAGTGGAAAACCGTGCGTTTCGGTGTGGAGGGCGCCTATCCTCCCTTCTCCTGGACCGATGCCTCGGGGGAGATCAAGGGCTTTGACATCGATCTCGCTCATGCCCTGTGCCAGCAGATGGCCGTCAAGTGCGAGCTGGTGGCGCAGGATTGGGACGGCATGATCCCCGCCCTGTTGTCGCGCAAATACGATGCGATCATCGCCGCCATGTCGATTACCGACGAGCGGCGCAAGAAGGTGGATTTCACCGAGAAATATGCCCATATCCCCAACCGCTTCGTGGCGGCCAAGGGCACCGAGCTGGCGCTGACCCCGGCGGGGATGGCAGGCAAGCGCATCGGTGTGCAGCGTGCCACTACCCACGACAAGTACCTGACGGATAACTTTGGCTCCGATGTCACCATAGTGCGCTACGGCAATGCCGATGAGGCCTATCTCGATCTGAAGGCGGGCCGGGTGCTCGCCTTGCTGGCCGATGCCTCGGCCATCGATCAGGGGCTGCTCAGCAAGGCGGGCGGGGACAAGTTCGAGTATGTGGGGCCGGCCCTGACCGATCGCCAGTGGTTTGGTGACGGCATGGGGATTGCGGTACGCAAGGGCGATCAGGATCTCAAGGCCAAGTTGGACGAGGCGATCAAAATCCTGCGTGCCAATGGCAAGTATCAGGAGATCAACCAGAAGTACTTCAAGTACGATATTTATGGTGGCTGATGGGGGGAGGGAGCTTGCTCCCTCTCTTTTTTTGCAGCAAGAGGTGATGAAACAAGGAGATACCCCATGTTGACCCTGATCGAGGGTGCGGAAATTCATAGCCCGGTCCCGCTCGGCCAGCAGGATCTGCTGGTGGCCGATGGCCGCATCGCCTGGCTGGGGAAGGGGCTGACGGTTCCCCCTGACTGGCCGCTGGTGCGTGTCGACGGCCGTGGCCGCTATCTGGTGCCCGGGTTGGTGGATCCCCTGGCCCACATCACCGGGGGCGGTGGGGAGGGGGGCTTTGCCTTTCGCACCCCAGAGCTGGCGGCAAGGGAGGCGCTGAGTGCGGGGGTCACCACGTTGGTGGCGGCGCTTGGCACCGACAGCCTGACCCGCACCCCGGCCCAGGTGCTCGGCAAGGTGCGTGAGTTTCGTGCCGTCGGGGTGAGCGCTTACATGTACACCGGCTCCTATCACCTGCCGGTCAAGACCCTCACCGGATCTGTGGAGTCGGACATCATGCTGATCCCCGAGGTGCTGGGGGTGGGGGAGCTGGCCATCAGCGATCACAGATCCAGTGCGCCGACGCATGACGAGCTGGCACGGCTGGTGAGCGAGGCGCGGGTGGCCGGGCTGCTCGCGGGCAAGAGCGGGGTCAGCTTCTTCCACGTCGGGGACGGCCGCGGGGCGCTGGCGCCGCTGCGGGCCCTGCGCGATGGCACCGACATTCCCCTGCGCCAGCTCTATCCCACCCACTGCAACCGCAACCCCTGGCTCTTTGCCGAGGCCATCGATTGGGGCCGGGCCGGGGGCTGGGTCGATCTCACCACCTCGAGCTTCCCCGAGCTGCTGGACGATGGCGAGCAACTGGCGGCAGAGGCGCTGGTGGCGCTGCTGGAATCCGATGTGCCTGCCGATCGCATCAGCTTCAGCTCTGATGCCAACGCCAGCCTGCCGCGTTTCGATGGCGAGGGGCGCCTCATCGAGTTGCGCTGCGGCCAGATTGCCAGCCTGTGGCAGGAGTGCGTCCGTGCCTGCGCTCTCGGGGTGTCGTTCGAGGTGGCTCTGGGAGTGGTCACGGCCAATCCGGCGCGGGCCCTGGGGCTGGCAGGCAAGGGGGTGATAGCGGTGGGGCTGGATGCGGATCTGCTGCTTATCGACCCGAATACGTTGGCCATCCAGCGGGTGATGAGCGGCGGTCAGTGGCGAACCTGAGCCAGTGTGCGTCCGTCAGTAAACAGAAAGCCCGGCACTGCTGCCGGGCTTTTTTCCACCTGGGGTCGCACCAGGCTCAGATAGCGAGGAAGCCCAGTATCAGGATGGGGCCGAGCAGGCTCAGGATAAAGCCCGAGACGATGGCCACAGGGACTACCTGGATGCCGCCGGATTTCTGAATGACCGGCAGGGTGAAGTCGAGCGCGGTGGCGCCGCCGTAACCGATGGCGGCGGAGGGGTGGCGACGCATCAGCACCGGAATGATGAGAATGGCAATGAGCTCGCGCCCCAGATCGTTGATAAAGGCGGCGGAGCCGAGCACTGGCCCCAGCTTGTCGGCCACCAGGATGCCCGACAGCGAATACCAACCGAAGCTGGAGCTCATGGCCAGCCCGTGGGCAAAGGGCATGCCCAACAGCTGTGAGGCCAGCAGGCTGCCGAGCCAGCTGCTGAGGATGACGGTGGCGGCTATCTTCATGCCCCAGGGGTTGAGCAGGATCTGGCGCAGCCGCATGCCGGAGTTGCGCATCTGGATGCCGATGAGCAGCAGCAACAGCATCAGGGCCCACTCGCTCCACTTGTCGATGGGCAGGGTGCGCAAGCCCACCAGCAGCCCTAGCAGCACGCCGCCGAGCACCACGAAGCAGAGCTGGAGAGACTCCCACAAGAGGTGCAGCTTGCTCGGCATCTTGCCGTCGCTCGCCTCATGGGTGGGCGGACTACGCCTGTCCAGCCACCAGAGCGCCAGCAGGTTGCAGACGGTGATGGCGGCCAGCATCACCCCGGCCACCTTGAAGATCACCGCCAGGTTGCTGCCGAGGTCCTCCACATAGGCGAGCCCCAGCCCCATCAGGAACAGGATGAGATAGACCATCTTGCCCAGCGATTGATTGACCAGCTTGATGAGCCGCTGACTGGAGAGGGGAACAAGATAGCCGATGGCCAGGGGTAACAGGATCAGCAACACATTCAGCAACATTGGGGCCTCGGTCACAAAACTGGTAAAAACGGCACCTTATCACGACTTGTTGCATCTGTGTCACATATCCGTGTATTTGAATGCCCCAGACGGGGCTTTTTTATCACATTGTTATGTTTTTTCGATGACTGGCGGAATGGACTGGCTGTGTGAAACGGGGGAGCATCACCAGTAAAATCAATTCCATCCTCATATAATTGTGCGATGGCTTCACCAGAGGAGGATGAATAAAGTCGTTTTGGGTGACATCTGGTGTGGATAGTGGAATATTCTTGCCAGTAGGGCGTTGCAGGTATAAAAGTGCGGTATCCGAGAACCGACTGAAAATGGATTTTATGCAGACAAAGTGCTGAAAAATACCGATGAGGCCAATAAAAATACAGATAAAACACCAAATACCTCGGTTCTGTATTGTTTTTTGACTACCTGAATGATATTTTCGCTGAAGGTTGCCATCGGTTAACGTTTTGTTAAATTGACGATGGTGGGATCACGCCGTAGCGGCGTCTAGGGACAGACAAGGTTGTAATGGATGAGCGACGTTGCCGCACTGGAAGTTCGTGAACTGCACAAGTATTTTGGCACCCACGAAGTGCTCAAGGGCATCGATATGACGGCCCACAAGGGGGATGTGATCTCCCTGATCGGCTCCTCGGGTTCGGGGAAGTCGACCTTTCTACGCTGTATCAATCTGCTGGAAACCCCCTCTTCCGGCACGGTTTCCCTCCATGGCGAACTGATCCGCATGAAAAGCAATCGGGCCGGTGAGCGCCTGCCTGAGGACATGCGTCAGGTGGAGCGGATCCGCAGCCGCCTGGCCATGGTGTTCCAGAGCTTCAACCTCTGGTCGCACATGACCATCATGCAGAACATCATCGAGGTGCCCATCCAGGTGCTCAAGGTACCCCGTGCCGAGGCCATCGCCAAGGCGGAGCTGCTGCTCAACCGGGTGGGTCTGTGGGAGCGGCGCGACTACTACCCCGGTCATCTCTCCGGCGGCCAGCAGCAGCGGGCGGCCATTGCCCGGGCGCTGGCGGTGGATCCCGAGGTGATGCTGTTCGATGAACCCACCTCGGCGCTCGATCCCGAACTGGTGGGGGAGGTGCTCGGCCTGATGCGCGAGCTGGCCGAGGAGGGGCGCACCATGCTGGTGGTCACCCACGAGATGTCGTTTGCCCGTGACGTGTCCAACAAGGTCATGTTCCTGCATCAGGGGCGGGTGGAGGAGGAGGGCAATCCCAAGGAGATCTTCGCCCATCCCAAGTCGGAGCGATTCAAGCAATTCATCTCTTCCATCTATTGATGGACGGGCTGTATTTTCAACAATCTGCGTTTTCAATGATCGACGTGTTTATCAAGGAGAGATACATGAACAAGCTGATGCTGGCGACTGCCGTGATGACGGCCCTGTGTTCCGGTAGCCTGATGGCCAAGGAGTGGAAAGAGGTGCGGATCGGGGTGGAAGGTGCCTATCCTCCCTTCTCCTGGACCGAGCCGAGCGGCGAGGTGAAAGGCTTTGACATCGACATCGCCAACGCCCTGTGCGAAGAGATGAAGGTGAAGTGCACCCTGGTCAAGCAGGACTGGGACGGCATCATTCCGGCGCTGTTGTCGCGCAAGTATGACGCCATCATCGCCACCATGGACATCACCGAAGAGCGCAAGAAGAAGGTGGACTTCACCCAGAAGTACCAGCACATTCCGGCCCGCTTCGCCGCCAAGAAAGGCACTGACGTGCAGCTCGACAAGGCCTTCATGGATGGCAAGACCATTGCCGTGCAGCGCGCCACCTCCATGGACACCTACATCACCGACAACTTCCCCAACGCCACCATCAAGCGCTACGGCACCGCAGACGAAGCCTATCTCGATCTGAAATCCGGCCGGGTTGACTACGTGATGGCCGACTCCGCCGCCATCAGTGATGGCCTGCTGAAGAAAGAGGGTGGCGATGCCTACGAGTTCGTCGGCCCGAAACTGACCGATCCCAAGTGGTTTGGCGAGGGGGCCGGCATCGCGGTACGCAAGGCAGACAAGGATCTGAAAGAGAAATTCAATGCCGCCATCCTGGCCCTGCGCGCCAACGGCAAGTACAAGGAAATCAACGACAAGTACTTTGATTTCGACGTGTACGGCGAGTAACCCCCTGGCGCGCTACCCCGGGTAGCCGCCGAAGGGATTGCGGCGAATCATCACGACAGGTTGACCCTCGTCTGTAGTCACCGGGCCCGTTGTCTCTCGCAAGGGAGCGATGGGCCCGCTTAGTTGCAATGGAGCTGCATGTGTTTGGTTTGAAAGGATATTGGGACGGGCGATCCCGCTCAATGCGTTGCAATGGAGCCGCATATGTTTGATTTGAAAGGATACGAAACCTCCCTGCTGGAGGGGGCCTGGGTCACCCTGGAGGTGGCATTGGCCTCTCTGCTGCTGGCGCTGCTGCTGGGCATGCTGGGTGCCCTGGCCAAGCTCTCTCCCTACAAGTGGGCGCGCGGCATCGCGACCGCCTACACCACCGTCATTCGCGGCATCCCGGATCTGGTGCTGATGATGCTGCTGTTCTTCGGCGGCCAGGTGCTGATCAACGGGATCTGCAGCTGGGTCAACGAGGCCTACAACAACTACCTGCTGGAGAGCAACCCGAGCCAGGAGTGGGTCTCCCTGCTGCCGGATTATATCGACATCAGCCCGTTTGCGGCCGGGGTCGCCACCATCGGCTTCATCTTCGGTGCCTACATGACCGAGACATTCCGCGGCGCCATCCTGGCGGTGGACAAGGGGGAGCTCGAGGCGGCGCGCGCCTTTGGCATGCGGGCGACCCAGGTATTTGTGCGGATCCTCTTCCCCCAGATGATGCGCCACGCCTTGCCGGGGTTTGGCAACAACTGGCTGGTACTGCTGAAAACCACGGCGCTGGTCTCTATCATCGGGCTCGATGACATGGTGCGCAAGGCGTCGCTGGCGGCGGGCTCGACCCAGCAGCCCTTCACCTTCTACATGGCGGTGGCGCTGATCTTCCTGATCTTCACCGCAGTCTCCACCTCGGCGCTCAAGTGGGCCGAGCGTCACTACGCCATCAAGACGAGGTAAGCCATGGATTTCTCGATCATTCTCACGGAGTGGCCCACCTACTGGGAAGGTTTCTACACCACCATCTGGCTGGTGGCGGTGTCCCTCATGCTCGGCCTCATGCTGGCGGTGCCCATGGGCATTTTGCGCAACAGCCGCAACTGGCTGATCAAGGGGCCGATCTGGGCTTATATCTACTTCTTCCGCGGCACTCCGCTGCTGGTGCAGCTGTTCATCATCTACTACGGCGCCGCCCAGTGGGAGTGGCTGAAAAACGGCCCCGCCTGGGCGCTCTTCTCCGAGGCCTGGTTCTGCGCCCTGCTGGCGTTTACCCTCAACACCGGTGCCTACACCGCCGAGATAGTGCGCGGCGCCGTGCTGAACATGCCAAAGGGACAGATCGAGGCGGCCAATGCGTTTGGCATGAGCCGCTGGCAGACCCTCACCCGCATCATCCTGCCCAACTCGTTTCGCCGTGCGCTGCCAGCCTACAGCAACGAGGTGATCTTCATGCTGCAGGGCTCGGCGGTGGCGGGCATCATCACCATCGTCGACCTGACCGGTGCGGCGCGGATCATCAACTCCCGCTACTACAGCCCGTTCGAGGCCTTCTTGACCGCAGGCCTGCTCTACATGCTGCTCACCTTCGCCATCGTCTGGCTGTTCAAGAAGTGGGAGGCCCGCTGGCACGCCCACCTGCGCCCCCGCAGCGTGTGACAGAAATGAAAAAAGCCCGCAGCTGCGGGCTTTTTTTATGGCGCCGGCCTCTGCTGGCTCACCGCCCCAGATATTCCCTGTCGAAGAAGGTGTTGACCCAGTGGGGTCGATAGACGGCGAGCAGTGTCATGGCCATGCCGTTGAGCAGGGCCTCGGGGAAGAGCAGCAGCGGCCAGATGGAGAGGTAGTCGGCACTGATGGTGTGCCAGGGGTAGGCGCCGCTCATCCCCATCAGCAGGGCACTGGCGAGGATCTTGACCGAGATGCTCAGGGCCCCGCCGAGGAAGGCGGCCACGAACAGATAGACGAAGAGGTGGCGGGGCATCCAGGCCCAGCTTGCCAGAAACAGCAGCCAGCTGGTGGCCACCGGCAGCGCGACGCCGATGAGCGCCTGCCAGCCGAACTCCGCCAGATCGGTGACACCAAAGGCCCCGAGGATCAGCAGGGTGAGGCAGGGGGCCAGCAGGGCGAGGCGCCAGCCCAGCAGCAGGGTCAGGCTGGTGAGACCGAGAAAGTGGATCTCCAGCCCCTCATGGAGGCCTGCCCGCAAGGTCCAGAGCGGCACCAGGACGATGGCACTTCCCAGGCAGAGGTGTTGATAGAGGGGGTGGTCGTGGAGGGTGCGCAGCAGGGAGGCGTTCAGGCTGAAGGCGAGCAGCACCAGCCAGAGCAGGAGGGCGGCGACTTGTCCTTCACTCATGACATGTTCCCTCGGATGTCATTGCCCGGTGATGAGTCCGGGCGCTGGCGGTGCAGTGAAAAGAGGCCGCCCAATCCCGGGCGGCCTCCTGTCTCAATACTTCACGTTGGGGTGGTACTTGCCGAGGATGGCCTGGACCCTGTCCATGGTCTCCTTGCTGGGGGGCTTGATCCCGGTCAGATCGTAAGTGTCTCCCAGCACGTCCCACTTGTGTTTGCCCAGTTCGTGGTAGGGCAGCAGTTCCACCTTCTCGACGCAATCACCGAGCTCTGCGATGAACTGACCGAGCCCTTCGGCGCTCTCGTCATCATCGGACCAGGTCGGCACCACCACGTAGCGGATCCACATGGTCTGGCCGCGGGACGCCAGGTAGCGCGCGAACTCCAGGGTGTACTTGTTGCTGACGTGGGTGAGGGGGATGTGCTTCTCGTCGTTGATCTGCTTGATGTCCAGCAGCACCAGATCGGTGTTGTCGAGCACCCGATCGAGCAGCTCGTCGTAGTGACGCACGAAGCCGTTGGTATCCAGGCAGGTGTGGATCCCCTGCGCCTTGCAGGCGGCAAACAGTTCGGCGATGAACTCTTGCTGCAGCATGGCTTCCCCACCGGAGGCGGTGACGCCGCCGCCCGAGGCATTCATGAAGTGGCGGTAGCTGGTGAGATCCTGCATCAACTCGGGCACGGTGACCTCGCGGCCGCCCTGGGTGTCCCAGGTGTCCCGGTTGTGGCAATACTTGCAGCGCATCAGGCAGCCCTGCATGAACACGATGAAGCGGATGCCGGGGCCGTCGACGGTGCCACAGGTCTCGACGGAATGGATCCGGCCAATGATGTCGGGATTGCTGGTGTCGCTAACGGTGGCGGCAGGGATCCGCTGAGTGCCCTGATCGGCAGGGCCGCTGGTTTCAACGGCAGGGATCCGGTTAATGACTGACATAGACGACTCCAATTGTTCGGACAGGGTTCGAGCGGTCGTTATTTTATGACATAAAGCCCTATAAATCCTACCTGTTTAGCCGGTTGGGGTGGCACCCAGCAGACTCTCCAGTGCCTTGACGGGAAGCGGGCGGCTGGTCAGGAAGCCTTGATAGTGCTGGCATCCCAGTGCCTTGAGCACGGCCAACTGCTCTTCCTCCTCCACCCCTTCGGCGGTCACGGTGAAGCGAAACACCTTGGCGAGATCCAGAATGGCCTTGACGATGGCCTTGTCCTGCTCGCTGTGCACCAGCGTCTGGATGAAGCTCCTGTCCAGTTTGACCTCATCGGCGGGGAGATCGCGCAGATACGCGAGAGAAGAATACCCGGTACCGAAGTCATCGATGGAGATGAGGATGCCCAGCGCCTTGAGCTGGCGGATCTTGGCGATGCTGTCCAACCGGTTTTCCAGCACCACGGACTCGGTGACCTCCAGCAGCAGGCGCGATGGCGGCACCCCGGTATCGCGCAGCACGTACTCCACCTGCTGCACGAAGCCGGCGGTGTGGAACTGGCGGGCACTGACGTTGACCGACAGATGGGGGATGGCGAGGCCGTTGTTGAGCCAGAAACTGTACTGGGCGCAGGCCGTCTTCATCACCCAGTAGCCTATCTCCTGGATCAGGGTGGTCTCTTCGGCGATGGGAATGAACTCCCCGGGGGGGATCATGGTGCCGTCCATCTTCTGCCAGCGCAGCAGCGCCTCCACACCCGAGAGGCTGCCGTTGTCGACTCTGTACTGGGGCTGATAGTGCAGCACCAGCTCGTTGTTGCGTAGGGCATCGCGCAGCTGGTTGCTCAGGGAGAGCTTGCTCTTCTCCTTCTCCGCCATGGCCTCGCTGAAGAAGATGTGGTTGCCCTGGCCGGCGCGTTTGGCCATGTGGACGGCGGTGTCGGCCTGCTGCATCAGGATCAGGTGATCCTTGTCATCGTCGCTGAACAGGCTGATCCCCACGGAGGCACTGCAGTGCAGCTTGTGATCGCCGATGTCGAAGGGGAGCCGGAAGATCCCCATCAGCTCCCGGGCAAAGTGCTCCGCCAGGATCTTGGCGGTGATGTAGCCCTGGCCCAGCGCCGTGAACAGCAGGGCGAATTCGTCCCCCGAGGTGCGGGCCAGCACCAGGTTTTCCTGGGGCAGGGACTTGAGCCGCACCACCACGGCTTGCAGCAGCAGATCGCCGCAGGCATGGCCGAGGGAGTCGTTGATCGACTTGAAGTTGTCGAGATCCAGCAGCAGCAAGGCCCCCCACTGCCCGCTCGGGGTCTGCAGGGTGCGCTGCATGATGTCGTTCAGGCTGCGTCTGTTGTAGAGGTCGCACAGATCGTCGTAATAGGCGAGCCGCTCGATGTGGCGGGCCGCCTCCTTCTCCTGGGTGATGTCGTGGAAGCTGCAGACGAAATGGCTGATCTCGTCCTCCTCATCCTTGACGCCACTGACCATGAGCCGTACTGGGAAGAGATGGCCATCCCTGTGCAGGCACTGCTCCTCGCCGAGCCAGTATCCCTGCTCATCGACGGCGACGATGACCTCCTCCTTCAGGCTGTCGCCATAATAGGTAGGCCGCAGGGCCTCGATATGCTGACCGAGCATCTCCTCGCTCGCAAAGCCGGTGATGCGGCTGAAGGAGTCATTGACCTTGAGGATGATGCCGCCGTGGTCCATCACCAGCAGACCGTCGTGGGTGTTGAAGGCCACCTCGGCCAGGCGCAGGGCATCGTCGTTGGCGAGGCGCTGCAGTTCGATGGCCGCCCGTTCACGCTGTTCGTAGAGGGCATCGAGCAGGGGAATGGGGTCGGCCAGCGGCCCGTCCAGCAGCAGGGCGATCTGACCGAGGGGGGCGCCGCCTTGACCCTGGAGGGGGATGCCGATGTAGGCCTTGGCGTTGAGGGCCAGCAACTGGGTGGCCTGGGGATAGCGCAGCGGCAGGTCTTCCACATAGAGGCTCTGGCCGTGCTGGAAGATCTCCCGGCCCGGGCCTATCTCCATCCGCATGGGCTTGACCGCGGAGAAGGTCTCTCCTTCCAGCATGCAGCGCGGGATGAGCCAGAGATCCTGGCCGCGCAGCTGAAACTCCCCGAGCCAGCCGATGCGGGCGCCGCTCGCCGTCATGGCCCAGCGCACCAGGGCGCGGCAATACTCATTGCCGGTCTTGCAACTGAGCCCGCCTGGCAGGGTGAAAGGGGAGTCCTCGGCTATCTCGGGTTCGGGCTGCCAGTGACCCAGCAACTGGGCGCAGTGGCGCACCAGCTGCAGCGTCTCTTCGCCGATCAGGGTCGTCTCGGCGTATTCGAGGCTGAGCACGCCGATGAGTTTCTCCTGCTCCAGCAGGGCGCCGTCCAGGCGGGAGCTGACATTGGCATTGGCCAGATAATAGTGCTGGCTCAGCATGGGCTGGTGTGCGGCTTCCGAGAAGCTCAGGGCGCTCCGGGTACGCAAGGCCCGGATGTAGCGGCTGTCACCGCGAATGGCACCGACAGAATCCGCATTCAGGGTGAAGACCGGGGTCAGCTGCTCGCTGCCGAGGGGACCATTGGCCTGGTAGTGCCAGAGGATCAGGCGATCGGCCCCCAGGCACTCCCTGAGGCTCTCCAGCATGGCGGCATACTGCTGCTGGCTGGCCATCTGGCTCAGGCGCGGCAGTTGCAGCGACAGGCTGGCTGCGCTCTCCTGGGACTGGGTCTGCAGGCAGATGAGCCAGAAGGCGTCCTGTTCATGGGAGAGGGAGATATGCCACTGCTGGGCGGCAAAGCGCAGCAGCAGCTTGCCCCCCTTGCCGCTGGCCAGCCGCTGCTCTATGGGTTGGCGCAGGGCATCAGGCAACTGAGCCGGCCAGGCGCTGCGGGGCTCATCGAGCCAGTGGAGCGGGGTCTGCATCACATCGGTCAGGGCGACCAGCCGTTGACTACGGGTATCCAGGCGAAAGAACAGGGGGGCCTGGCTGGCTGTCGGGAGATGGCTGAGCGCGGTAGACGACATGAACGGACACTATCCTGTTGAGCAATTGTCGGAGGGCAAGAATACTGCAAATCCGTGGCAAACAAAATTTCATTGAAACCTAAATTAGATTGTTCTAATTTTAACTCAATTTCTCGTTGAGTGGAGTCTGGCAGATGAAACGGATCCTGATTGTGGGTGGTGTCGCGGGTGGTGCATCGGCGGCGGCCCGCGCCCGCCGGTTGAGTGAAGAAGCAGAGATAGTGATGTTCGAGCGGGGCGAGTTCGTCAGCTTTGCCAACTGTGGTCTGCCCTATCACATCGGGGGGGATATCCCCAATCGGGATGCCTTGCTGCTGCAGACGCCCTTGAGCTTCAAGCGCCGTTTCAACGTCGATGTGCGGGTCTTCCACGACGTGATCGAGATAGACAAGGCGGGCAAGACTCTGCTGGTACGCAACCTGCAAACCGGTGACGAGCAGCGCGAGCCCTACGATGTGCTGTTGCTGAGCCCGGGTGCGGCACCGATCCGCCCTCCTTTCCCCGGTATCGACAGCCCCCACGTTTATACCCTGCGCAACATCCCGGACATGGATCGCATTCTGGGGGCCCTGCACCACGACAATCCACGCCATGTCACCGTGGTGGGCGGGGGATTTATCGGGCTGGAGATGATGGAAGCGCTGCATCAGCGCAAGCTGGATGTCACCCTGCTGGAGCTGGCCGATCAGGTGATGGCGCCGGTGGACAAGGAGATGGCCAACATGCTTCATGCCCGCATCCGCGAAGAGGGGATCGATCTGCGTCTGCGCACCGGTCTATCAGCCATCGAGAGTCTGGATCTGCCCGCCGAGAAGACGGCAGCCGTGCCCACCGCCAACAGCGGTGGCCTGCGCCTGACCCTCAATGACGGCACCCATCTCGACACCGGTATGCTGATCCTCGCCATTGGCGTCAAGCCCGAAACCCTGCTCGCCGCCAAGGCGGGGCTGGAATTGGGGCCGCGCGGCGGCATCAAGGTCGATGCCGGCATGCGTACCTCGGATCCTTTCATCTTTGCGGTGGGGGATGCGGTGGAGGAGACCGATTTCGTCACCGGCGAATCTGTGCTGATCCCGCTGGCGGGTCCTGCCAACCGGCAGGGACGCATCGCCGCCGACAACATGCTGGGCCGTGCGGAAACCTACAAGAAGACCCAGGGCACCGCCATCTGCAAGCTGTTCGATCTGGCGGTGGCGAGCACCGGTCTGAACGAGAAGCGACTGGTGCAACTGGGTCTGCCGTTCGAGAAGGTTTATGTCCACCCGGGCAGCCACGCCGGTTACTACCCCGGTGCCCACCCGGTCAGCCTCAAGCTGCTGTTTGCTCCCGATGGCAAGATTTATGGCGCCCAGGCCATCGGCAAGGATGGGGTCGACAAGCGCATCGACGTACTGGCGGTGGCCCAGCGGGCCGGTCTCTCCGTGTTTGATCTGCAGGATCTGGAGCTCACCTATGCGCCGCCGTTCGGCTCGGCCAAGGATGTGATCAACATGGCGGGCTTCGTGGCGAGCAATCACCTCAAGGGGGACACCATCCTTTGCCACGCTGCCGAGGTGCAGGCTCGCCACCCCCATCAGCTGGTGGTGGATGTGCGCAACGGCCCCGAGCTCGACAAGCTGGGACGCATTCCGGGGGCGTTGCACATCCCCCTCGACGAGCTGCGCAGCCGTCTTCACGAGCTGCCCAGGGACAAGGAGCTGCTCATCAGCTGTCAGGTGGGCTTGCGCGGCCACGTGGCCTGCCGCCTGCTGAGCCAGCACGGCTTTCGGGTGAAGAACCTCTCCGGCGGCTTCAAGACCTGGCAGATGGCCTCTGCCGAGTAGGTGGCATGACCCGGATCATTGATCGCGCATAAAAAGGGCCACTCGATGGAGTGGCCCCTGTCTTGCCGTAAGCTGTGCCCGGTCAGGGGGCGCGGTCATTGAGCTGCTTGCGAATATGGTGCTGCAGGACCGCCAGCATGGAGGCGCCGGAGAGGCCTATCATCAGGGCGCCGTTGACTGCTTCCAGCGGCCCGAGCATCTTCCACTGCGGGCTCATGACGATGTCGCCATAGCCCAGGGTGGCGAAGTTGACCCCGGAGTGATAGATGGCCTCCTGCAAGGTGTCGAACTCGCCGAGCCACAGGAAGAGCCCTCCCCAGACGCCGATCTGGGCCAGGTTGCCCAGCATCACCAGAGTGATGGTGCCAAAAAGGGCCAGCATGCCGGCCAGGATACCCTCGCGTTGATTGAACCGCTTGATGTAGAAGCGGATGCACCAGACGGCAACCAGGGATTGCAACAGCATGTTGACCAGGATCACCGGGATGCCGACCATCAAAATGAGAAACATGTCAGTCTCCTAACTTCGCTTCTGCCAGTGGTCGGCCGACCGGCCGCCACTGCTCGAGCAGCAAGATACACAGCCAGCCATAGCCGGCTACCAACAGATAGAGGCCGCAACGCATGGCGGCCGCCAGCCACACATCCTTGCCGGTGGCGCTGTCCTCTATGGCCGGGCCAAACAGGATAAGCGCCGTGATCCAGGCATTGCTCCAGAATGACGGCGGGAAGCGCCCCGCCACCAGTCGCACCAGACGCCGTGCCAGCCAGAGAGTCATCAGGGTCAGCATCAGCACCAGCATCAGCAGCGAGGGCCAGAGGCTGAGTCCCATCCAGAGGGCGAACGCCAGCAGGGCGCCCGCCAGGGTCGAAAGCACCAGCTCCTGGCCCGCCTGTTTGGCGTTGAGGGAGGTGCTCTGCTGGGCCAGCGTCACCGTCTTCATTACCGCCGGAATGTAGAACGCCGGATTGCCGAGGGCCAACAGCCACACCGGCATCACGATGGCGACGGCGCGCAGCGCCAGCCGCTCGGGGTGTTCGGGGGGCGGCGGTGCCGCTCTGGCGGCCGCACCGGCCACCGGCTGAGGGGGGAAGAGTGCATGCGCCATGCGGTTGACCAGGGTGCCTATCAGGATCCCCACACCCATCATCTGGGCGATGGCAATGGCAAGGGACTGCTCGATGAGACCGGCCACCGGGATCACCGTGATGGCCATGATGAGCAACATGGCGGCGGCCCCCTTGCCGGCCATCGCCTGCTGCATCAGCAGGTAGAGCAGCAAGCCGACAAGCAGCACGGCCGCCAGGGCATAGTGGGTCAGCAGCGGAACCAGCAGCACCCCGGAGGCCATGATCCCCAGTAGCAGGATCCCCCCCGCCAGCCCCTTCTTCAGGCCGAGCGGCTCACCGGGTCGGCACAGCACCACCCAGGCCATGATGACGCCGAGATGGGGCATCGGTAGGGCCAATCCGTAACAGATCCCCGTGGCGAGTCCGATGCCCGTGCCAATGCGCAGTACAGCCCTGTCGGCGTTATGCATGTGGCGCCTCAATAGAGGAAGGAGAAGAGGCTCATCAGCCGGATATAGAGTGCCCCCAGGAGGTGCATCACCCCGCTCTCGCCGGTGTAGACCAGCACATCGACCTGGCCACCGACCCGCAGCGCCTCGACCGGCGGAAAGTCGTCACCCTGGAAGGCAATCTTGACCGGGAAACGCTGGGCCTGGCGCAGCCAGTCCCGGTTGTTGTCGACCGTGGGCAGGGCTCCGGCTGGCTGGCTCTTGCCGTCGCCCACCCCGTAGCCGACGCTGCGAACCTCGCCCTTGAACAGGCGTCCGGGCAGGCTGTCGAGCAGGATGGCGACCTTGTCCCCCGGCCGAATGTTGCCGAGGTTGTTCTCCGTCAGATCGGCCGATATCCAGACGTCGTGGATGGCGATCAGGGTCATGGCCGGTGCGCCGGCCCCGATGAACTGGCCTGCATCTGTGCTCAAGTCGGTGATGAGCCCCCGACCCGGCGCAACCACGTGGGTGTTCTGGCGATCCAGCTCTGCCTTGTGTACCGCCGAGCGAGCGCTGAGCAGCTGGGAGTTGTCATCGCCGCTCGCCCCGGCGGCCTCGATGGCGCGGCGGACGTCGGCTTCGGCTGCCGCCACCTGGCTCTTTGCGGTCTCGCGGCTGGCCTGGGCGACCTCGAGGCGACGCACCGAGATGGCGCCCGGATCCTCCCGATAGAGTCGCTCCTGGCGTTCGGCGTCCTTGGCCGCGTTGTCATAGGCGGCACGCATGGCCATCAGGGCCGCCTCGGCCGCCTTGACCCCTTCGGTGTTCGCCTTGACGCCGCTCAAGACCGTCTGGTAGTCGGATCTGGCCTTGGCCAGGGCGATGTCATAGGGCTCGGGGTCGATCTCGAACAGGGGGGAGCCTGCGTCCACGTCCTGATTGTCGTGGACATAGACCCGTTTGATCTGGCCGGACACCTCGGCGGCGACGGGGACCACGAAGGCCTGCACCCGGGCCTGGGAGCTGTATGGGGTCAGCCGGTCCGCCAGCAGATACCAGATGAGCAGGAGGAGGATTGCAGCCAGCAGCCCTAGGGTGGCGCGGCGGCTGGCCTGGCCGGGAGATGCAGTGCTGTCAGTCATGGGAGCTTGCCTTCTGTGTCATGGGGGAGTGGGTTGCGTCGAGTAGGGGAGCCCAGTCGGCGCGCGTGCGCAGCTGGGCCTCCACCTCCGGGGTTACCAGGGGGCGTTCACGCCCCTGTTCCCAACCGCCACCCAGAGCCTTGTAGAGCGTGATGAGATCGCGCATCCGGGCGCCACGGCTGTTGACCAGGCGCTCCTGCTGGTTGAACAGGGCGCGCTGGGAGTCGAGCACCCGCTGGAAGTCCGCCATCCCCTCGCGATACTGGGTGTTGGCTATCTCGAGGGAGCGACGGGCGGCCTCGCCGGTTTGGGTCAGCAGGGCGATCTCGTCCTGGCCGTTGGCGTAGGCCACGGCCGCGTCATCCACCTCGCGGGCCGCCTTGAACACGCTGTCACGATAGCGCTCGTGCAGTTGCTGGAAGCGGGCGTCCTGCACCAGGATCTGGTTGCCGAGCCGTCCCTGATCGAGCAGGTTCCAGCTGAGCGAGGGACCTACGGCCCAGGAGAAGGTGCCGCTCTCCCCATTGGTGGCGTTGACGCCCAGGGTGCCAAGCAGGGTGATGGATGGGTAGAGCTCGCTCTCGGCCACCCCTATCAGGGCCGACTGGGCGGCCAGTTGCCGCTCCGCGACCCGCACATCGGGGCGTCGGCGCAGCAGATCGGCCGGCATCTCGGTGACCAGAGCCAGTTCGCCCTGGGGAATCTTGCCGGTGTTGGTGCCCATCTCGGGCAGGGGGCCAGGAGGTCTGGCAATCAGGGTCGAGAGGGCATTCTGGCTCTGGCGCAGGCTGGTCTCGAGTTGCGGAATGCCGGACAGGGTGCCGAGGTACTGGGTCTTGGCCTGCTGCACGTCCAGCTCGGCGCTGTTGCCGCTCTTGAACAGCCGTTCGGTGATCTCCAGGCTGCGCTGCTGGAGGCGGGCATTCTCCCGGGCTATGTAGAGGCGAGCCTCCACGGTGCGGATGCTCACATAGAGCTGGGCCACCTGGGCGGCCATCAGCACCTGGATGTCATCATACTGGGCCAGGGTGGCGAAGTAGTTGGCATCCGCCGCTTCGATGCCGCGTTCGAACTTGCCCCAGAAGTCGAGCTCCCAGCCGAGGTTGAACCCGGCGCCATAGCTGCTGCCGGCGCTGCTGTGGCCGCCCCGGGTCTGTCCGGCTTGCAGGAACTCGCCCGTGCCCACAGTGGCCTGGGGGCCGAGCAGGCTCTCGGCGATGCCGAGCTGGGCCTGGGCCTCGAGGATCCGCAAGCCGGCTATCCTGACGTCCGGATTCTTTCGCAGCGCTTCCTCGACCAGGGCACTCAGCACGGGATCGTTGAGCCGGTTCCACCATTGGCGATAGTCGGCGGTTGCGATCGCCTGCTGACCCTCGCTGGCGCTGTGCCAGCTGGCCATCTCCTCGACTCTGGGAGCCTGATAGTCGGGGCCTAGCACTGTGCAGGCACTCAATAACAGGCATGCGCCCCCCGTGAACAGGGGGCGCATGGTGTGACGTTGGACGGCCATGGGGTTATTTATCCGCAGAAGCCAGACCTTCGTTGACCCAGGCCATGAAGATGCGATAGCCGATGGAGAGCAGGGTGGCGCCGATGAACATGCCGAGGATGCCACTGGCCGCCATGCCGCCAAGGGCGCCCAGCAGCACCACCGGCATGGGGGCATCGACACCGCGACCCAGCAGCAGCGGTTTGAGGACGTTGTCGGCCATGCCTGCGACGATCAGCAGGACGCTGTAGATGATGTTCACCGCAGTGCCGTGATCACCCGTGCTCCACATGTAGGCGATGGCGGGAGCCGTCACCAGGATCACGGGCACCTGGGCGATGCCGAGGATCAGCGCCAGGACGAAGAAGATGCCGACGGCCGGGATCCCTGCCAGCATCATGACGATGCCCGCCAGCAGCGCCTGGATGAAGGCGACCCCGATGACCCCTTGAGCGACGGCACGTATGGTGCTGGTGCACAGCTTGGTCAGCGCCAGACCCTTGCGTTCATCCGTGATGCGCATGGCGATGCGATCGGCGCTCGCAGCACCCGGTGCGCCCCAGGCCATCATGATGCCGGCCACGATGAAGGAGAAGACGAAGCCGAGCAGGCCACCCCCCATGCTGGCCAGGATGCCGACGACCTTCTTGGCCAGATCCCCGAGCTGTGGCTTGTAGCTGACGATGAGGCTGGGCAGATCCGCCGAGGCCTTCAGCCAGACGGCATGGAGCTTGGCGCCCACCAGCGGGATCTCGGCGATGTCGGCGGAGGGCGCCGGGATCACCAGGGTGTTGTTGTTCACCTTGTCGACCAGGGAGCTGACGCTGTCACCCAGGGAGCTGACCATGACGACGGTAGGGGCCACGATGAGCAGCACCCCCAGCAAGACCAGCAGGGTAGAGGCCTTGCCCTGTTTCCCGCCCAGGCGCGCGGCAAAGCGCTGGTGGAGGGGATAGAGGGTGACGGCCAGGATCAGGGCCCACAACATCATGTTCATGAAGGGGGAGAACACGGTGAAGCAGAAAGAGCCCAGTGCCAGGATAAGGCCAAACTTGATGAACATATCCAGGAATCTGGCAACCAACCTTTTTTCGACTATGGACAGATCATTATTTTCCATTCTGGTATGACTCCGACGGGGGATGAGCACACAACCATGCTGGCCCAACATAGGTGTCGGGCCAGCAAGCAGGGGTTGTGCAGTAATAAATAACACTGAGTTCAGCGTGTGGGGGTCACTCTGACCTTGCCTGCATTTAATTTATGGCACAGGAATTCAATGTTTAAAAAGTTTTTAACTGGTTGATATTAGGTTGATTGATGCAACCTCTTCAGAGGGGCCAGAGAATAAAGAGTCCCCAGGTGCCGCACAAGCGAACAGTTGTTCCCAGTTTGGCTTGGGTTCAGAAAACGGGGAAAGTTTGCCTATATAAAATAGCCGTCTAAAAAAGGCTTCGAATGAGAAATATTATTTTCTACCTATGAATGGCTATTTTAGCGACCAGTATCGGCACATGGTGAATGAGCAGTGGAAAGCACTGAGCTTTGTGTTAATGGGGGCGACGTTTTATCCTGTTGGCTCCTGCGCTGCGCTGGCGGCGACTCAACCCGGGATCAAACCTATGCGTCTCCTCAAGCCCTCTCCTGTGTCTCGCGTCCCTTGTTTAGTGGCCTCGTTATTGGCGGGCTTGGGGGCTCTGCTGCTGGCAGGCTGCGGCCCGGACACCCCGGCGCCCTCATCCTCCCCAACCGAGGCGCAGCAGGAGGCCGGGGCACCGACCTCAGTGGTGCAGGCCAATGCCCGCCAATATCGGGATGCCCCGGCGCTGGCACTGGTCTTCTCCGGCCCCCTGGTGCCCAAGGCGAACTGGCAGAGTTGGCTGGCGGTCAGTGAAGGGGGCAAGCAGGTGCAGGGGGAGTGGATCCTCGCCGAAGATGGCCGCACCCTCTATTTTCCGAACGTTCAGCCCAACAAGCGTTATGAGGTGACCCTCACAGCTGGCCTGGGTCCAGCCCCCCAGGACTGGACTCTCCAGACCCGGCCGCTTGAGGCGGGGGCCTCCTTTACCGCCAGCGGCATGGTATTGCCCCTGCGCGAGGAGCTGCGCCTGCCCATCAGCGCGGTCAACGTGGACGAGGTCAACATCGACTTCTTCCGGATCGATGCCGACTATCTGCCGCGCTTCCTGGCCGAGTATCGCCCCGGCGCCGGCATGGGCAACTGGGATCTGGAGCAGGTCACCCAGCGTGCCAAGCGGGTGTTCAGCGGTCGTTATGCCCTGGCGCTCGATGCCAACCGGCGCGAGACCCGCCTCATCAATGTGAAGGAGCCGCAACTGGCCGAGGCCGGGGTCTATTTCGCGGTGATGTCTCCGCTTGGCAACTACGACTGGCGCAAGGAGACCACCTATTTCGCGGTGAGCGACATGGGGCTCAGTGCCCGCCGCTACCGGGATCGACTGGAGGTGTTCGTCAGTTCCCTGGCAACCGCCGCCCCCCTCAAGGAGGTGCAACTCTCCCTGCTCGACGAGAAGGGCAACCGGCTGCAGGTGCAGCAGACAGATCCGCGCGGTCACCGGCGTTTCGAGCAGGTGCAGGGGGCCCGGCTGCTGCTGGCCGAGCAGGGCAAGCACTTGGCGGTGCTGCGCCTCGATGGCGCGGCCCTCGATCTCTCCACCTTCGATCTGGGCACCCAGCCCTGGCAGGCACAGCAGCTTTATTTGTTCAGTGGGCGGGATCTCTACCGCCCCGGCGAGCGCCTCGACAGCGAGATCCTGCTCAAGGGGCAGGATGGCCAGCTGTTGCCCGGCATGGCGGTGGAGCTGGAGGTGAAACAGCCGGACGGTCAGTTGCTGGAGCAGAAACGGCTGCTACCTGACCCCCTGGGCGCCGCCCACTACGGCCTGCGCCTGCCCCAGGATGCGCCCCTGGGACGCTGGACCATCACCCTCAAGACATCGGCAGGCAGCCGCTTCGAGTGGCCCTTCCTGGTGGAGGAGTTCCTGCCCGAGCGGCTGAAACTGCAGCTCGGAAAGGGACCGGATGGGGAATTGCAGAGCCCGGAAGCGGCCCTCACCCTGCCGCTGCAGGGGGACTACCTCTATGGTGCCCCGGCGAGCAGTACCAAGGCGAAGGCGGAGGTGAAGATAAGCCGCGCCACCATGCCTTTCACCCAGTGGCAGGAGTTTACCTTAGGGGACGTGCTGCTCGCCGAGCAGGCCAAGGATCTCGAGCCCCGGAGTCTCACCCTCAATGAGCAGGGGCAGGGGACCTTCTCCCTGGTGGATGAGCTGGATGGCGTGCGTGCCCTCGGGCCGCTGGAGGTGGCCTACCGTGTCTCTCTCTCCGAGCCCGGTGGCCGAGCCGTCAATCGCAGCCGCACCCAGTACGGCTGGCCCGCCGGCAGCCAGTGGCCCGCCCTCAGGGCCGATTTCGTGGCGGAGCGGGCAGAGGGGGGCAAACCGCTACCCTTCCAGATCCTCAACCTCGACGACAAGGGCCAGCCGGTGGCGGGGGCGGTGAAGGTGCGCCTGGTCAACGAGTACCGCGACTACTACTGGCACTACGCCGACGGCGAGGGGTGGAAGTACGAGTTCAACAGTCAGCCCTATCTGGAGCAGGAGCAGACCCTGCAGCTGGATGGCAAGGGGCCGACTGCCCTCAGCCTGCCCCTTGCGGCCGGCTGGTATCGCCTCGAGGTGGAGAACAGCCAGGGCCATCAATCCAGTCTGCGGCTGGAGATCGGCAGCTACGCCTGGGGCGGCGGTGGCGAGCAGGCGCGGCCCGACAAGATTGCCATCACCCTCGACAAACGTGCCTATCAGGCCGGAGACAAGGCCAAGGTGACCCTGGTGGCACCGCGTCCGGGCAAGGGGTTGCTGCTGGTGGAAGATGGCGACGGCCTGCGCTGGTGGCAGCGCATCGAGCTAAACGCCGAAGGCACAGGGCAAGGGGAAGGGCGGGGCGAGTTCGAGATCCCCATCAGCCCCGAGTGGCAACGTCATGATCTTCATATCTCGGCCCAGATCGCCGTCCCTGACAGCGAGTCGAGACCGGCGAGCAGCAAGGGCATTCAAAGCCTGCGCTCGGTCGGCCTGGTGCCGCTGACGCTGGACAGAGAGGCTCGCCGCCTGCCGCTCACCCTGAGCGCGCCTGATAAAGCCGTGCCGCTCACCCGGCTCGAAGTGACCGCTACCTCCACCCCCAACAGTCAGGGGCGGGTGGTGCTGGCGGCGGTGGACAGGGGCGTGCTCAATATCAGTGACTACAAGCCCCTCGACCCGTTCGAGATCTTCTTTGGTCGCAAGCGCTTCGCACAAGACTTGTTCGACAACTACGGTCAGGTGATCCCGCCCCAGGACGGCAAGCTGGCTCGCCTCAACTACGGCGGCGATGCCCCGGCCCTGAAGAAGGGGGGCGCACTGGAGAGCCGGGTCGAGGTCGCTGCGCTCTGGAGTGGCGAGGTGAGTTTCGATGAGCACGGCAAGGCGCTGATCCCGCTCGATCTGCCCAACTTCAACGGCGAGCTGGCGCTGATGGCGCTGGCCTGGAACGAGCAGCAGGTGGGCCAGGCCGAGCGCGCCGTCAAGGTAGTTGCGCCCCTGGTGGCCGAGATAGGCTGGCCGCGTTTTGGCGCTCGCGGGGATCAGACCCGTGCCCTGGTGCAGCTGCGCAACATGAGCGGTGAGGATCAGAATCTTTCGCTTGAATGGACCCTGAGCGGCGGCCTGCAGGCGCGGGGTGAGCTGCCCGGCACCCTTTCCCTGAAAAACGGCGAGGAGCAGTGGCTGACCCTGCCGCTCACCGTGACTGGTACAAACGGCGTTGCAAGCATGCAACTGGCGGCCAGCGGCAAGGGCTTTGCGATAAGCCGTGACTGGTCGCTGCCGCTGCGCTCCCCCTGGCCTGCCGAGACTCGCCAGCGCTACCAGATGCTGGCCCCCGGCCAGCAGATGAGCTTTGCGCCGGGCGAGCTGGCGGGGCTGGATAGCACCAACCTGCAGGGGCTGCTCAGCCTCTCAGGCACGCCCCCCTGGGATCCTGCCGCCCAGTGGCAGGCGCTGGCCGACTACCCCTATGCCTGCCTGGAGCAGACCCTCTCCCGCGCCTGGCCCTACCTGCTGACCACGGCGGATGAGCGTGCCGCCTGGGCCAAACCTGCAGAGGGGAGCAAACCGGTGAGCGAGGCGGATCTGCAGCGCGCCCTGCTGCAACGCTTGCAGCGGTTGCAACTGCCGAGCGGCGGTTTTGGCCTCTGGGATGGGCGCTCCGACGAGGAGCAGTGGCTCACCGCCTATGCCGCCGACTACCTGCTGGCCCGCAAGGAGGCGGGTGATGCCGTGCCGGAGGCCATGCTCAATCAGGCCATCAACCGGCTGCAGAGCTATCTCACCGACAGCCAGTACGGTGAGCGCTGGAGCAGTGCCCCCGAACACAGCCGCCTGGCCTATCAGGCCTACAGTGCCTATGTGCTGGCACGGGTGGGCAAGGCGCCGCTCTCCACCTTGCGCCTCATCTGGGAGCAACAGGCGGATCACGCCCGCTCCGGTTTGCCGCTGCTCCACCTCTCGCTGGCCCTCTCGGCCATGGGGGATGAGCAGAACGCCGCCAAGGCCCTTGCCCGGGCGCTAGCGACCGAGCGCGGTGAGGACTATCTGGGGGATTACGGCTCTCCCCTGCGCGACCAGACCGTCGAGCTATCCCTGCTTCGTCAGTACAAGCTGGCCGAGGAGCGCTGGTCAGCGCTGAGCGCCAAGGTGGCCGATACCCTGGCTCACCGTCAGTGGCTCAGCACCCAGGAGCGCCTCGCCCTGCTGGGACTCGCCCGCTTTGACCCCGCCGCCGACTGGCAGGCCAGGTTGGTATCGGCCGATGGCGAGCGCCCCTTTGCCGGCGAGGCCAGCGTGCAGCTCGGCGCCCCGGAGGCGCTGACAGCCAGCGCCGTTACCAATGAGGGCAAGGGCTCGCTTTATGTGCAGCGCACTTTGATCGGCTACCCCGAGCAGGCACCCGTGCGCGTCAGCCAGGGGATGAGTGTTACCCGCAGCTGGTTCAACGGCGACGGTCAGCAGCTTGATCCTGCCAAGGTGAAGGTCGGCGATCTGGTGGTGGTGCGGCTCAATGTGAGTAGCGAATCGGCGGTGCCCGATGCCCTGCTGGTGGAGATGGTGCCAGCCGGTTTCGAGCTGGAGAACCCGGCCCTTGGCAACAGCATCAAGCTGGAAGAGCTTTCGATTGAGGGGAAACCGGCGTGGCAAAGCGAGTGGAACGACTACCTCAAGCATCAGGAGTTTCGTGACGATCGCTACACGGCGGCACTGGATCTGAGTGCGGGGGGCAACCAGCAGCTGGTCTATCTGATGCGAGCGGTGACGCCGGGCCGTTATCAGGTGCCGCCGACCCAGGTGGAGGATATGTATCGGCCTGAACTGCGGGCCCTGGGGGAGGATATTCACGAGGTGAGCATCTCTGAGTAATCTTTCCTCCCTCGAGTGGCTTCGCCCGCTCACCCGCTGGCGGCGCGGCTGGTTGCGGCTTTGTCACTGTGGCCGCGTCTGCCGTGCCTGGCTTGGCCGTTTGCCACCCTGGCTGCGCTGCTCGGGGATGGGGGCAATCGCCCTTATCCTGTTGCTGCTGGCGCTGGATCGCATTTTCCCGCCGCCGCCGCTTGATCCCGCCTACGCGCGGGTAGTGCTCGACATCAAGGGGAGGCCGCTGCGCGCCTTTGCCGACACCAGCGGCGTGTGGCGCTACCCCGTGGCCCTGGAGCAGGTATCCCCCCGCTATATAGAAGCGTTGCTGGGCTACGAGGATCGCCATTTCTGGCGCCATCCCGGGGTCAACCCTGTGGCCATGGTGCGCGGGGTCTGGCAGTGGCTGCGTTACGGGCGCGCCGTCTCGGGGGGTTCGACCCTCACCATGCAGGTGGCGCGCCTCATCGAACCCTACCACAGGAGCGTGCTCGGCAAGCTGCGCCAGATGGCGCGGGCGCTGCAACTGGAGTGGCATTACGACAAGCGCACCCTGCTCACCGTCTACCTCAACCGAGCCCCCTTTGGCGGCAATCTGGAGGGGGTGCAGGCGGCGAGTTTCGCCTATCTGGGCAAGAGCGCGGCCAAGCTGACCCACGCCGAGGCGGCGCTGCTGGCAGTGCTGCCCCAGGCCCCCAGCCGTTACCGGCCGGACAGGCATCCCGAGCGAGCCCGCGCCGCCCGCGACAAGGTGATGCAGCGGCTGGTGGCGCAGGGAGTCTGGCCCGAGGTGGTGTGGCAGGAGGGGCGTATCGAGCCTGTGCTGGCCCGCGGTCACTTCACGCCGATGGAGGCGCCGCTCTTTGCCCGCCTCGCCGCCGACCATCAGGCGGGTGCCCTGGTGCACACCACCATAGACGGGGATCTGCAGCGCTGGCTGGAGGCGCGGGTGGCAAGCTATATCCGCCGCTTCCCCGAGCAGACCTCAGCCGCCTTGCTCCTGGTGGACAACAGCACCATGGCGGTGCGCGCCTATGTGGGCAGCGCCGAGTATGGCAATCTGCGCCGCCACGGCTACCTCGACATGGTGCAGGCGATCCGCTCCCCCGGCTCCACCCTCAAGCCTTTCATTTATGGCCTGGCCCTGGACGAGGGGCTGGTGCACTCGGCCTCCCTGCTCTCCGATGCCCCGAGGCTGGGCTCGGACTATAGACCCGCCAATTTTACCGGCGCCTTTCAGGGGCCTGTGACCCTCACCCAGGCGCTGCAGCAATCCCTCAACGTGCCGGCGGTGCAGGTGCTGGAGGCGCTCGGGGCCGACAAGCTGGTCAGCCGCCTCGACAACGCCGGGGTGCGGCTGGCGCTCTCGGACAAGCCCAACCCGGCCATTGCGCTGGGGGCGGCAGGCATTCGGCTGGAGCAGCTGGTGGCGCTCTACAGCTCCCTCACCCGGCAGGGACAGGTGGCGATGCCGGTCTGGCTGGCGGGGCAGCAGGCGGTGCCCCGCCCCTTGCTGAGCCCGGGGGCCGCCTGGATCATCTGGCAGATATTGAGTGCCCAGGGGCGGGCGGATCAGCCCTTCGCCAGTGAGGCGACCGGCCGGGTCAACCGGCTCGCCTGGAAGACGGGCACCAGCTACGGCTATCGGGACAGCTGGGCCATGGGGGTCTCCGGCCGCTGGACCATAGGCGTCTGGCTGGGACGCCCCGACGGTACCCCCTTGCCGGGCTTTTATGGCCAGAGCGCGGCTGTGCCGCTGCTGCTCTCGGTCTACTCCCGGCTCTCGGACAACAGCCCCTTGCCGGCGCAACCCAACACGGTGAGCGAGGCCGAGATCTGCTGGCCGCTGGGGCGCAAGGCAAGCGCGACCCTGCCGCAGACTTGTCTGCAGCGCCAGAGTGCCTGGCTGCTGGATGAGCGGGATCCGCCGACCCTGCCTGATCCCATGGACTGGCCCTCACCCCTGCGGCAAGTGGCATTGACCTCTGAGGGCAAGCCGACCCTGGCGCGCTGCCCGGATGCGGCCCAGTCCGTCCTTCGGGCGCTCTGGCCGCTCTCCCTGGAGCCTTGGCGGGGGCCCGGCGAACGCCGTCAGGCACTGCTCGCCAGCCACTGTGCGGGGGAGGGGCGAAGCGCCGACTTGCAAGCGCCCATTCGCATCCTGGCCCTGGGGGAGGGCAACCTCATCCGCAGTCAGCGCTACCGCCTGCAACCCAGGGTGTTGGGGGGCGTGGGCAAGCCGCACTGGTTTCTCAACGGCCAGCGGCTGCGCTGGGACGGGGATCAGGTGCTGAGCAAGGCGGGGCGCTACCAGCTGGTGGTGGTGGACGAGGCGGGCAACAGCGATCGCATCGAGTTTCGGCTGGAGAACCCCTCCTGAGAGAGGCGGGTCAGGGGAGCACCCGTTCGGGGCGACAATATCTTGACGGCAGCCCCTGTGCTGGATCAGGGTTTGACCTGACCCAGCCGGGTGAAGAAGTGCTGACTCTTGCGCTGGTGAAAGTGGCTCTTCTTGATGGGATGGAAGACAAGGTGGCTGTCGGGATGACTCTCCTTGAGCCTGTGGATCATCGCCATGGCGGGCAATGAGCTACTGACAAGGGTGGTGAGTGGCAGGCTGCGGGTCTCCGGGCCCAGCAGCTGGTTGAGCCCCTGCTGCGCCTGCTCGAAGCGGGCCAGTACGGCAGGGTCGGCGTAGCCGCTGCCCAGCATGGCGAGCAGGGCATCCAGAGCCTGGTGGAAGGCCGCCAGCTGCTGGCGAAAACCGCTGCGTCCTCGCAGGGCAATCAGCTCATCGAAGGAGATCTCGGCGAGGTGAGTGGGCACTTGCAGCGGGATCTCGAGGTGGAAGCAATCCTGGCCGCCCCGGTTGTGGTAGCGGGATTCCAGCAGGTGAAGCAGCCTGTCCAGATAGTCGTGATCCGTAATGAGGGCCCCCTCATTGGCGAGCGCCCACTCACGGGCGAGGCGCATGGAGAGCAGGTTGGCAAAGCGCCGCGCCATTCTGATCCCCCCCTCGTCCTGGGTTGCAAAGCCGTGGCTCAGGCAAAAACCGTGCAGCCGCTCCAGACCCGGCTGGGCGGGGCAGAAGCAGTTGTGGTTGGTGATCGAACGCCAGCGTGCGATTAGCTCCTTGTTGCCAAACACCTTGTGGCGGACGAAGTCGGGGGCGATAAGGCCGGTAATCTGATTTTCGATTTGGGGGGTGATGCCGGCAAAGAAGGCCGGTGCTGGCCGCTCGGCCAGCAGATCGCTCTGCTGGCGCAGGGTATCGAGCAGGGCGGTGAGGCCGCTCTTCTCGCTGACGGTGAAGACGAAGGCGAGCCGCTCCAGATAGACAAGAGCAAACTTGAGCCAGAGTTCATCCCGTACTTCCATGCCGGGGTAGTAGATATAGGTCTTCATCGGATCGTCAGTGTTCAAGCCGGTGGCCAAGGCGCAGGCTCGGGAATATACGCAAGATTGCCGTCTTGCGGCAAATATTGTGTGGGAAAATCTGCCGTCACCTGGCCAGTAGGCGCTGGCGCCAAACTTCTGATATAATTCGCGCCCTTAAATCAAGGCCACCCGAGTCAACACCATGAAGTTCATTATCAAGCTGTTCCCCGAAATCACCATCAAGAGCAAGTCAGTGCGTCAGCGTTTCACCAAGATGCTGCAGGGCAACATCCGTAACGTGTTGCGCCGCTTTGACGAAGACGCCCGCGTGCGGATGGACTGGGACAAGCTGGTAGTGAGCTCCCGCAACGATCAGTTCCATGCCCAGTATCTCGAGACCCTGGCCTGTATTCCGGGCATCCAGTATTTCCTCGAAGTGAAACTGAGCAACTTTACCGATCTGCACGACATCTTCGAGCAGACCCGCGCCGTCTGGGGCGATCGCCTGAAAGGCAAGACCTTCTGCGTGCGCGCCCGTCGCGTCGGCAAGCACGACTTCAGCTCCCTGGAGCTGGAGCGCTATGTGGGCGGTGGCCTCAACCAGCACTGTGAAACCGCCGGTGTGCGCCTGAAGAAGCCGGATATCCAGGTCAACCTGGAAGTGGAAAACGACGAGCTCTACATCATCAGTGCCGTCCACCACGGCATGGGTGGCTTCCCCATGGCGACCCAGGAGGACGTGCTGAGCCTGCTCTCCGGCGGCTTCGACTCCGGTGTGGCCTCCTACCAGTTCATCAAGCGCGGCTGCCGCGTGCACTACTGCTTCTTCAATCTGGGGGGCGCCGCCCACGAGATCGGGGTCAAGCAGGTCGCCTATTACCTGTGGAACAAGTTCGGTGCCTCCCACAAGGTGCGTTTCACCGCCATCGACTTTGAGCCTGTGGTGGCCGAGATCCTAGAGAAGATCGACAACGGCCAGATGGGGGTGGTGCTCAAGCGGATGATGATGCGTGCCGCCGGCCAGGTAGCGGAAACCTTCCAGATCCCGGCCCTGGTGACCGGCGAGTGCGTGGGCCAGGTCTCCAGCCAGACCCTGACCAACCTGAACGTCATCGATCGGGTGACCGACAAGGTGATCCTGCGTCCCCTCATCACCTGGGACAAGCCAGACATCATCAGCGAAGCCCGCCGCATCGGCACCCTGGAGTTCGCCGAGACCATGCCGGAGTATTGCGGCGTCATCTCCAAGAAGCCGACCGTAAAGGCCGAGCTCTCCCGCATCGAGGCGGAAGAGGCCAACTTCGACTTCGCCATCCTGGACAAGGTGGTGAGCGAAGCCCGCTACCTCGACATTCGTCGCATCGGCGAAGAGACAGCCGCCCAGGTGCAGGAGGTGGAGACCACCCAGGTGCTGGCCGCCAACGAAGTCATCCTGGACATCCGCTCCAGTGATGAGCGCGACGAGAAGCCGCTGGTGGTGGAAGGGCGCGACGTCCTGCACATCCCCTTCTTCAAGCTGGCGACCGCCTTTGGCGATCTGCCCAAGGAGCAGACCTACCTGCTCTATTGCGATCGTGGCGTGATGAGCAAGCTGCAGGCGCTCTATCTGAAGGAGCAGGGCTTTGACAACGTCAAGGTGTACCGCCCCTGATAGCTGTGTGCATGCGCCCATAAAAAAATCCGGCCAAGGTGCCGGATTTTTTTATTTCACATCTTCGGTGATGATCAGGGGCAGGGGACGGGGGTAAAGGTCTCCTGACCCTGGCAGCGCCAGCCCATCTCGGCCTGACGCATCTGCCACAGGTTGTTGCTGCGAAACAGGGTCAGGATGTAGAGCATGTCGCTCTTCTGGCCATCGAGGGCCACCGAGAGCACCAGATCGTTGTCCAGCTGCTGGGCATGGATGCGGGTGGGCACGTCTTCATGACCCACGAAGCGGCGAGCCACTTCGCGATAGTCGTTGACCCAACCCTGCTGACTGCTGCTCGCCTGACGGATCTGCTGGTTGAACTGCTGCACCGGGGTGGATGCCAGGCGCCCGAACAGGGCCTGTGCCCCCGCATGAGCCGCTGCCACCATCATCAGAATCAGCGTGGTAATGAGCCCAAGTTTTTGCATGAGGTAATCCGGCTTGAAACGACCACTCTATGACAACAGAAAAGCGGGCTTGGTTCAATCTTGCCCCTGCAAGGGTGGGATCTCGCCCACTCAGACTCGCTTCAGTTGCGCTGCAACGAGAAGGTCGGCAGGGAGAGGTGCCAGTAGATGGCGGCAACCCGCAGGCCAAAAACGGCCGTCATGCAGATGAGCATGGCGGTGACCCTGTCCATGTTGACCTCCAGCGCCAGGGTATAGAGGATGCCCCCCAGGATGCAGGCGGTGGCATAGATCTCCTTTTGCAGCACCATGGGCACTTCCCGGGCCAGCACGTCCCGGATCATGCCGCCCGCGACCCCCGTCATGGTGCCCATGAGCACTGCAATCAGCCCAGAGGTGCCGAAGTTGAGTGCCTTCTGGGCGCCAATCACGGTGAAGAGCGCCAGCCCGAAGGCATCGGCCACCGGCAGCACATACCAGGGCATGCGGCGGGGCAACTTGACCATCCACATGCCGATGAGCGCCGTGGCGATGACGACCCAGATGTAGAGGGGGTCGCGTACCCAGAATACCGGGGTGGCGCCCAGGATCATGTCACGGATGGTGCCACCGCCGATGGCGGTCACCGCCGCCAGCACCATGACGCCGAAGCCGTCCATTCTGAGGCGCCCTGCCACCAATACCCCCGAAAACGCGAATACCGCAGTACCAAACATGTCGCTGATGTAAACAATCTGCTCAACCAGTGTCTGCATGGAGAACAACTCACGTCCAATAAATGATGGGGCGGCGATTTTAGGGGCAAGGGGCGTGCGTGAGCAATGCCGGCATGCAAAAGTGGGAGCCAGAGCCGGTTTCTGGGGACTGAAGAGGGCGGGTGACTAGCAGCACAGACCCAGCGGTTGCGGGATCTGGCCACCAATCTGCGGGTTGGTTGGGATGCAGTGGCAAAAATTCTGATTTTTTTCTCAAGGCTGGGAAATAGAGGCCGATATATAGGTTAGGCGGCGATTACTGCCAAGAAGGCAGAAAAAAGAAATTAAAGTCTTACCAAACAGCGCCGTTAACTAAACATATCAGGCACAAAACAAAATAAAGCCTGAGTGAATTAAAGATAAAATTTAATAGCTTAGGAGAAAAATTATGAGTCTGTATATCAATACCAACGTTTCATCGCTCAACGCTCAGCGTAACATGATGAACAGCACCAAATCTCTGGATACCTCCTACACTCGTCTGGCCTCCGGCCTGCGCATCAACAGCGCCAAGGACGATGCGGCGGGTCTGCAGATTTCCAATCGTCTGACCTCCCAGGTCAACGGTCTGGATCAAGGTAACCGCAACGCCAACGACGGTATCTCCTTGGCGCAGACCGCAGAAGGCGCCATGGACGAAGTGACCGGCATGTTGCAGCGGATGCGTACCCTGGCCCAGCAGTCGGCCAACGGCTCCAACTCAGACAAGGATCGCGATGCCCTGCAAAAAGAGGTGGATCAGCTGGGTGCCGAGATCAATCGTATCTCCACCGCCACTACCTTCGCAGGCACCAAGCTGCTGGATGGCTCTTTTGGCGGTACCTTCCAGGTGGGGGCTGATGCCAACCAGACCATCAGCTTCAGCTTGAGTCAGGCAGATGGTTTCAGCATCTCCGGGATTGCGGCAGCAGCGGGAACTACGATTAGTGTCTTAAATGCAGCTAGCGCTGTGACAACAGTTGCTTTAACAAATATTTTCGGTAGTGGCAGCGCTGGTGGGATCAGCATTAGCACTCAAAGTAAGGCTCAACAGGTCTTAGCAGCAGCAGATGCCATGTTGAGTGTGGTAGATAGCAAGCGTGCAGAGCTGGGGGCAGTACAGAACCGACTGGATTCCACCATCCGCAACCAGTCCAATATCTCGGAAAACGTCTCTGCTGCGCGCTCCCGTATCCGTGATGCGGACTTCGCCACCGAAACCGCCAACATGACCAAGCAGAACATCCTGCAGCAGGCCGCCTCCAGCATTCTGGCCCAGGCCAACCAGCGCCCACAATCAGCGCTCTCCCTGCTGCAAGGCTAATACGCTCAGAGTGAGAAAAAGAAAAGGGCGGTTGTTCAGGCCGCCCTGGTAAACAAGATGGAACAATGGGGTGTTCGGATTTACGCCTTGTTCTATCGAAAGAGAAGTTCTCTTATTGGTATACCCCTCGAGTGTTGCGCAGATCGTTCACTCTGTCATCATCGAGGTTGTTCTCCTGAGCGTAAGCTCTTCTTTGGCCGACATTGTCGGCCTTTTTTATGGGCGCCGAAAAAATGGCGACACCAAAACTAAAGCACAAACCGTGCCAGTTAATATCTTCCGTGGACTGATGCCGAGCCTCATGGCGACATGGCCGGGCTTCCCGATCCGTTCTTGTGATATCCAAACTCGGACAGCATTAGGGTCGTGCATAAATTGCTTAAAGCTTCTGGCGAGATGGCCGTTACAGAAGGTGAAGCAAATCGAGGGGTGTTCGGAAATCCAACATTTGCGCAACTGCGGGTCCGATGTCCGTTCAAACAGAGGGCCCGCCAGGTGAGACAGAACCGTTCAATCTGTCCATCTGAACGGTGGGATCCTGACCGTGTATTGGCACCGGCAGGGCCCGCAGTTTCTTGTTCATCAGGAGAAATTTTTTATGGCCATGTTTATCAATACCAACACTTCATCATTGAACGCCCAGCGTAACTTGATGAACACCACCAAGTCGTTGGATACCTCTTACACCCGTCTGGCTTCCGGCCTGCGCATCAACAGCGCCAAGGACGATGCGGCGGGTCTGCAGATCTCCAACCGTCTGACCTCCCAGATCAACGGTCTGGATCAGGGCAACCGCAACGCCAACGATGGCATCTCCTTGGCACAGACAGCCGAAGGGGCCATGGACGAAGTAACAGGTATGCTGCAGCGCATGCGCACTCTGGCGCAGCAATCTGCAAACGGTTCAAACTCTGCCAAAGATCGTCAAGCTTTGCAGAAAGAAGTGGATCAGTTGGGCGCAGAGATCAACCGCATCTCCAAGGACACCACCTTCGCTGGCACCAAGCTGCTGGATGGCAACTACAGCGGCAGCTTCCAAGTCGGAGCGGATGCTAACCAAGTCATAGGTTTCAGTTTGAGCCAGGCTGGTGGTTTTAGTATTTCGGGGATCTCCGCGGCGGTTACCGCAACAATCACAATAGGGCCTGCTGGTTCTGTCACAACAACAGTCGATAGTATTTTTGCTGCAGGTTCTAGTATTGACATCAGCTCAGCTTCAGCTGCTCAGGCTGTACTAGCCGCGGCAGATTCAATGTTAGGTATCGTGGATGGTAAGCGTGCCGAATTGGGGGCGGTGCAGAACCGCCTTGATTCCACCATCCGCAACCAGGCAAATATCTCGGAAAACGTGAGTGCTGCCCGTTCCCGTATCCGCGATGCGGACTTCGCGACCGAGACTGCCAACATGACCAAACAGAACATCCTGCAACAGGCAGCATCGAGTATTTTGGCCCAGGCCAACCAGCGTCCGCAGTCTGCCCTGTCACTGCTGGGCTAATCAGCAAAAAGAACAGGGCGGTTGTTCAGGCCGCCCTGGTAAGAAAGATGGAACAACGGGGTGTTCGGATTTACGCCTTGTCCTATCGAAAGAGAGATTATCTTGTTGGTGTATCTCCTCGAGTGCGAGCAGTCGTTCACTCTGCCACTCTCGAGGCTGTTCTCCTGAGCATAAACGCTTCAATGGCCGACAATTGTCGGCCTTTTTATTGGCGCCAGAAAAGTGGCGACGAAAAGTTCCAAGCATAAATCATGCCAGTTGGTGTCTATGGGCGGAGATCAATATGCAGAGGCGCCGTTTGCTCTGGACGGGATCGGCCAGCAGCCTGATTAACAGCCATCAGCTTATGGGCGGAAGGCATTTGCCTCTTTGTTGATGAGAGCGGCAATAAATCTCCTAAAGCTTCTGATGGGACTGCCGCTACAAAGGATGAAGCAAATTGTGGGGTGTTCGGAAATCCAGCATTTGCGCAACTGCGGGTCCTATGTCCGTTCAAACAGGGGACCCGCCAGATGGTACAGACCGTTCAATCTGTCCGTCTGAACGGTGGGACCCTGGCTGCATAGATGCAAACAGAGCCCGCAGTTTCTTGTTCATCAGGAGAAATCTTTTATGGCCATGTTTATCAATACCAACACTTCATCATTGAACGCCCAGCGTAACTTGATGAACACCAGCAAGTCGTTGGATACCTCTTACACTCGTCTGGCCTCCGGCCTGCGCATCAACAGCGCCAAGGACGATGCGGCCGGTCTGCAGATCTCCAACCGTCTGACCTCTCAGGTCAACGGCCTGGATCAGGGCAACCGCAACGCCAACGACGGCATCTCCCTGGCGCAGACCGCAGAAGGGGCCATGGACGAAGTGACCGGCATGCTGCAGCGCATGCGTACCCTGGCCCAGCAATCTGCGAACGGTTCCAACTCAGACAAGGATCGCGAAGCCCTGCAGAAGGAAGTGGATCAGCTTGGGTCTGAAATCAACCGTATCTCTACCGATACCACCTTCGCTGGTACCAAGCTTTTAGACGGTACTTACACCGGTTCTTTCCAAGTGGGGGCTGACGCCAACCAGACTATCGGTTTCAGTTTGAATCAGTCTGCCGGTTTCAGTATCTCTGGTATTGCAGCGGCAGCGGGAACTACGATTAGCGTTTTGAATGCAGCCAGTGCTGTGACAACTGTTGCTATAACAAATATTTTCGGTAGTGGCAGTGCTGGTGGGATCAGTATTAGTACTCAAAGTAAAGCTCAACAGGTGTTAGCTGCAGCAGATGCCATGTTGGGTGTGGTTGATAGCAAGCGTGCCGAACTGGGTGCGGTGCAAAACCGTCTGGATTCGACCATTCGCAACCAGGCCAATATCTCCGAGAACGTCAGCGCCGCGCGCTCCCGTATCCGTGATGCGGACTTTGCGACCGAAACCGCCAACATGACCAAGCAGAACATTCTGCAGCAGGCCGCGTCCAGCATCCTGGCCCAGGCCAACCAGCGTCCGCAGTCGGCTCTGTCGCTGCTGGGTTAAGTCGGTTCAACAGTCAATTGACATAAGGAGCAGCAGATGGCCAATGAATCGATAGCCATGCCTTCTGTTACTTCGACGCTGACTCAACATGGCGGCCCCCAGGCCGCCATGGCTGTTTCTCCACCCACATCCAGCGGAGAGGAACTGGCCGAACAGACAAGTGTCGAGCCGACAGCCAAGACACCACAGGCACAGGCCAAGGTGTCAGAGCCGCGTATGGACAAGGCCTATATGGAAAAACAGGCCCAAGAATTGCAAGAAAGATTGGACAATTTGAGCAAGTTGAAGGGGTGGACCATCAATTTCAGTCTGGTCCCCGAATTTGACCAGCCGGTGATCAAGGTGATAGATGCGGAGACCAAGCAGGTTATCCGTCAGATCCCGAGCGAGGAAATGCTCTTGATAAGCAAAAGGTTGCAATCCATGGATCAGGCGAATGGCAATGGCTCCGGTCTCTCCGGACTGCTGTTCGATGGTCAGGTGTGACCCAATTTTAAGTCGATAGACAGGAGGATGTATGGCAATTACCTCTGCGGGGGCGGGATCCGGGCTCGATCTTGAAAGTGTGATCTCGGCGAGTGTGGCAGCGAAAAAAGCCCAGTTGCAACAACCGATCGTCACCAAACAAAACAGCACCCAGATCACCTTGTCTGGCATAGGTCAGCTGAAATCCTCCATCTCTGCCTTCACCGACATCCTCGACAAGCTGAGTGCCCCCGGTGCTTTCAACAAACGCGCCATCAACATCACCCAGAGCAAAGACGACCCCATATTGAAGGTGGAGAGCAAGTCTGGCGCCTCCAATGGGCAATACAACATCATCGTCAATAAGTTGGCGGAAACGAGTCGTCAGGAAGGCATTTTCGATAGTTCCACCACCTCCCTGGTCACCCAGGATGGGCAGCTGACCTTCAAGGCTGGCGACAAGACATTCAAGGTGGATGTGAAAGCGGGCGATACCCTGCAAGACATTCGCAAGAGCATCAACAGCAACGGCGACAATTTCGGCCTCAGCGCCAACATAGTCAACACGGCGGATGGCAAGGCCAAGCTGGTGATCGATTCCGGCATCTCGGGCGATGGCAAGGACTTGACCATCACCGGGGATACCGCGGAGCTCGCCATCTTCGAGTCGGGGGGCGGTGTGATGAGTCAGACCCGGGCTGCCAGCAGTGCAGAGATTTCCGTGGATGGCAATGTCCTCAAGAGCGACACCAATACCTTTGATGACTCTATCCAGGACCTCAAGGTGACGGTGCTGCGGGTGTCGGATAAAGACAGTGCGGGGGATCTCAAGGCAAACAAGGTCGATATCACGACCGACAAGACCTCTATCCAGGAGCTTGTCCAGCAGTTCGTGGATGGCTACAACACCCTGCAAGACAAGATGAATACCCTGGGCAAACGCAACACCTTCGTGGGTGGCGTGAAACAGGACGATGGCGGAGCCCTGGCCGGTGACTCAACCACAAGAGCCATCGAATCATTCATGAGCAATCTGCTGGTCAGCCCTTCCCAGAACAGCGGCACCTACTCCACCATCTTCGAGGTCGGTATCAAGATGGACAACAAGGGCAAGCTGTCCCTCGACAAGACGAAGTTTGGCGAAGCCGTCGACAAGAACTTCGATCAGGTTGTGGCGCTGTTTGGTGGAGAGAAGGGCCTGGCGGGCACCTTGAATACCGGCTTGAAAGAATATACCAAGAGCGGTGGCATGCTGGCACAACGAGAAGATGTCTTGAACTCGGATTTGCGTGCTCTTACCCAGAAAACCGCAACGGCCAGTGCACAATTGGCAAAATATGAAGCCTCACTGCGTGCCCAATATGGCAGCCTGGATGCCTTGCTGGTCAAGATGAACAACTCGGCCTCTGCATTGTCCACTCTGCAGACGAATTATCAGAAATCTTGATAGATCGAGAGTATTGAAATATGTACAAGCGCAATATCAAAGCCTATACAGCAGGCAACCTCGCAGCCGATCTGGCCACGGCGGATCCTCACCGTGTCATTCAACTGATGATGCAGGGGTGCCTGGAACGTCTGGCACAAGCCAAGGGGGCCATCGAGCGCCAGGACATGGAAGCAAAATCGGTGGCCATCTCCAAGGCACAAGGGTTGCTGCATGGTTTGCAGGATGCACTGGATATGAGTCAGGGGGCCATGGCAGAAGATCTTTATGGGCTTTACGCCTATATGGACGAACGTATCTGGGATGCCAGTCTGGCACGGGATATCGCCCCTCTCGAAGAGGTCATGGGACTGATGCTGACCATCAAATCCGGTTGGGACCAATTGCCCGAGGCTGAAAAACAGCAGGGCTATCAGATGAGACAAAAGTTGGGTGAACTGTGAGAGTCACTCTCACCGAGCTCGATGGCGCACTGCGGGAAAATACCCGCTTGATGGACGCACTATTGCAGCAGCAGCAATATGATGAGGCCCTGCTCTGCATGGATGAGCGGCTGGCGCTGATAGGTCGTCTGGTGCAGCTTGCTCAAGATGAACCTGAGCAACAACAGGCTGTTGCAGCCTTGGCTGGCGAACTGTCAATTTATGAAGAGAGCACGAAAGCCCTAGCAGCCAGCCATCATCACGCCATTTTTGAGCAGCTGACCCACGTTGGGAAAGCCAGCAGGGCCGGGCAAGCGTATCGTGCAAACAGCAAGGAGTTCTGATGCCAGGCAATATTGATGCAGCCCTGATAAAAGCGGAACAGGATGCACTGCGACTTCAGCAGCAAGCAGAGCAGGAAGCTGCCATGAAGGTGGCGTTGCCCCTTCGCTTTGCACAAAATATGGCGGCGTTTCGCCAATATATTCCCCATATCGCCGACATGTATGAGGACTATCAGCCCGCTCGTCCATTCAAGTTCTTCTGCAGTGAAAACGGTCAACCCAATCTGGCATGGCTGGATGATGATGTCGCCGTGTACGGTGCCGAGCCTTATCTCATCTGTGAGACGCTGGTGAAGGAGTTCATGGAGAAGGGGGGATTGTCCAGATTCTCCTTCAGCCAGGAGGCCAATCCCCTCGGCTTCATGCATGTCGAGTACCTCAACAAGCTCAATGCCTATCTTGACGACATTTCCGAGCGGGAAGAGAGGCTGGGTCAGGTGCCCCATGAGGTGCCGAGCGCCCTGATCTTCGGGGTGGGTCTGGGTTATCACCTCGGTTATCTCTATGAAAGATGCAAGATTGGTACTCTCTTCCTGTTTGAACCGGACCTGGATCTCTTCTACGCGTCCCTGTTCTGCTTCGACTGGGCGCCATTGCTGACTTACCTGTATCAGGAGAATCTGGGGCTGCACATTCTGCTGGGTCAGGATGAAGAAACCATCGTCAAGGATTTTGCTTCGGCCATTCACAGCCGTGGCTCTTTCCTGATCGCCAACGCTTTCATCATGTGGGGCTATCAGAACGACAAGATCAAGAAACTGATCGAGAAGGTGCAGCAGGAATATTACCTGCTGGTGATGGGATGGGGTTTCTTCGACGACAACCTGATCGCCCTGTCCCACACCATCAACAATATCGAGCGCGGGGTTCCGTTCCTGCAAAAAGATCGACGGGTCTCTCCCCAGTATCAGCGTACCCCGGTTTTCATTGTCGCCAACGGCCCCTCGCTGGACGAATCCATTGCTGTCATCGAGCGCAACAAGGACAAGGCCGTCATCATCTCCTGTGGCAGTGCCATATCGGCGTTGCACAGGGTGGGGATCAAGCCGGATATCCACGTCGAGACCGAGCGCACCAAGATTGTCTACGACTTCCTGGTGAATCTGGAAGACCCCGAATATCTGCGTGACGTACTGTTCCTGAGTACGGACGTCATCCATCCCGACTGTGCCACACTGTTCAACCGCTCGGCACTTGGGTTCAAGTTCAGTGAACCTGGAGGGGCTCTTTATCAGAACTTCTTCTATCAACTGGATCCTCGTGCTGTGCTTGGTGGGGTCAATCCTCTGGTAGGCAACATCGGCATCAGTGCCCCCGTCCACCTGGGCTTCAAGCAGCTCTACTTGTTCGGTCTGGACAATGGTTACAAGCACAAGGGGCACCACCACTCCAGGCTCAGCTCCTACTACAACGACGAAGAGAACGCGGGTGCTCTGGGGGAGATGATGTATGGCGACAGCCTATGGCAGCGGGAAGGCAACTTTGGCGGCACCGTCATCAGCAATGCCATGTTTGATACCTCCCGCCGCGTGATGGAGCAGGTCTTGGCAAACAATGACGAGGTACGCTGCTTCAACTGCAGCGATGGGGCCAGGATTGCCAATACCAGGGCCTTGCCAAGCGGTGAGATAAGCCTCTCCCAGCCTGTCAACAAGGCCGCCCTGCTCGATGAGATTGCTGCGCTCTGTACCCCTATCCCCTTGTCCAAGGACGATTTCTCGTCACTGCTCGACGTCGAGTTCTTCAATATCTTCGTCGACAAGATGATGGATGAGTGGCGTCAACCCTTATCCTCCCGAAATGAGCTGAACCAGCTGATGCTGCGCAACTTTGGCTATCTCGCCCAGATAGCCGCCACGCGCCAGCAGCATATCTCCCAGACCATGGTGGGATCGATGAACTATGTGTTCACCCTGTTGAGCTCCATTCTCTACTCCTTTGAGGGGGAAGAGGAGACGCTAGCCCTGATGAAGCCCGCCATCGAACTCTGGCTGGAGTTTCTGGGGAAGGTGAGGGAGATGTATCCCAGGGCGCTCGACAGCGTAGACATGATCGATAACGAAGTGATGGCACTGTTTAGAAAGAAAACCGTGAAAAGCTGACTGGACGCGCGGGAGTGCCGCGAGATGAGCTGATGCCGTTCCCGGAGCCAGAAGTGAAGCAGCAAAATACCGACCCTGAGGTCGGTATTTTTTTATCTTGCAGGGTAAGGGTTTTGCGCCGCTAGCAGCCTCGCATCTTTGCGCAGGATCTGCACCGAGATCAGCGCATCTGGCTCCAGGTCGGCGCCGCCATCGTGATGTTGCACATGTTCAAACAGGCGATGGTAGCCCGGGTGCCAGCCAAACAGCTCTGCGTAATTCATCTTGTAGCTGAAGAGATTGGCGTGATGCTGATAGTCGTTACGATAGTGTCCGGCCGGCGGATTGAAATCCAGTATGGTCATGAGGCCCCGATCAGCCAGCAGGGCATCACTGCCGGCGGCAATCTTGAACAGATCCTGGGGGTCGCACAGATAGAGGCAGAAGCCGAAGATGATGAGATCGACCGGCTCTATCTCGGGCAGGCAGTCGGCCGTCCCCACGGTGAGCTGCAACCCTGGATAGCGGGAGAGCCCATCCTGGATGGCGCTGGCGGACGGATCCACCCCATAGCAGCGGGCGCCGTAGTGCTCGGCCAGCTGCGCCAGCCGCCAGCCGTTGGCACAGCCTATCTCCAGGATCCTGGCAGGTCTGCTGCCCAGATATTCCAGCGCCTTGAAGATGGGATCATTTGCCAGAGATTTATCGAGGATGGCGGCCTTGTTGCGCTTATACCACTCATTCCCTTCGTGGTCCATGAAGACGTTTTTCTGATGCATATGCCCTTCCATTATTTAAAAACGTCGTTGTTTACCGGCGTGTTTGCCAATATAGGTTGAGTAACAGTTTTTCCTATCACATCAGGAAGATATTTGGGGGCCAATCCAAAGCCAGGACGTACACTGCGCACCGCATCTGCCGTGATGGTTTCTCCCACCTGCAGGTCTTTGACAAAATAGAGAGAGCGCCGAAATTTTACATTTCCCACTTCGCTGGATTTTCGGCTGTAATCCACTTGACCCAGTGCAGACCATGCTGTTCTGGCACTAATACATAGTTGCTTTAATTCTGTCGGCTCCAGCGAAAAACTATCGTCAGGACCACCACCATTGCGATCCAGAGTAAAATGTTTCTCAATGACCGATGCTCCCAAGGCAACACTGGCAATAGCTGTTGTATTGTCGAGCGTATGATCGGATAACCCAGTCACTAATCCGAAGCGCTGCTGCATATCTAGCAAGGTGCGCAAGTTGTAATCTTCAGCCGGAGCAGGATAACCACTGACACAGTGAAGTATGGCTAATTCTTTGCAGCCACCAGTTCTCGCCGCCTCAATCGCATCTTCAATTTCTTCCGCGTTTGCCATGCCCGTCGATATGATCATGGGTTTGCCTGTGCTTGCGACATAGCGGATCAATGGTAGGTCAATTGCTTCAAAAGACGCAATCTTGTAGGCAGGCGCATTGAGCTCTTCTAGGAGATCTACCGCGGTGGTGTCAAAAGGAGAGCTGAAAATTGTGATACCGATTTTACGGGCATGCTGAAATAAGGGAGCATGCCATTCCCAAGGTAGCTGAGCCTCTTGGTAAAGTTGATAAAGATTCTTACCGCGCCAAAGCCCTTCATGGATTTGAAATTCTGGGGTATTGCTGTTAAGAGTAATGGTGTCTGCTGTATAAGTCTGTAATTTTATAGCGCTAGCACCAGCATGCTTAGCCTCTGTAATTAAGCGGAATGCATTATTTAGCTTGCCATTATGGTTAGCAGACATTTCTGCTATCACATATGGAGGAAAATCAGCACCAATGCCAACATCATTAATAAATATTCTTGGTTTCATATGCTATCTGCTCCTGAATGCTATTATTCTTTCTAGTTGAGCAGTTCTATTGCATTCCCATTGGGTTTTTAAAATAGCCAGTCTATGAACATTGATAAACTCTCCATTAGTAAAGCGCTGATCCTTAAAAACCCCCTCAGTTTCAAAGCCAAACTTGTGGTGTAAAGTAATTACAGGGCGATTAAACTCTAATACCTCACAGTATAGTTTGTGTAAGCCAAGCGTAATGAATGCTAGGTCGAGCATCAGAAACTCCATCTTAGCTCCAGATCCTCTCGGTGCTGAAGGTGATGTGTAAAATGCCCAGGCTGAATTTTTATTACTCAAGTCTATATTGTTAAATGATGTTATGCCACATGGCAGCCCTTCATATTCATACATATAATATCTTTGGTCTTGACGGAGTTTAGTCCTCTCCCACCAAGAATAATGCTCTTCACGCGATATAATATGCTGAGTGTACATATTACTTCTTACTTTTTGCTCGTTACGCCAAGCGAGCATTATATCAAGTTCATTTTCTCTAACATTTCGTAATACACCAAGAGAATCCATGGCAAAATTCCCAATTAAGTAGACATTATTTTGTCTGAAACTAACCAGACTCCTAAACCATCTGTAATACTACTGGCACAACTTGTCATTACAGTGCTAGTTCCTGGTGCTGTAATAAACTCATTAACCCAATGTGTAATATTTTTTTCCATATTTTTTTCTTGCATACACACAGCCGCTCCAGCCGACATTAAATTGTGCGCTGCTTCTTGTTGGTTGTCTGCAATTATCATCATCAATGTAGGTAAACCGAGACAGCATCGCTCCCAAGATGTACTACCCGCAGCACCGATCGCCAAGTCACTACTCGCCATAAGTTGCGCCATATTGTTAGCATTAACCAGTACTTCGGTTGGCCAGTGTAGAGTTGCAGCGAGATCTTCAATCTGTGTTAGCCATGGGGCCTTTGGTCCCATTACTACAAGGATCCGACAATCGTCAGGCAAGGGGGCACAGCGTAATGCATTCAACACTTGGCTAGTTACATTAAGCTTGTCGACACCCCCCATAGTGATCAGAACCTGTTTTAACACCGGACGCTGGCGCCGCTTTAGAGAGTATTCTCGTAATTCAGCAAATTCTGGGCGAAGCAATGCATAGCGTGGGCCGATCAGGAGTTGGCAACCGGGTGGGACATGTTTTCGGTAGTCATCGAGCTGTCGGCCCAGATTCTGATCGAGCAGCAGATCGCAATCGTGAGGACGATCCGCAAGGTCATCGATCACCATGATTCGACCGACATAATTACGGAGCCTGCTTTCCCAGTGGGCGTCGAGAGCGTAGTGGTCGACAATCAACCATGCTGGACACAGCTCGGCCAGAATTACATGGGTTTGTGCAGCATCCAGCATCTTGCTGCATCCAAGCCAGCTCGCATGTGCAGGTGAAGATATGTCCGCAGAGCCTTGGTCTGGCTCGGCGACTGTGTCAAGCAGATGGCAGTGGTGCCCACGGGTACGGATAAGCTCAGCCAGGTGTCCTGGATGCGCACGGCAGATAAACCAGCACTTAGCCCCTTTCTCACTCAATGCATCGGCTAGGGTCAGACAGCGCATTACATGGCCTGAACCGATCTCCAGCGATGCATCGGTACGAAAAACAATCCGCTGGCCGTCTAGCCTCATGCTATCCGATGCTGTGCATCGAGTCTGCGGCATATCTGGTTGCACTCAGCGCACCTTGAATACCGGCTGGATAGGCTCGCCATCCAGGGCCTGATGGATGGCCTTACTCGCGTCCAGACGGATAAGTTCCGGCAGGACTTCTGCATAGACGGCCAGCAGGGTTCGAATGTCCTCTTCACTATGGGCAAGATTGAGGTTGTGGCTGCCAAGGCTGAGAATGCCACGCTTGCACAGCTCCTGCATTAAATAGCTCTTTAACTGCCAGCTTGTGTGGTTGGTTGAATCACCTGTCAGTAAGAAACACCAACTGGGGTGGCCGGCGCTTTGCAGCCAGCCTGGGGCATCCAGCTTTTGCAACAGGGCGTTGAGCCCATCGAGCAGTTGCTGGCCCCGCTCGGCCAGGCGAGTGGGCACGTCGAGCCGGCGCATCTTCTTGATGACGGCGTTGGCCGCCGCCAGGGCGATGGCATCGCCGCCGAAGGTGCCGGAGAAGAAGATGTCCTCCATGCGGCGCATGTACTGGCGGCGACCCACCACGGCGGAGATAGGGAAGCCGTTGGCCATCCCCTTGCCGAAGGCGGCCAGATCCGGGGTCACCCCGAACAGGGTCTGGGCGCCTCCTAAATGATTTCTAAAACCTGTGATGGTCTCATCGAAGATGAGCAGGGCGCCGTGCTCGTCGCACAGCTGGCGCAGGCCGGGCAGGAACTCAGGGGCGGGCCAGGCGACGTTCATGGGTTCCAGGATCACGGCGGCAAACTCGCCGGGATGGGCTTCCAGCTGGGCCTTGAGGGAGGCCAGATTGTTGTAGTCGAAGCGATGGGTCAGCTCGCGTACGCACTCGGGCACCCCCAGGTGGCGGGTGGTGGAGCCTATGTACCAGTCCTGCCAGCCGTGATAGCCGCAGACCGCGACCCGCTCTCGCCCTGTGACGGCGCGAGAGAGGCGGATGCAGGCGGAGGTGGCATCGGTGCCGTTCTTGCCAAAGCGCACCATCTCGGCGCAGGGAATCAGCTCGATCAGCTGTTCCGCCACCTCGGTTTCCAGCCGATGGGGAAGGGAGAAGATGGAGCCCAGGTTGAGCTGCTCCAGCACGGCCTGGTTCACATCCGGATCGCAATAGCCGAGGCTGATGGCCAGCAGGCCGCTGGCAAAGTCGAGATACTCGTTGCCATCCACGTCCCACACTCTGGCGCCCTGGCCGCGCTCGATAAAGAGCGGGGCGGCGCCGTAGGGGAAGCAGAGGCGGCTCTTGGAGAAGGTCTGGGACCCTAAGGGAATGCTCTGCTCGGCCCGGGCTGAGAGGGTCAGTGAATGCTGATAACGTGAGGTCATGAGTGGTTCTCCTTGGCCAGCGATCGCGCCAGCCCCTCATTGCGTTGATGTTGAGTGTTCAGGGTCGCCAACTGCGGCTCACGGGCCAGCAGGGCGAGAATGTCGTCGGTGGCAAAGGCCGGGTTTGACGGGTAGAGCCGCTGATATATCTGCTCGACCAGGGCGAAGTCGGCGGGCTCGTCCACCGTCCAGCGCAGGTGGGCCAGGCTGGGAGTGTGGCTAAGTGTTCCTATCTTGAACTGATCCGCATGTTGGCGGATGTAGTAGGTGACGTGCTCGCGCTGGGTCGGGGTGTGGGCGCACTCGGCCAGCAGATCCAGGGTGGCGGCGCTCATGATCTCCGCGTCCAGCCCATCCGGGTAGCTGGGATCCCAGCAGTTGCTGCTGTAGTCGTAGCCGCCGGCCAGATGCAGCTCGATCAGCTCGTCGATGAGGGCGGGATCCGCGAGGGGGCAGTCGCCGGTGAGCCTGACAATCTGGCTGGGGCCAAAGGGTTGCGCCGCCAGATGAAAGCGTTGCAGCACATCGTCCAGGGGGCCGCGAAAACAGGGAACATCCAGTTCTGCGCAGAGCGCCGCTATGGCCAGATCGTCGGCCTGGTCACTGGTGGCGACCACCAGCTGATCCAGCCTGGTCGAGCGTTGGAGTCGCTCTATCTGGCGGGCGAGCATGGGGGCGCCGAGCAGAGGCTTGAGCACCTTGCCAGGCAGCCGGCTGGAGCCGGCTCTGGCCTGCAGGATCCCGAGGATCATGATGTTCTCCACAAGGCTGGGTTGATGAGGGTCGGCTCGTCACAGGCGAGGGCAGCTAGGTCGTCGTCATGGCACGGATGCAGATGGGCATAAGCCGAGGCTATGGCCGCCAGCTCGTGGGCATGACAGACCCCCACCACGAAGCGGCTCACCTGGGGCAGGGCCGGGATCAGGGAGAGCGCCTTGTGGAGGGGGGAGAGGTGGGGATGCCACCCATCCAGCCGCGCGAGCAGTTCACCGAAGGCGTCAAAATAAACGGGACGAAGGGCCGGCTGCATCAATAACAGGCCTTGCAGGAAGAGGGATCGCACATGGATTTCACAGCCCATGGCCTGCAACCGGTCGAGCCAGCCCGAGCGCAGGAAGCGTTGATCGAGCAGGTTGGCGGGGAGCTGCACCAGCTCCAGGGGATAACCCTGCGCCAGCCAGAGTGCCAGCTCCTCGGGGGAGTAGACGGAGACCCCCACCTTGCCTACCTTGCCCTGATGCTGAAGATCCGCCAAATGCTCGAACAGGGCAGGGCTGGCATCCTGACTGCGGTGCAGCAGCAAGCCCTCGACGCTGGGGCGAGCCAGTCGTTGCAGACTGGACTCCAAAGAGGAGGCTAGGTTCGCGGCGTCGATGTTCGGTGACAGCTTGGTGATGACCTGAAAGTCGGCGGTGTTGCAAAGCCCTAGTCTTGCCTCGGCCTTGCCGTAGGCCTGGGCTGTGTCCAGGGTATCCATCCCCAGCTTGCGGGCCAGAGTCAGGATGGCGTCGAGTTCGCCATCCGGTACCTGGCCCGAATGGTTGCTGATGCCGTAATCGAGGCCGAACTGGACAGTGCCTAGGGCTAGGCGCATAGCACCGACTCCAGGGCTTCGACAACCTTGTCCTGCTCGGCGGATGAGAGGGCAGGGAACAGAGGAAGGCTGATGGCTTGCCGGTAATAGGCCTGGGCGCCGGGGTAATCGGCGGGATCATGGCCCAGACCACGGTAATAAGGCTGGGCCGGAATGGGCATGTAGTGGACGTTGACGCCGATGCCGGCCTCCCTCAGCTTTGCAAACACCCGGTCCCGGTCGTGAACCCGGATCACATAGAGGTGATAGCCACTGAGGCAGTCATCCATCTGGTTCAGGGGCTGCACCGGCAGCCGAGTCAACAGCTCGTCGTAGCGGGCGGCCAACTGCCGACGCCTGTCGATGAACTGCGGCAGGCGAGCGAGCTGGCTTAACCCCAGGGCCGCCTGGATGTCGGTCAGGCGGTAGTTGAAGCCGAGCACCTGCTGCTCGTAGTACCAGCCACCCGGACTGGCGACCCTCAGTTGCTCTGGATCCCGTGTGATGCCATGACTGCGATAGAGGCGAAGCCTGGCGGCCAGCTCGGCACTGCGGGTAGTCACCGCGCCCCCTTCCCCCGTGGTGATGGGTTTCACGGGGTGGAAGCTGAAGACGGTCATGTCGCTGTAGGCACAGCTGCCGATGGGGTCTCCCTGATAGCTGGCCCCCAGGGCATGGCAGGCATCCTCAATGAGGTGAACGCCATATTGCCGGCACAGGGCGCCAATCTCGGCAAGATCGCAGGGCTGGCCTGCCAGGTGCACGGCGACCAGGGCCCTGGGCTGACGAGCGCTGCCCTGAACGCTTTGCAGCTTCTCGCGCAGCGCCGTCACGCAGAGGTTGCCGGTATCGGGTTTCACATCGACGAAATCCACCTGGGCGCCGCAATAGCGGGCACAGTTGGCGGAGGCGACGAAACTGATGGCCGAGACCCAGACCCAGTCATCTGCTCCCAGTTCAAGCGCGGCGCAGGCGAGATGCAGGGCCGTGGTTCCGTTGCTGCAGGCGATCACATGAGGGGCATGGCAGTAGTCGACCAGTCCCTGTTCAAAGGCGGGGACCGCCTCGCCCTGTGTCAGATAGTCCGACTTCAGGACGGCAACGACGGCTTCGATATCTTCATCTGTGATGGATTGGCGTCCATAGGGGATCATTCGGCTAGCACCTGCTGGTTCATCGTTTTCAATTCCTCTATCGACAGGAAATGGCGATTATTGAGGGAATTGTATTCGAAGCCGGGCTCGACCAGGGTCGCCTGCTCCCCCAGGGCATTGATCGCGAAGTCATTGTTGCGACTCGTGAAGGTGATGCTGGGGGCGATGACGTAATAGTCATTGAACTCATAGGTATGGTAGGAGTCATCGGCCGGGCACATCACCTCGTGCAGCTTCTCGCCCGGGCGTATGCCGATGATCTCCTGGGGCAGCTCGGGGGCCATGGCGCTGGCGAGATCCGTGATGCGCACGGACGGGATCTTGGGAACGAATACTTCCCCCCCCTTCATGCGGACAAAGTTGGTCAGCACGAATTCCACTCCCTGTTGCAGGGTGAGCCAGAAGCGGGTCATCTCGCCATGGGTGATGGGCAGGCGGCTGGCGCCTTCCTTTATCAACCGGTCGAAGAAGGGCACTACTGAGCCGCGGGATCCTACCACGTTGCCGTAGCGCACCACGGAGAAAATAGTCGGATGCCTGCCCGCCATATTATTGGCGGCCACGAACAGCTTGTCGGAGCAGAGCTTGGTGGCGCCATAGAGGTTGACCGGGTTGGCAGCCTTGTCGGTAGAGAGGGCGATCACCTTCTCGACCCCGTTGTTGAGGGCCGCCTTGATGACATTCTCCGCCCCATAGATATTGGTCTTGATGCACTCCATGGGGTTGTACTCGGCGGCCGGTACCTGCTTGAGGGCGGCGGCATGGACCACGAAGTCCACGCCGTGCATGGCCATGTTGAGTCGCTCGGCATCGCGTACATCGCCGATGAAGTAGCGCATGCAGGGGTGGTTGAAGCGCTGCTGCATCTCGAATTGCTTGAGTTCATCACGGGAATAGACGATCAAACGGCTCGGCGTGTACAGAGAGAGGACAGTCTCGATGAATTTCTTGCCAAAGGAGCCGGTACCCCCGGTGATCAGGATCGTTTTTCCGTTGAACATGTCATAGTCCCGTTATGGAGTGAGTATCTGTCAGAGTGGAAAGCATATTCTATGCCATATCTTGTAGCGAGCCATCGGAGGACCAACCCGCTGCGACGCCTGGGATCAGGCCGATGGCGGGCTGCTGCCGGCGATGGCCTCGCATACCTGCTCCACTGCGTTGAGGGCCCGCGGGGTGAAGCGGTGCAGCTCATCGGGGTTGATGAGAACGAGCCGCTGCTGCCTGACGGCATCCAGCATGGGCCACTGATGCCAGTGGGCCAGCACGGCGGGATCCCGGCTACCAGCCAGGATGAGATCCGGGTTGGCCTTGATCACCTGCTCCAGCCCGACCTGGGGATAGGGGGAGCTGGCATCGGCCATGATATTGCGGCCACCGCAGAGCCTGATGGCGCGGCCCGGCCAGGTCGAGTCGTTGACGCTGGTGAGCGGCGGATACCAGAGCTGATAGAAGACCGAGACCGGTTTGGGCTTGCCGTAGCGCTGTTTCAGGGCATCGAGCCTGGCCAGATAGGCGTCGGCCTGCTGGTCGGCCTTCTGCCGGGTGCCTAGCAGGCGCCCCAGGCTGCGCATCTCGTCGGCCAGGGAGGCAAAGTCGGTGGGCTCCGAGTAGAAGACGGGGATGCCGAGCTTCTCGACGGGGGCCAGCATGCGGGACTGGGCCGAGCGCCAAGCCACCACCAGATCCGGCTTCTGTGCCAGCAGTGCCTCCAGGTTGATGCTGCGATAGTTGGCGACCCGTGGCAGGGGCGCCACCTCGGGGGGGAAATCGGAGGCATCGTCGGCTGCGACTATGCGATCCCCGGCCCCTATGTCGTACAGCAGCTCGGTCAGGTGGGGGGTGAGGCTGATGATGCGCTGCGGGGTGGCCGCCGCAGCGGACAGGGGCCAGCCGAGCAGGCACAGCAGCAGGCAGAGGGCGCGAAGGGGGAAGCGGTCAGCCATGAGTCAGTGCCATCAGGGTCAGGATCAGCGAGAGCCAGAGCCAGCCCCAGCCGATCAGCAGCAGGCGATGGAGCAGGCGCCGGGGCAGGGTGGCATCGGGTTCGCTCCCATCGCCCAGCACCGGGAGGCGTACCAGCTGGCCCTGATAGTAGCGGGGGCCCCCGAGGCGGCTGCCGGTGCTCTGTGCCAGCAGGCCGAGCAGGGCGCCCATGGCCGGATAGGGCCAGCGCAGGGCAAGGCGCAGCTTGCCCCCAAGCTGGCGCAACCGGGTCAGCGCAAGCGGGAGCGCCAGCAGCAATATGGCGGGGGCACAGAGCCCCTGATAGAGCGCACTGGCGGCGCGGCCGAAGTGGACGAACTCGGTCTGCTTCGGGCTCCAGGCCTGATTCATAAGCTGGGCGAGGCGCCAGAGCAGGGCCCCCTGCATCCCGGCCAGGGCAAAGCCCAGCAGGGGGCCGGCCCACTGGCCCACGAGGCGCAGCACGCAGGTCTCGCTCACCGCCTTGTTCAATCCCATCACCGACAGAGCGCCCGTCTCTCGTCTGAGCCAGCTTGCTGCCTGCAACCTTGCCACCACTAGCGTCTCCTGGGTTGCCAGGGCGCGACTCCCCTGGGCGAGCTCCCGCAGCGGGCGTGACTCCAGCATCAGCAGCAGGAACAGCAGGTCGAACAGGGGTTCAGACAGGGAGAGGTTGCGCACCGCCCAGAGGCCGGCGGCGCAGGGCACCCAGACCACCAGCAGGGCCAGCAGCCCCGCCTGACGTTGCTGGCTGGGCGAACCGTCCGGGCGATACACCTTGTGGCCGAGGCGGGTCAGCAGCGGCACGGCTGCGCCGGGCCTGAAACGCGCGGGCCAGGGCAGCAGGGCCTCCAGCAGGGCGGCGCCCACCATGATGGCCGCCGTCGTCGAGGCGAGGGCGGCCATCAGGGCATCCCAGGAGAGGGCGTCGATCACAGCTTGCCGAGCAGCGCGATGATCACCTCGGCGGAGTGTTGACCCGCCACCTCGATGAAGGCATCGAAGGATTCCACCTGCTCCTTGCCGGCGATGTCGGACATGGCGCGCACTACCAGATAGGGCACCTTGAACATGTGGCATACCTGGCCGATGGCGGCCCCTTCCATCTCGACTGCCAGCATTTGCGGGAAGTCGGCGCGGGCTTTGGCGATGGCGTCCGGCTTGCACATGAACTGATCGCCGGTGCAGATGAGGCCGACCTTGGTCTGGTGCTTGCCTTGCTCGGCGATGCAGGTCTGGGCCAGGGCGATGAGCTTGTCATCGCAGGGGAAGGCGGCGGGCTGTTGGGCCATCTGACCCATCTCGTAACCGAAGGCGGTCACGTCCACGTCGTGGAAACGCATCTCGCTGGCGATCACCACGTCTCCGATGTGCAGGTCCTGGGCAAAGCCGCCGGCGGAGCCGGTGTTGATGACACAGTCGGGGGCAAATTTCTCCAGCAGCAGGCTGGTGGCGACGCTGGCGGCAACCTTGCCGATGCCGGAGCGGGTCAGGATCACCTCTTTACCGGCCAGACGGCCCTGATAGAACTCGCAGCCGCCCAGTTGCAGGGTGGTGGGTTCACTCAGCTGGCTGCGCAGCAGGGCAACTTCCTGCTCCATGGCGCCGATAATACCTACTTTCATCATCTACCTCGTTTCTCAGATCTTGTGCGGGCCCGGCCACGCGCTGGGTAGCGGTGCCGAAAAAGTTGGCGGAGATGATAGCAAAAGATAACGGCGGCGCCGAGCGCCGCCGTTCGAATCAAGAGGGCAGGGGATTTCCGGTTAACCCAGTGCCGTATCCAGGGTCATCATCAGTGCAAAGCCTGCCATCAGACCTAGGGTGGCGTGGGTTTGGTGGCCGTTGCGGTGGGTCTCGGGGATCACCTCGTGGGAGACCACGAACAACATGGCGCCGGCCGCGAGCCCCAGGCCAATGGGGTAGGCGATGGCCATACCGCTGGCGAGCCCGACCCCGAGCAGGGCGCCGAGCGGTTCCAGCAGACCGCTGCCGATGGCCACCAGCACGGCCACCGAGGGACGAAAGCCGGCGGCGCACATGGCGAGCGCCACCGCCAGCCCCTCGGGGATGTCCTGCAGGGCGATGGCGGTAGTGAGCGGCAGCCCCACCGCCATGTCCCCCTGGGAGAAGCTGACCCCGATGGCCATGCCTTCCGGCAGGTTGTGCAGGGCGATGGCAAACACGAACAGCCAGACCCGGGAGCAGCTCTCGTGGCCGGGACCGCAGGGGCCTGTCTTGTCGTGCTCATGGGGGGTGAACTGATCCAGCCCCAGCATCAGCAAGACCCCCAGGGTCATGCCGGCCACCACCACGGCGGCGGCGAGAAAGCCGTCTCCGGTGATCCCCTCGGCCGCCTCCAGCCCCGGCAGCAGCAGGGAGAAGGCGCTGGCCGCCAGCATCATGCCGGCGGCAAAGCCCAGCATGGCGTCTTCCACCCGCTGGGGAACAGATCGCAGGAACAGGGCGGGCAGGGCGCCAAGCGCCGTCGCGGCAAACCCGGCGGCGCCGCCGATAAGGCCATAACGCACCCCGGGGCTGATGTCACCGGCCGCCAGCATGACGAGGCTCTGCAACAGGAGCAGCAGCACGGCGGCCAGGGCGAGCAGCAGCCCCAGGGCGACGAGGGGGCGATCCGCTATCTGCTCGCGCAGTTGTACTGACCAGGAGGGGCTGAGGGTCGACGCGTTATCCATGGGGCCTCGGGGGGACTGTGGTTGGGAGAGACGAGAGTGCCATTACATAACCTGGCCCCCGGTTTGTCCATGCTCGCGGACCGATTGCTGCAATCGGCTCAAGTTTGTGGTCATCCGGTCGCGCTTGTATTCCTGGCGCATGCCAAACGACATGGCCCTGTGCAACACGAGAGGGATAAACGAGGGCGGCAGCTGTGGCAGGGGCTTGCCTGCGAATGCGCTTCCCGTTCGTTCGTGTTGTTTCGTCTTCCCGTCAGGTGTCTCGGGTCACCACTTACACGGATGTGATCGCCCCTGCACCCCAGCGTATCAGCAGTCGAGGATCACCGGCCAACATGTTTTGCAAGAACCTCTCCATCGGCACGAAGATTGCCGTGGTCTTTGCGGTTATTGCCGCCCTCAACGTGATATTCGACCTTTTTCTCGCCAGCAAACAGCGTGGTATGCTGGATCAGGTGCTGAATTTCACCGATTCCACCCTGCTGGCGCAGGGGCTCAAGGATCAGGCCTGGGATGAGCCGTTTCGCTCCAACGGGAGCTACACCGAGCCGGGCCGCAACGTGGAGCGGATCAACGAGTCTTCCAACGAGGTGGCGACCGGTGCCGATCACACCGCCCGCGCCTGTCTGGAGCTGAGCCAGCTGGCGGCGAGCCTGCGCCAGACCATAGGCCGCTTCCGTCTCGCCTGATGGTGGACGGCTGGCAGAGTACCAACAAAAACGGGGCCCCAGGGCCCCGGTTGCTATGTCACCGCGAGGATGCCGGTCTGGCTCAGACGCCGAGGCCGGTTCCTGTGTCTTTCTTGGCGATCAGCTCAATCTTGTAACCGTCCGGGTCTTCCACGAAGGCGATGACAGTGGTGCCACCCTTGACCGGGCCCGGCTCGCGGGTGATCTTGGCGCCGGCGGCGCGCAGGGCGTCGCAGGTGCCATAGATGTCGTCCGCTTCCAGGGCGATGTGGCCGTAGGCGGAGCCCAGCTCGTACTCGCTCACGCCCCAGTTGTAGGTGAGTTCGATGACGGCCTCATCCTTCTCGTCACCGTAGCCGACGAAGGCCAGGGTGTACTTGTATTCGCTGTTCTCGCTCTTGCGCAGCAGTGTCATGCCCAGCACGCGGGTGTAGAAGTCGATGGAGCGTTGCAGGTCGCCGACGCGCAGCATGGTATGCAGAATTCTCATTGCTCAATTCTCCGGGTTGGTGATTGGTACTGCTTTCTATCTAGGTCTTGAGGTCGGGCAGTGAACGGAAAGGAGGTCGTTCAGCTCTGGGGGTAGACCTTTTCTTTGTACTCGCACAAGTCTTCGATGATACAGGAGCCGCAGCGTGGCTTGCGCGCCAGACAGGTGTAGCGCCCGTGCAGGATCAGCCAGTGGTGCACATCCAGCTTGAACTCGGCGGGCACCACCTTCAGCAGCTTCTCTTCGACCTGATCCACGTTCTTGCCCACCGCGAAACCGGTGCGATTCGACACCCGGAAGATATGGGTATCGACCGCTATGGTGGGCCAGCCAAACGCCGTGTTGAGCACCACGTTGGCGGTCTTGCGGCCCACCCCCGGCAGGGCTTCCAGTGCCTCGCGATTTTCCGGCACCTCGCCGCCGTGTCTCTCCAGCAGGATGGCGCAGGTCTTGATGACGTTCTCGGCCTTGGTGTTGAACAGGCCAATGGTCTTGATGTACTCCTTCACGCCGTCCACCCCGAGTGCCAGCATGGCGGCCGGGGTATTGGCCACCGGATAGAGCTTGTCGGTGGCTTTGTTGACGCTGACATCGGTCGCCTGGGCCGACAGCAGCACGGCGATCAGCAGCTCGAACGGCGTGGTGAAGTTGAGCTCGGTGGTGGGGTGCGGGTTGTTCTCCCGCAGCCGTTCCAGTATCTCTCTGCGTTTTTGGTTATTCATCGCGTCTCATGTCTGTCTTGGTGCCAGCCCTCAGAGCTGGGTGGTGCGGGCACCGGCTGCGGGCAGGCTGCAGTGTGCCTTGTCGGCACGCTGTTTGCGGCCCATCCAGTCGTTGATGGCGTTCTTGCCGGCGATGAGCAGGCCCAGGCCGATGAAGCCCCCCGGCGGCAAGATGGCCAGCAGCAGGCTGGCATCGGCATGGAACAGCTCGATGCGCAGGGACCTGGCCCAGTCCCCCAGCAGCAGGTCGGCGCCGTCGAACAGGGTACCCATGCCGATGATCTCACGCAGGCCCCCCAGCAACAGCAGCACCAGGGTGAACCCCAGCCCCATCATGAAGCCGTCGATGGCCGCCAGCAGGGGCGGGTTCTTGGAGGCATAAGCCTCGGCCCGGCCTATGATGACGCAGTTGGTGACGATGAGGGCGATGAAGATGCCGAGCGCCTGATAGAGGCCATAGGTGTAGGCGTTCATCAACAGCTGCACGCTGGTCACCAGGGCCGCGATGATCATCACGTAGACCGGGATGCGGATGTCCTTGGGCACCCAGTTGCGCACCAGAGAGACGGCCAGGTTGGAGCAGACCAGCACCACCATGGTCGCAAGACCCAGCCCCAGGGCATTGGTAAAGGTGGAGGAGACCGCCAGGGTCGGGCAGAGCCCCAGCACCTGCACCAGGGAAGGGTTGTTCTTCCACAGTCCCTGCAGCATCAGCTCCTTGAGTTCCTCGCGGCGGCTGTTGCCCTCATCGGCCGGGCTATGGCCGTCAATCACATCAACTTGTTCCATTGCTTGTTCCGTTGTATGCGCCATATGGGGCTCCGGTGTCAGGGTGTGGTGTCACAGGAGGGGGCCTCTTGCAGCAGCTCAGGGTGCTCCTGCTGCAGCAGCAGCAGATTCTTCACCGCCTTGACCACGGCACGCGGGGTGATGGTGGCGCCGGTGAAGGCGTCAAATTCGCCGCCATCCTTTTTCACCGCCCAGCTTGCCGCGTTCTCCTTGGTGAGGAACTTGCCGACGAAGCTCTCTATCCAGCTCGATTTCTTCAGCTCTATCTTGTCGCCAAGACCCGGGGTTTCCTTGTGAGCCAGCACCCGCACTGCGCTGATGGCGCCGCTGGCATCGGTGCCGACCACCATGCGAATGGCACCACTGTAGCCGTCGGGGGCCACGGTTTCCAGCGCATAGCCGGTGTGCTCCCCCTTGAGGGTGGCGGTGTAGAGCGGCATGGGCTGATCGCTGCCCAGGTACTCGCGGCTGGTGACCAGCCTGCAGCTGGCCACCAGATCGTTGTCATAGCTCCCCGCCGGCAGCAGGGCCTCCAGGGTGCGCAGCTTCTCCAGCTGTTGCTGGTGGGCGATGCGATCCCGGGTCAGCTCGTTGGTCAGCACCACCATGGCGGTACAGGCCAGGGCGAACAGGGCCAGGGTGACGCCGTTTTTGCGCATGCTCTTTAACATGGGAGGGCTCCTGAGAGTGAGATGTGCGCGATGATCATTTGCGGCGAGTCAGGCTGTCGCTGGGGCTGGCTACGCAGAGGTTGGCTCATTTGCGGCGATCCCCATAGACCTTGGGACGCGTCAGGCTGTCGATGAGCGGCACGCAGAGGTTGGCCAGCAACACGGCGAAGGCGAAGGCGTCCGGGTAGCCGCCGAAGCGACGAATGAGGTAGACCAGCACGCCGATCAGCACGCCGTAGATGAGGCGACCCCTGGCCGTGGTGCTGGCGCTCACCGGATCGGTGGCGATGAAGAAGGCCCCCAGCATGGTGGCGCCGCTGAACAGGTGCAGCATGGGGGTGGCGGTAGCGTCCGGCGTGGCCAGATAACCCAGGGTGGCAGAGAGCAGCAGGGCCCCCAGCACGGCGGTGGGAATGCGCCAGTTGATCACCTTCTGCTGCAGCAGGAAGAGGCCACCCAGCAGGTAGCCGAGGTTGACCCAGCTCCAGCCAATCCCGCCCCAACCCTCGAACACGGCGTGAGTCATCACTTCGCTGGCGGTGAGCCCCTGGGTCAGGCCCGTCTTCAGGGTGTCGAGGGGGGTAGCCATGGTCAGGCCATCCACCCCCTGCTTGAGCTGCGCCAGGCTGTAGCCGTCCAGGCTGAAGCCGGTGAAGATCACCGAGACGGCGTCCCCAAAGTCGACCCCGTAGGCGGCGATGCTGGAGGGGGGCAGCCAGCTGGTCATCTGGACCGGGAAGGAGACCAGCAGCAGCACATAGGCCACCATGGCCGGGTTGAACAGGTTCTGACCGAGCCCGCCATAGAGGTGCTTGGCGATGATGATGGCAAAGGCGGTGCCCAGTACCAGCATCCACCAAGGCAGCAGGGGGGGCAGGGATAGACCTATCAGCACGGCGGTGAGGGCTGCGCTGCCGTCCAGCAGGGCTGGTTTGACAGGGCGGCCGCGCAGGCGCAGGACCAGGGCCTCGCAGCCCAGGGCCGTCACCAGGGCCAGCAGGATCTGGATCAGGGTTCCCCAGCCGAAGAACCAGGTCTGGGCCAGGAAGCCGGGCAGACAGGCCAGGATCACCAGCAGCATCAGAGTCTGGGTCTGTCTGCGGTTATGGGCGAAGGGCGCACTCGCGAGATTGAACATGGATCAGTGGCTCTTGTCGGTCGAAGGAGATGGAGTGTGCGCCGCGGCGTCGGCCGCCAGCTTCTTGGCCTTGGCACGGGCGATGGCAGCGGCAATGGCCGCCTTCTTGGGGTCGACCTCGGGGGCGGACTCAGCCACCGGCTCGCTCGGGGCGGCCAGCGTGTCGCTCACAGCGTCCCTTGAGGGGACGGGCGCATCGGGCACGACCTCGTCGGCGGCGGCCAGCGTCTTGGCCTTGGCGCGGGCGATGGCGGCGGCAATGGCCGCCTTCTTGGGGTCGACCTCGGGGGCGGACTCAGCCACCGGCTCGCCCGGAGTAACCTGCGTGTCGCTCACAACGTCCCTTGAGGGGACAGGCGCATCGGGCGCGACCTCGCCTGCGGCGGCGGCCAGCTTCTTGGCCTTGGCACGGGCGATGGCGGCGGCAATGGCAGCCTTCTTGGGATCGACCTCGGGGGCGGGCTCGGCCACCGGCTCGCCCGGGGCGGCCAGCGTGTCGCTCACAGTGTCACTTGAGGAAACTGGCGCGTCGGGCACGACCTCGTCAGCGGCAGTCGCCAGCTTCTTGGCCTTGGCGCGGGCGATGGCAGCGGCAATGGCCGCCTTCTTGGGATCAATCTCGGCAGCGGGCTCAGTCACCTGCTCGCCCGATGTGGCAGCCGTGTTGCTGGTCTCGTCACCGGCGGCCTGGGCCGCCTTCTTGGCCTTGGCGCGTGCGATGGTGGCGGCGATGGCCGCCTTCTTGGGATCGACCTCGGGGGCAGGCTCAGCCACCGGCTCGCTCGGAGCGGCTGCTGTGTTGCTGGCCCCGTCATCGGCAGCCTGGGCCGCTTTCTTGGCCTTGGCGCGAGCCAGGGCGGCGGCGATGGCTGCCTTCTTGGGATCGATCTCGGCAGCGGGCTCAGCCACCGGCTCGCCCGGAGCGGCAGCCGTGTTGTTGGCCTCGTCACCGGCAGCCTGGGCAGCCTTCTTGGCCTTGGCACGGGCCAGGGCGGCGGCAATGGCGGCCTTCTTGGGATCAGCTTCGGCAACGACAGCCGTGCCGACATCATCCGGCTGTGCGGTCTCGACCGCCTTGGCGGCGCGGCGCGCCAGCGCCTCCTGCTTGCGCGCCTCGCGGGCGGCCATCATGGCGGCGTTGTCCGGCTGGGGCTCTGCGCTGGCGGCGTCCTGCTTGGCCTTGAGGCGGGCCAGAGCGGCGGCGACGGGATCATCCCCCCCGGCCGCGGCCATGGCCTGGCGACGCTGGGCGGCGGCCTCGGCGTGGCGAGCCTCCCGCGCGGCCTTGTCCCGCTCGAAGCGGGCCTGCTTGGCCTCGAAGCGCTGCTTGGCGCGCTCCGCCTTCTCGTGCTCGGCACGGACCTCGCGGATGTCATCCTTGGCAATCTTGTAGTACTGCACCAGGGGGATCTCGCTCGGGCAGACCCAGGCACAGGCCCCGCACTCTATGCAGTCGAACAGGTTGAGCTTCTCGGCCTTGTCATACTCCTTGACCCGGCTGTACCAGTAGAGCTCCTGGGGCAGCAGGTTGGCGGGGCAGGCGTCGGCACAGGCGCTGCAACGGATGCATGCCTGTTCGGGGCCGGGGGGCGGCAGCTCGGCGCGGGTGGGGGAGAGCAGGCAGTTGGTGGCCTTGACCACGGGCACCATGGCATGGGGCAGGGTGAAGCCCATCATGGGGCCTCCCATGATGACCCGCTGATCCGCCTCCGGTTGCAGTTCGAAACGCTGCAGCAGCCAGCGCACCGGCGTGCCGAGCCGCACCCAGGCATTGCCCGGTTGCTTGAAGGCATCCCCTGTGAGGGTGACGATGCGCGAGATGAGCGGCTCGCCGTCTATGATGGCGCGCTTGATGGCAAAGACGGTGGCGACGTTGAGCACCATGATGCCCATGTCGACCGCCCGGCCTCCCTTGGGCACCTGGCGCCCGGTGAGCAGCTCTATGGTCTGCTTGGCTCCGCCGGAGGGGTACTTGGTCGGCACCGACTTGACCAGCACATCCGGGTCTGTGGCATGGCGGTTGAGGGATTCGATGGCCGCCGGCTTGTTGTCTTCCACCCCGATCAGGGTCAGCTTGGGCTTGAGCAGGTGCTTGAGCACCCGGATGCCCTCCATGATCTCGTCGGCATACTCCTGCATCAGACGGTCATCTGTGGTGATGTAGGGTTCACACTCCAGGCCGTTGACGATCAGGATCTCGGTGAGCTGGCCGCGGCCATCGAGCTTGCTGTGGGTCGGGAAGACGGCGCCACCGAGCCCAGCGACCCCCGCCTGCTGGATGCGATCGAGCAGCTCGCCCCGCTCCAGATTCCAGTAGTCGGGTTGGGGGCTGCGTTCACCCCAGGCATCTTCCCCGTCCGGGGTCAGGATGACGCAGAGATCGTCCAGGCCCGAGGGGTGCGCCACCGTGTGTTGTTCGATGGCGGTGATGGTGCCCGAGGTGGAGGCGTGCACCGGCACTATGCGGCCCTTGTCATGACGGGTCAGCGGTTGCCCCTTCTTGACCCTGTCACCCACCCGCACCAGCAGTTCGCCGGCCGGGCCTGCGTGCTGGCGCACCGGGATGATGAGCTGGGGGGGGAGACCCGCGTCCACGACAGGGGTCAGGCTGGACTGGTGCTTGTTCTCGGGAGGATGAATGCCACCGTGAAAATCCCAGAGTGTGCCGGCTTTGATGCGTTCGAGCAGATGCTGCATGGTTACTCCGCTGTTTATTCCACTATCTTGACCGGAATGGCGACCTTGGCCAGATCCCATTTCCAGTTGTCGACCGTGGTCGGCACCGGGATCATCTCGATACAGTCGGTCGGGCAGGGGTCGACGCAGAGATCGCACCCCGTGCACTCGGCCGCGATGACGGTGTGCATCGCCTTGGTGGCGCCGAGGATGGCATCGACCGGGCAGGCCTGGATGCACTTGGTGCAACCTATGCACATGTCCTCGTGAATGAAGGCGACCTTCTTGACGGGGACGGCCGCTTCGTCGCCACCGTCCAGCGGCTGGGGCTCGACCCCCATCAGATCCGCTATCTTGCGCATGGTGGCATCGCCACCGGGCACGCACTTGTTGATCTTGTCGCCGTTGGCCAGCGCCTCGGCATAGGGCTTGCAGCCCGGGTAGCCACACTGGCCGCACTGGGTCTGGGGCAGCAGGGCATCGAGCTGGTCGACGATGGGGTCGGCCTGCACATGAAACTTGACGGCGGCATAGCCCAGAATGATGCCGAAGGCCAGGGCCAGCAGGGCCAGCACCAGGATGGCAAAGAGTATGTGAGTCATAGCGCTATATCTTGATGAGGCCGGTAAAGCCCATGAAGGCCAGAGACATCAGGCCGGCGGTGACCATGGCGATGGAGACGCCGCGAAAGGGGGCCGGCACGTCGGCGGCCACCAGACGCTCACGCATGGCGGCAAACAGGATCAGCACCAGCGAGAAACCGCAGGCAGCCCCGAAGCCGTAGATGATGCTCTGGATGAAGTTGTGACGCTCGTTGATGCTCAGCAGCGCGACGCCCAACACGGCGCAGTTGGTGGTGATGAGGGGCAGGAAGATGCCGAGCAGGCGATAGAGGGTCGGGCTGCTCTTGCGGATCACCATCTCGGTGAACTGCACCACCACGGCGATCACCAGGATGAAGCCCAGGGTGCGCAGGTAGGCTATGTCCAGCGGGATCAGGATATAGTGCTCCATCAGATAGGAGCAGGCGCTGGCGAGCGTCATCACGAAAGTGGTGGCCAGTCCCATGCCGATGGCGGTTTCCAGCTTGCCGGAGACGCCCATGAAGGGGCAGAGGCCGAGAAACTTCACCAGCACGAAGTTGTTGATCAGCACGGTACTGACCAGTAAAAGCAGGTACTCAGTCATTGACGATGGGTTTTCCGGTGTGAAGGCGGCGGTATTATCTGATGTTAGGTGCCTTTAGACAACCGCAAGGCCGTATGGTTATTATTCGGGGGCCCAATTCATGGAGGCATTGTGCGCCCGCTACCCATACTGACCCTCACCCTGGCCATGCTGCTCTGGTCCAGCTCCTTTATCGCCCTCAAACATGTGCTGGAGGTCTGGTCCTTCGGCCAGGTGCTGTTTATGCGCATGGCGGTGGCATCGGGCTGCTGGCTGCTGTGTTACCGTCACCTCGGCAACTTCCACTATCAAAAAGGGGATTGGCGCTGGCTGGCCCTGATGGGCGCCCTGGAGCCCTGCCTCTATTTTCTGCTGGAGGTCAACGCCCTGCGCTACACCAGCGCCGGGCAGGCGGGCATGGTCTGTGCGCTGCTGCCCCTGATGGTGGCCCTGGTGGCCTTCGTGCTGCTGAGGGAGCGGGTGAGCCGCCGCCAGCTGCTGGGTTTTGCCATCGCCATCTGCGGTATCGCCCTGCTGGGGTTGGCCGAGGGGGCCGATGAGTTCGCTCCCAATGCCCTGCTCGGCAACAGTCTGGAGATGGGGGCCATGCTCTGCGCCGCCACCTACTCAGTGGTGTTCAAGAAGCTCTCCAGCCGTTACGGCGTGCTGACTCTGACCGCCCTGCAGGCCTTCGTCGGCACCCTCTTCTTCGCCCCCTTTGCCTTCAGTGCCCCCTGGCCCGCGGACTGGGACTGGCAGGACATGGGGGTCATCCTCTTCCTCGGCGCCTTCGTGACGCTCGGCGCCTACCTGCTCTACAACTGGTCTGTCACCCAGGTGAAGGTGACCCTGGCGGCCGCCTATGTGAACCTCATCCCGGTCTTTACCCTGCTGCTCGCCTATCTGCTGCTGGGGGAGACGCTGGGTGCCTTGCAATGGGTTGCCTGCGCCGCCGTGCTGGCCGGCATCGGGGTCGGTCAGTTGCCCGCTGGCAAAAACCGGGTGCGCGGCGCCGCCGCCCAGAGTTGACTTTCCCCCGATCGGCTACAGTCTGGACAGGGACCTATGCTGGCCATGAAGGAGCCACACCATGAGCGACATGAAGTTGCTGGCCGAGGCCAAAGCTTTACTGAGCCATCACCCTTTCACCCTGGCCGATGCCAGGGCCCTGGAGGCCCTGGAGGAAGCGGCGGTGGGGGAGGAGGGGCTCTGCATCGCCGAGTTGTGGGAGCTGGCCCTGGGTCAGGCCGACGAGGAGGCGAGGCACTATCTGCAGGGAGAGGATTGACGCCTTTTCACACATCCTGGATGACAATAAACAACGCGGGGCCAGGCCCCGCGTTGTTTATTGGATGGCGTACCCCGAGCTCAGATGGAGAGACTCTTGACGGTGTCCGAGACCGAGTTCGCGTCCTCGATGATCTCCTTGATGACGTCGGCGATGATGTTGGCCTGATCCTGCCCCGCCACCGCCTTGCCTGAGACGACGGAGACGGTCTGGGTGATCTTGGAGGTGATGTCGGAGTTGTGCTTGATGACGGAGACGATCTCGTTGGTGGAGGTCGAGGTTCTGGCCGCCAGCTGCCTCACCTCGTCGGCGACCACCGCAAACCCCCGGCCCTGCTCGCCGGCCCTGGCCGCCTCTATGGCGGCATTGAGTGCCAGCAGGTTGGTCTGATCCGCGATGCCGCTGATGGTGGAGATGATGGACTCTATGCTCTTGGATTGCTGATTGAGCAGATCTATCTGCTTGCTCACCTCGTTGACCGAGGTGTTGATGTGAGAGGAGGTCTCCAGCACCTTGTCGATCACTTCCCGCCCCTTGGCGGCACTGGCGACGGTTTCGCTCGCGATGGCGCAGGCCTTCTGGGCCGCCTCCCGGGTGGAGATGGATTTTTCCACCCGCTCCGTGATGTCGCTCGCCAGCTTGATGATTTTGACCACCTTGCCCTCGTGGTTGAAGATGGGGTTGTAGGTCGCCTCCAGCCATATCTTCTCCCCGTGATGGCCAAGGCGCATGAAGAGTCCGGACTTGATGTCCCCCGAGCCAAGATCGCGCCAGAAGTTGGGGTTTTTCTGGTAAAACTCGGGATCGCAGAACTGGCGATGGTGTTTGCCGACCACCTCCTCCAGCCGGTAGCCGAAGCAGTGGAGGAAGTTCTGGTTGGCGGTGATGACGGTACCGTCCGGCTGGAAATCGATCACTGCCAGCGATTTGTCCAGCGCCGCCAGCAAGGCCTGGGTGCGCTCGAGGGAGGATTGCTGCGGTGTCACATCGGAGGCGACCTTGGCGACGCGCACCACCTTGCCGTCGATCACGATGGGGAAATAGGTGGCCTCCAGCCAGACTGCCTTGCCCGATTTCGACTGGCGGATGAAGCGCCCGTTGCGGGAGATGCCACCGCGCAAATCCTGCCACAGGCTCTCATAATCTCGGGTCTTGACGTCCTCCGGAAAACAGAGCGTGCTGTGGTGCTTGCCAATCACCTCTTCACGTCCAAAGCCCACGATCTTGAGAAACAGCTCGTTGGCGAAGGTGACCACTCCTGCCGGGGTAAACTGGATGAAAGGCACCTGGGACTGGATGGCCTGCTCGAAAGCACTCAACTCTGCCATCTTTGCTACCTGCTCATTCACTTCCTTGCTTGTTTTTTGATTCCAGAACATGACAGAGCTCCTCCATGAGACCCTTGAATGACAGACCGACCTTAATCTGAGTGAATTAACAATAGCATTGCTCTTTGATGAATCATCATCGAGTCTGAATTAAGGAAGGTGCGAATAAGCGGGGAAATTCTTCTCGGCTGACTCAGTCATTTCATTTCTTCATGTTTGAGCCGATTT